>CAZRKH010000001.1:0-21508 GCA_964600785.1 uncultured Chitinophagaceae bacterium
CGAGGGCCGGTCCGCCCTTTGGGCGGCCGGTAAATCGCTCCCGTCCCCATTTTCCGACCCGGTCCGCCCTTTGGGCGGCCGGTAAATCGCTCCCGTCCCTATTTTCCGACCCGGTCCGCCCTTTGGGCGGCCGGTCAATCGCTCCCGTCCCCATTTTCCGACCCGGTCCGCCCTCCGGGCGGCCGCTCAATCGCTCCCGTCCCCATTTTCCGACCGGAGAACGACACATGCGTGACCGCCAAGCCATCCGCCTTCAAGACGCCCTCAACCGCCGGGTGTTTCTCGGTAACTCCGCCGGCACCCTCGGCCTGGCGGCACTCTCCGGCCTCAGCGGTGGGCTCGCCGCGGCAGCAGGGGGCCGCGAGGGCTTTCCAGGATTCCCGCCCAAGGCCAAGCGGGTGATTTACCTGTTTCAGTCGGGCGCGCCGTCGCAGATGGACCTCTTCGATCCCAAGCCACAGATGGAGCAGCAACGGGGCAAGAATCTTCCCGAGTCGATCCGCCAGGGCCAACGGCTGACCACCATGACCAGTGGTCAGAAGAGCTTCCCGGTGGCCCCCTCGCTCTTCTCTTTCAAGCAGCACGGCGAAAGCGGGATGTGGTTCAGCGAACTGGTGCCCAACATCGCCCGGCATGCCGACCGCTGGTGCATGATCCGCTCGATGTATACCGAGCAGATCAACCACGACCCGGCGATCACCTTCTTCCAGACCGGTCACCAGCTCGCCGGCCGTCCGAGCATCGGCAGCTGGATCAGTTACGGCCTCGGTAGCGACAACGCCGACCTGCCCGCCTACATCGTGCTCACGAGCTTCGGCACCGGACGTCGCGACGACCAGCCGCTCTATGACCGCCTCTGGGGTGCGGGCTTTCTACCCACCCGCCACCAGGGCGTCCGCTTCCGCAACACCGGCGACCCGGTGCTCTACCTCACCGATCCCCCCGGCATCGACCGCGGCCTGCGACGGCAGACGCTCGACCGCATCGCTGCGATCAACGCCCGCCGCGAAGGGCTCCTGGGCGACCCCGAGATTGCCGCCCGCACCGAGCAGTATGAAATGGCCTTCCGCATGCAGGCCAGTGTGCCGGAACTGGCGGAGGTCGCCGACGAGCCGCAGCATGTGCTCGATGCCTACGGCCCTGACGTCCGCAGACCCGGCAGCTATGCCTACAACTGCCTGCTCGCCCGGCGGCTCTCGGAGCGGGGCGTGCGGTTCGTGCAACTCTTTCACATGGGCTGGGACCACCACGGCGGGCTGCCCAAGGCGATCCGTGGGCAGTGCCACGACACCGACCAGCCGACCGCGGCCCTGCTTGACGACCTTGCCGCCCGGGGCCTGCTCGATGAGACCCTCGTCATCTGGGGCGGCGAGTTCGGCCGCACGATCTACTCCCAGGGTGCCCTCACGGCGACCAACTACGGCCGCGACCACCATCCCCGCTGCTTCACGATGCTCTTGGCCGGGGCGGGAGTGCAAGGCGGCCTCACCTGGGGGGCGACCGACGACTATTCCTACAACATCACGACTCCCGAGCAGAAGGTGCACGTCCACGACCTCAACGCCACGATCCTGCACTGCCTGGGCATCGACCACGAGCGGCTGACCTACCGCTACCAGGGTCGCGACTTCCGGCTGACCGACGTGCACGGGAAGGTGGTCAAGGGTATTCTCTCCTGAACGCAGTCGCGGTCGTGTCTCGTGCGGTTGCGTGCGACCGTTTCCGTCCGCTTCCTGCATCCTTCGGGAGTCTTTCCATGCGTCGCCTGGCTTGTGTTGGTTGTGTTGTCGTTGCGGCGACGGCCCTTGCCGCGGTTGCCGGTCGGGCTGCCGATGCCTGGCTCGAGATCGAGGGGGGCGAGGGGCCCGCTCGCGGGAAGCGGGTGGTGCTCGTTTCGGGTGACGAGGAATACCGCAGCGAGGAGGCCCTGCCGCAGTTGGCCAAGATTCTCGCGGTCCATCACGGTTTTGACTGCCGGGTGACGTTTGCCATCGATCCGGCCACGGGCACGATCGAGCCCGATGAAACCGAGAACATCCCTGGCCTCGAGGCGCTGGCCGAGGCAGATCTGATGGTCATCGCCACCCGCTTTCGCAATCTGCCCGACGAGCAGATGGAGCACGTCGATGCCTACCTCCGCGAGGGCCGCCCGGTGGTCGGGATGCGGACGGCAACCCACGCCTTCAACGTGCCAAAAGGCCGGCAATTCCACCATTACGCCAACGGCTACGGTGGCGAGAAGCAGGCCTGGAAAGGCGGCTTCGGCCGGGCGGTGCTCGGCGAGAAGTGGATCAGCCACCACGGCCACCACGGCCGCGAGAGTACCCGCGGCGTCCTGGCTCCCGGGGCGGAGGGCCACAGCATCCTCCGCGGCATCGCCGACGGCGACATCTGGGGGCCGACTGATGTCTACGGTGTTCGCCTGCCGCTGCCCGGCGACTCCAAGCCGTTGGTGCTCGGGCAGGTGCTTGCCGGGATGACACCGGATGCCGAGCCGGTCGAGGGAAAAAAGAACGACCCGATGATGCCGGTCGCCTGGATCAAGACCTACTCGGTGGAGGGCGGGCCGACCGGCAGGGTGTTCACCACCACCATGGGCTCTTCGACCGATCTTGCCTCGGAGGGCCTGCGACGGCTGCTGGTCAACGCCTGCTACTGGGCGGTCGGGCTGGAGGACGAGATCCCCGGGAAGTCCCGGGTCGATCTGGTGGGCCGCTACGAGCCGCGAGCTTTCGGCTTCCGAAAGGCGGCGAAGGGTCTCATGCCGGCCGACCATGCCGGCGACCTGACGGCGGACTCATCGGGCAAGGCTCAGGCTGAGTGAGTGAGTGTGAGCGGCCTGGCAAAGCGGGCCGCCGCCTCGAAGCAGAACCTGCCCGGATGGATCAACGAGGCGATCACCTCGAGGGAATCGACCAGCCTCGGCCCCGGGCGGTTGACCAGATGGTGGCCGTCGATGGCGAACAGTCGTCCCTCCTCGGCGGCCCGCAGGCCCGCCAGATGCTCCCGCACCGGCGCCGTAGAGGCCTCCTCGATTACCCGATCGAGGCCGAAGCCGCAGGGGGCGAGGATCACGATGTCGGGGTCGGCCGTGGCCAGCTCGGCCCACTCGATCCAGTGGGAATGGCGGCCGGCCTGTCCGAGTGGATCCTCGCCGCCGGCAAGCCGCACCATCTCGGGCACCCAGTTGCCCGCGGCCATCGGCGGGTCGAGCCACTCGACGACCGCCACGCGTGGCCGGCGGTCCCGATGGAGCGTGGCGGCCCGGCAGGCGAGCGAGTCGACCCTCGCCCGCAGTCGGGCGGTCATTTCGCGGGCCTGCGGCAGCCGGCCGGTGGCCTCGCCCACCGCGAGGATGTCGGCAAAAAGATCGGCGAGCGAGGCGGCGGCCAGCGACAGCAGCCTCGCGCGGCAGCCGGTCCGTTCGAGAGCTCGGGTCACGTCATCCGCCGCGATCGCGCAGACATCGCAGGAGGTCTGAGTGATGACCAGGTCGGGCCGCAGGGCCGAGAGCTGCCGGGCATCGAGCCGGTAGAGGGAGGAGCCATCCTCGGCAGGTGTCCGGCCAGCCTGCTCGACCGCCTCGTGGATCGCCCTGCTCGTCGCGGCCGGGTCGATCCGCGGAGCCGTGCAGGCCGGCAGCTCCGCGACCTCGGCGGGCCAGTCACACTCGTGAGAGCGGCCTACCAGCTGCGGGCCCAGGCCCAGGCTGCAAACGATTTCGGTGGCCGCCGGCAAGAGCGACACGATCCTCGGACCGGCTGGCGAGGCGGCGGGATCGGGCTGGGTGGGGCTCATGCCTCGTGCCTTGCAGACTGCGTACAATCTCTCGGCATACCCGTTGGACGCCAAGAATCTCGCCGGGGATTCTGCCAGAAATGGAGCGAACAGGCATCCTCCCGATCCACGCGACCCGAGGCCAGTCATGCTTCAGCCAGCCCATCCCCACACCGCAGCCGAACGGCTCACCGAGGCCGCCCGCTACCACGACTACCGCTATGCCTCCAACCCGCTTGCCGATGGCACGCTCCCGCCGATTCCCGGCCTGCGGTGGTCCGCGACGCTCCATGAACAAGGCGGCACTGGGATCATCCCGCTCGATGCAAGCGTTGCCCTTGCCTGCCCCGGGCCGGCCACCACGCCCGGTCTCTGTGCGAGCTTCGTGCATGTCTGTGACGGCGACGCGGTGCTCACCGAAGCGGAGTCCACCAGTGAACTGTTCTTCGTGATGCGGGGCAGCGGGCGAAGCCGTGTGGAGCAGGCGGCGGCTGAGCCGGTCGAGATCGCCTGGCACGCCGGTGATCTTTTCACGCTGCCGGCCGGCTGCCGGGCCACGCATGTCGCCGCCGAGGATGCGGCGGTCTACTGGGTGCACGACGGCCCGCTGCTGGCCTATCTGGGGGCGCGGCCGGGAAGTCCCCGCTTTGCCCCCACCCACTACCGCCGTGAGGCGATCCACGAGGCCCTCGAGGCGGTGCTCCACGATCCAGCGAGCGCGACGGCCAATCGTGTGAGCGTGCTGTTGGGCAACCGGCTTTTTCCCCGCACGATGACGATCACCCACGTGCTCTGGGCGATGTTCGGGGTGCTGCCGGTGGAGGCGGTGCAGGCGGCCCACCGACACCAGTCGGTGGCGGTCGATCTGGTGGTCGATGCCAGGCCCGGCTGCTACACGCTCGTGGGGGACCGGCTCGACGAGGCCGGCCGGATCGTGGATGGCCAGCGGTTCGACTGGGAGCCACACTCGGTGTTCATCACGCCGCCGGGTCTGTGGCATTCCCACCACAATGAGTCGGGCCACCCGGCCCACATCCTGCCGATCCAGGACGCCGGGCTGCACACCCACCTGCGGACGCTCGACATCCGATTCAGCCGTTCCCGGGGCGGCAGCGGCGAGGTGGTTGATCGGGCGTAGCTTGGCGGCATGCCGCCGATTTCCCCCCGCAGGGTTGCGGGCAGCTTCCGCAGCTTGCCCATTTTTTGCGACCGGCATCTGACGCACGACGCTCAGGACAGGCACGACCCTGCGCCGAAATCCCTGCAGAGGATCAGGCTGGGGCGGCACTGACGCCCCCAACGCTTCCAACGATTCCAGGGGGTGTCCGCATCAGGCGGGCGAAGTCATGCGAACTCGCAACATTCATGTCCGACTCTGCCGCGTCCGGACCGCCGCGGTCAACTCGTCCACCGTCGCCGTCACGCTCGCGGCGATGGCCTCCATGCTCATCGCCGCATCCGTGGCTCGGGCTGCGGCCTTCGATTCCTTTCTCGTCACCGACGAGCCGGAGGTGGCCGGTCGCAGCGTTCGCGTGAAGGCGGCCCGTCCGCCCGCGAGGCTCCCGGCGGCCGGTCAGCCGCTCCGGCCGGTTCGCCCTGCAGCCCCGCCGGCAGTCAATGCGGAGGATCGTGAGACCGGCGACCGCGCTGAATCCGCCACGCCGGTGGCCGGTCAATCCCGCGAGGGCGGACGGCCGGAGGAGGTGGCCTACGAATACGAGGAGGCCGGGGAACTGATCTTCGAGGACGAGACCGTGGTCGCGCCTGGCTACGCCCAGGAATACGCCGAGGGAGTCGTGCCGGAGTATGCCGGACTCGGCGATGGCTACACCGTCAGCGATGCCGGCGGCTGCTGCGGCGCCGGCTGCACCGGCGGCTGCGGGCAGTGCGGGAGCTGTGGTCCGAAGTGGACCTTCCAGGTCGATGCCCTGATGCTCTGGCGGAACAACATCGCCAGCCGCACGCTCTACACGACCACCGCCACCGATGGGCCGATCTTCGATGTCAATCAACTGCAGGCTCCACTCTCGGTCGGTCCGCGGTTCGGGCTCTTCCGGCACCTCGACGAGTGCACCACAATGGAGGGCAACTACTTCCAGGTGAGCCCCTTTGCTGGTGAGTACGCGACGCCTCCCTCGGCGGGTGCCTACACCCAAAACGACATCGCCGGGTTCAGCAATGGCGGCATCGGCGGGGCGAGGGCGATCTCCTCGGCCCTGATCCAGTCGGCCGAATGGAACCTCCGTCGCAACACCGGCGGGGCGGTCACCTGGCTGGCCGGCTTCCGCTGGGTGGAGTGGAACGAATACCTCAACATCACCGACACACCCACCGGCGCGATTCCCAACGTCTTCGACTCGCGAACCGGCAACGACCTCTACGGCGGCCAGATCGGCCTCGATGCCCTGCTGTGGAACACTGGCGGGCGGCTGCGGGTCAACGGCCTGGGCAAGGCAGGTGTGTATGGCAACACCGCCTACCAGCGGACCCTTGCGGAGGTTGACCAGGGCGGGACGGTGGTGCGGCTCGGCCCGGCTTCGGCCTCGCGGGGCACGGTCGCCTTCTTCGGTGAACTCGGGGCCAACGCGACCTTTGACGTGACCAACTGGCTCTCCTGGCGGCTGGGCTACTCGCTGTTTTGGCTCTCTGGCGTGGCCACGCCGGCGGAGCAGCTCTCACTCACGAACCTTACGGTGACACCCGGCACGGCGGGGATCAGCACCGGCGACAGCGTGCTGCTGCAGGGCGTGACCACGGGCCTCGAGGCCCGCTGGTAGGCCGCGGATTGCTCACAGCCCGAAGGCCTCGAGGGCCTCGCCGGTGTGGCTTTGCCGCAGCCGCTCGGCGGGGCTGCGGGCGTCGCGGCTGCCGTTTGTCCTGCTGCTTCCGCTGCCGCTTGGCCTGCCGCTTGCCCTGCCGTTCTCCCGGCCAGGCGTGGCGGTGAGTGCCTGCCGACGCCACCTCTGGGCATGAATCACGAGATCCTCCGGCGGGCCCTCGACCACGATCCGGCCGCCCCCCTCGCCCGCCTCGGGTCCCATGTCGATCACCCAGTCGGCCGCGGCAATCACCTCGAGATTGTGCTCCACTACCAGCACGCTGTTGCCCGCCGACACCAGCCGCTCGAGCACCGCCAGCAGTTTTTCGATGTCGCTGAAGTGCAGCCCGGTGGTTGGCTCATCGAGGATGTAAAGGGTGTTGCCGGTGCCGGGCTTGGCCAGTTCGCGGGAGAGCTTCACCCGCTGGGCCTCGCCGCCGGAGAGCTGCGGGGCCGGCTGGCCGAGCCGCACATAGCCCAGCCCCACGTCGACGAGCGTGTCGAGGATCCTCGCGATCTGCGGGGCGGTGGCGAAAAACGAGGCCGCCTCCGCGGCGGTCATCTCGAGCACGTCGGCGATCGACTTGCCATGCCAGCAGGCGGCGAGGGTTTCCGAGGAAAACCGTCGGCCACGACAGGCTTCGCACTCCACCCAGATGTCGGGCAGAAAGTGCATCTCCACCCGCCGCTGGCCGAGCCCCTCGCAGAGTTCGCAGCGGCCGCCGGGCACATTGAAGCTGAACTGCCGCGGCGTGAGGCCCCGCTTCCTCGCCTCGGGCAGCTTGGCAAACAGCTGCCGGATCGGGTCGAAGACGCCCGTGTAGGTCGCCGGCGTGGACCCTGGCGTGGAGCCGATCGCCTGCTGGTCGACGAGGATCACCTTGTCGATCTGCTCCAGGCCCTTGATCGCATCATGGGCCCCCGGCTGCTCGCGGGCCGCATGCAGCCGGCGGGCCAGGGCCCGGTGGAGCACCTCGAGCACCAGCGACGTCTTGCCCGAGCCGCTCGGTCCGGTGACCGCGGCGAGCACGCCCAGGGGAAACCGCGCGTCGAGATCGCGAAGGGTGCGGTGGCGGATGCCCCGCACCTCCAGCCAGCCGGCCGGCTCGCGGCGGGCATGGTCTTTGGCGGCGGGGGTGGCGGTGGGGGCCCGCCGGTCGGCGAGGTAGGGCCCGGTCACGCTCTTGCGATTTCTGACGAGCTTCGCGGGGGCCGCCTGGGCGACCACGCTGCCCCCCTCGCGGCCGCTGCCGGGGCCGAAGTCGACAGCCGAGTCGGCCGAGCGGACCACGTCGCGGTCGTGCTCGACCACGACCAGCGTGTTGCCGAGGTCGCGGAGCTTGCCCAGGGCGGTGATCAGCCGGTGAGTGTCGCGCGGATGCAGGCCGATCGTCGGCTCGTCGAGCACGTAGAGCACCCCGGTCAGTCCGCTGCCGACCTGGGCGGCCAGGCGAATCCGTTGCAGCTCCCCGCCGGAGAGGCTCCCGGCCGGCCGGGCGAGGTCGAGATAGTCGAGCCCCACGTCCACGAGAAACTCGACCCGGCTTTGCAGCTCGCGCAGCAGGTCGGCGGCGATCTCACGCTGCTGCGGAGCGAGGGAGATCGCCGTCAGTTCCCCGGCGAGTTTCCCCAGCGGCATCCGGCACCAGACATCGAGCGAGCGGCCGAAGAGCGTGACCGCCGTGGCCACCTCCTCCAGCCGGCTGCCGCCGCATTCCGAACAGGGCACTTCGCCCATCACCGCATCGACCCGGCCACGCAAGCCCGCGACCAGCCTGGCGGCCTCCTCGCAGGCGGTCTCCAGCCCGCGGAACTGGAAGGCGAAGCCGTGGCCTTCAACCTCGATCCAGGCGTCGCCGGTGCCCTCGAACAGCGGCCGCGTCTGGAGGCCCGAGAGCTCCGCGAAGGGCACATCCAGCGGCAGGCTGAGCCTGGCGGCGAGGGCCTCGAGCATCGCCCGGGCAAGCGGGGCATCGAGGTCGGGCCAGAGGTCGAGGGCGGCCCCGGCGAGGGTGGCCTGCGGATCCCGAATCAAGGCCTGATGCTCGATGCCCACCCGGGTGCCGAGGCCCTCGCACGACGGGCACCAGCCAAGCGGGCTGTTGAAGGAAAACTGCCGGGGCTCCAGCGGCCGAAACCCGCGGCCGCACGAGGGACAGGCCAGCCGGCGGCTGTGGACGGTGACCGGCCACTCCGGCTCGGCGAGGCCCTCGGCCGCCTCGGCCACCAGCATCGTGCCGCCGCCGGCCTCGA
Organism: uncultured Chitinophagaceae bacterium; assembly: GCA_964600785.1. Classification (GTDB taxonomy): domain Bacteria; phylum Planctomycetota; class Planctomycetia; order Pirellulales; family UBA1268; genus M30B53. The sequence goes on from CAZRKH010000001.1 coordinate 8,849, forward strand.
AGGCCGCCTCCACGCTCGAAGCCAGCCTGCTGCGTGACCCTGCCGTGGCGGTCACGCGATCGATCACGATCTCGATCCGTGACCGCCGCTTGCGGTCGAGCGAGGGCATCTCATCGAAGTGGCTGGTCACCCCGTCGATCCTCACGCGGACATACCCCGCCGCCCGCAGCCCGGCGAAGAAGCTCTCGGGCGTCTGGCCGGCCCTGGGCTCGACCGGGGCCAGCAGCAGCAGCCGCGCGTCGGGCGAGTCGGTGAGCATCCGCTCGACCACCGCGTCGACGCTCTGCGCGGCGGTGGCCACGCCGCAGTCGGGACAATGCATCACCCCGAGCCTCGCTGCGAGCACGCGGAAGTAGTCGTACATCTCGGTCAGCGTGCCGACGGTGCTGCGGGGCGTGCTGCCGGTGGACCGCTGCTCGATCGCGACCGCCGGTGAAAGCCCCTCGATCCGCTCGAAGATCGGCTTGGGCACCTGGCCCACGAATTGCCGGGCGTAGGGGGAGAGGCTCTCCACATACCGCCGCTGGCCTTCGGCGTAGAGGGTGTCGAAGGCGAGCGAGGTCTTGCCCGACCCGCTCGGCCCGCAGCAGACGGTCATCGCCCCGCGGGGGATGTCGAGATCGATCGCTTTGAGGTTGTGCTGGCCCGCCCCGCGAACGGTGATCGCCCGCGGGCCGGGATCGATCGAGGCCTTCGTGACCGCGGCGGTAAGCTGCTCAGCCGAGGGCACGGCCCGCCGCGAGGATCCCCGCCGGCCGCGGGCAGCCGGGGCCGCCGCCGCTGCGAGCACGCCTGCCAAGGCCTGCCCGGTGAGCGACCGCTTGACCGACGCGATCTTCTCCGGCGTGCCGGTGGCGACGACCCGTCCGCCCCCGCGGCCCCCCTCCGGTCCGAGGTCGATCACGTGGTCGGCTCGCTTCACGACGTCGAGGTTGTGCTCCACCACGAGGACGGTGTTGCCCGCCTCCACGAGCCGCTCGAGCACCGCGAGCAGCTGTTTGACATCGTGCATGTGCAGGCCGGTGGTCGGCTCGTCGAGGATGTAGAGCGTGCGGCCGGTCGATCGCTTGGCCAGTTCGCGGGAGAGCTTGACTCGCTGGGCTTCGCCGCCGGAGAGGGTGGGGGAGGGCTGGCCGAGGTGCAGGTAGTCGAGGCCCACGTCGCAGAGCGTGCCGAGCTTGCGTTCGATGTCGGGGCAATCGCGAAACAGTTCGCGGGCCTCCCCGATCTCCATCTCCAGCAGCTCCGCGACGTTCCGCCCCTTCCAGCGAACCTCGAGGGTGTCGCGGGCGAAGCGGCTGCCGCCGCAGGTTTCGCAGGTGACCCAGACATCGGCCAAAAAGTCCATGTCGAGCCGGACCGAGCCGTTGCCCTCGCAGGCCTCGCACCGCCCGCCGGCGACGTTGAAGCTGAAGCGGCCCGGCTTCCAGCCCCGCTTCTTCGCCTCCGGCAGCATCGTCAGCAGGCTGCGAATGTCGTCCCAGACTTTGACGTAGGTGGCGGGATTGCTCCGCGGGGTGCGGCCGATGGGCGACTGGTCGATGACGATCACCTTGTCGACATGCTCGATGCCCTCCAGCCGGTCGAACTCCCCGGGCACGGCCGCCTCGCTGCCAAGCGCCCCCCTCACCGCCGGCTCGAGCACGTCGCCGACGAGCGAACTCTTGCCGCTGCCGGAGACTCCCGTCACGCAGACAAACAGCCCCAGCGGGATCTCGACGTCGATCCCGGCGAGGTTGTTGTGGCGGACGCCGCGGAGAGTCAGCCTGGTGCCGTCGGGCCGGCGGCGGCCGGTCGGCAGGGGGATCCGCTCGCGGCCGGCGAGGTAGGCTCCGGTGAGGCTGCGGGAGGCTCCTGCGATCGCCCCGGGCGAGCCGGTGGCCACCACCTCGCCGCCCCGCTTGCCGGGCCCGGGGCCGAAGTCGACCACCCAGTCGGCGGCCCGGATCGTCTCCTCGTCGTGCTCCACGACGACCACCGTGTTGCCCTTGTCGCGAAGCTCCGCCAGGGCCCCGAGCAGCCGGGCGTTGTCACGGGGATGCAGCCCGATCGAGGGCTCGTCGAGCACGTAGAGCACCCCGGAGAGTCCCGAGCCGATCTGGGCCGCCAGCCGAATCCGCTGGCTCTCGCCGCCGGAGAGCGTGGGCGCCTTGCGATCGAGCGAAAGGTAGCCCAGACCCACCTCGTCGAGGAAGGCCAGGCGGCTGGTGATCTCCTTGAGCAGCTCCGAAGCGATCACCGCCTGGGTGCCGTCGAGGGCGATCCCGGCGAAGAACCCACGGGCCTCGGCAATCGGCAGGCCGCAGACCTGGTCGATCGAGAGTTCGACCTCGCCGCGGCGGGCCGATTTCACCGAGCGGCTGCGGCCGGCTTTCCCGGCAGGCTGCACCCCGGCCCCGCCGCGGAGCGTGACCGCCCGCGACTGTGGCGAAAGCCTCGCCCCGCCGCAGGCATGGCAGGGCGTCACGGACATGTATTTCTCCAGCTGCCGTCGCTGGATCCCGCTTTTGGCATTTCGCCAGCGGGCCGCGAGCATCGCCAGCAGCCCCTCGAACTTCGTCTTCGCTCCCCGCTCGGCCCGGCCCCGCCGCCAGGAGAGGCGAATCTCTTCGAGCCCCGTGCCGGCCAGCCAGAGTTTTTTCTGGGCGGGCGTGAGATCCTTCCAGGGGGTGTCGAGCAGATGGCCCTGGGGAAGCTTCTTCTTGTTTTCGGCATGGGCCGCCACGCCCAGCAGGAGCCGCCGCAGCCACCGCGGCATTTCGCGGAAGCGGCCCAGGAGCTTCATCGCCCCCTGCTTGATCGAGCGATCCGGATCGGTGACGAGCTTGCCCGGATCGATGCCGTAGATGTCGCCCAGGCCGTCGCAGGCCGGGCAGGCTCCCTGGGGGCTGTTGAAGCTGAAGAGCTGCGGCTCGGCCGCCGGAAAGCTCGTGCCGCACTTCGTGCAGGAAAAGCGGCTGGAGAGCACGAGGTCGTCGGCCGGGTCGGAAGCGGCCGGGCCGCCGTCGGGCGTGCTGCCGCGTCGCCGCGGCGAAGGACCGGCATCGGCGGCGACCGCCACCAGCCCGCCGCCGGTCCGCAGGGCCAGGTCGACCGCTTCGGCCAGCCGGCTGCGGGAGTCTTCCGAGGGCACCAGCCGGTCGATGACCACGTCGATCGAATGCTTGAACTGCTTCTCGAGGGCGGGCGGGTCGTCAACCCGCACGATCCGTCCGTCGACCCTCGCCCGGGTGAAGCCCTGCCGCACGAGGTCGGCGAAGAGATCGCGGTGCTCCCCCTTCGCTTCCCGCAGCAACGCCGCGAGGATCATCACCGCCTTGCCCTCCCGGGCGGCCAGGATCCGCTCCACGATCTGGTCGCGTGGCTGGGCCTCGAGCAGCGTGCCGCACTCCGGGCAGTGGGCCGTGCCGACCCTCGCGTAGAGCACGCGGAGGAAGTCATGGATCTCCGTCATCGTGGCCACGGTTGAGCGGGGATTGTGGCCGGCCGACTTCTGGGCGATCGAGATCGAGGGGGAGAGCCCCGTCACGCTCTCCACGTCGGGCCGAGGCAGCTGGCCGAGAAACTGCCGGGCGAAGGTGGAGAGGCTCTCCACGTATCGCCGCTGCCCTTCGGCATAGAGGGTGTCGAAGGCGAGGCTCGACTTGCCCGAGCCGCTGACACCGGTGAGGCAGACGAGCCGACCGCGGGGCAGGCCGACCGTCACGTCGCGGAGGTTGTGTTCGCGGGCGCCGCGGACGACGATCGGAGGGGCGTGCATGCGGCGTGCCGCGGAATCGCGTAAAGGTGAGGGGGGACTTGGGACCGGGGCGGAGGGTCGCGATGAATCCTCGTTTGGCGTTCGTCAGCTCTTGAACACCTTTTATAGGATAGGCGTTCTCAACGGTCCCGGGGCTGCGGGTCCGGTCCCGGCCTCGCTGGACAGGCCCTGACGGCTGCCGTACGCTTAAAAAATCTCGAGGAAGCGGTTCTGCCGCGACCCGCGAGGGGCGGTAGCTCAACTGGGAGAGCGCGGCGTTCGCAATGCCGAGGTTGGGAGTTCGATCCTCCTCCGCTCCACTCAATCGGGGCACTCGTGCTGCGTCAGGGGCGTCACGAGAAGCCCTCAGGAGTCGGTGCGATGAACGGCTCGGCCAGTGCGTCGGCGAGTGGAATCATCCCGCTCTCCTCTCCGGCAGCAGTCGGGGCGGCCGATCCTGATGCCTCGCTGATGCAGCGTGTTGCCGCCGACGACGCAACCGCCTTCGAGACGCTCCTGCTGCGGTGGCAGGGACGGCTGGTGACCCTCTTCTGGCACCAGACCGGCGATCATGCCACCGCCGAGGACCTCGCCCAGGAGGTCTTTCTGCGGGTCTACCGCAGCCGCCATCGTTACCGGCCCACCGCCCGTTTCTCGACCTGGCTCTACACGATCGCCCACAACGTGGCCCGCGACCTGAAAGCCCGTTCCTACCGTCGGCGGGAGTACGGGGTGCCCGCCACCAGTTCCGTCTCGCAAAGCATCGCCGGGCTCGACGCACTGGCTGTGGCGGCCAGCGGCCAGATTCCCGCCCGCGTCGCCGACCGCAACGAACTGCGGGGCAAGATCCGCGAGGCCCTCGCCGCCCTCAACGACAACCAGCGGATGGCGGTGCTGCTGGCGAAGTTCGAGCAGTGCTCGCAGGAGGAGATTGCCGAGGCGATGGGGCTTTCGGTGCCGGCGGTGAAGTCACTGCTGTTTCGCGCCCGGGACAACCTGCGAGCGTTCCTCTCGCCCTACGTCGAGGGACCGGGCCAGTGAACCGCAGGCGACGTGAATCCGATCGGCTGGTCGACACAATGGGCGATGCTGCCACCGGCAACGGCGTTGATGGTGGTTCGGCTGAGACCGCCGAGGTCGCGCTGGGTGAGGTCTGGGACCTGCTCGACCTCCTGCCGGTGGCCGACGCCCCGGCGAGCCTCACCGCCTCCACGATCGAGATGGCCGTCATCTCCGCGGATGTGCCGCGGACGGCCGCAGCCGGCTTGCCTGCCGGCCGTCGCTGGCTGGCTGCCGGCAGCATTGTGGCGGCCTGCCTCGCCCTCGGCACGCTCGTCGGCTCCGCCACGCTCCCGCAGCCCTCGGAAAACGTGCGCGACTACCCGGTGGTAAAACAGTTCGACCTTCTGCGAAAACTCGGTTCGATCGAGTTTCTCGAGCGGTTTGGCCAACTGATCGAGTCGTTCCCCAGACTCCCCGGTGGTCGGCGGCCCAACCCCCAGCTCGAGGCGGCCGTCCTCGATTTTTCGCTTTTCGGTGGCTCGTCGACCGAGGCGGCCCAAGCGGTCGAGCGTGATCGCGACGGTTGGGATGCCGATGCCCGTCGGGCGTTTCGTGATGCCCAGTCCGATTTTTCAAAGCTCTCCTCGCCGCGGAAGCGGGAGTTGCGGATGCTCACCGAGGCCCTCGCCGAGGCCACCGACGGCGAACTGATCACGGCGGCGAACCGCTGGCTGGCCCTGCTCGACCGGCTCGATCCGCTGGAGCGGGCCGGCCTTGTCGATCTCGATGCCGACGCCCGGCTGGAATGGATCGACCGGCGAATCGAACGGCTGCGCCGCTTCAACAACCTCCGGCAGCGGCCGCTGCCGGGCCCTTCAGAAAGGCGAGCACCCCGCGGTTGAAGACTTCCGGCGACTCCAGCGGCGGGAGGTGGCCGCATCCGGGCACGACCAGCAGCGAGGCCGCCGGCATCCGTGAGGCGAGCCGTTCCAAAAGGTCCGGTGGGGTGATGCGGTCTTCCTCGCCCACCACCAGCAGGGTCGGTCGGTCGAAGGCCTCCATGCAGGCGGTCATGTCGGGCCGGGCCGCGAGGGCGGCGAGCGCCTGGCGGATCGTCTCGGCCGGTGTCGCGAGGATCATCTCGCGAACCAGCTCCCGCCGCGCTCGATCGGCGGGGGTCGGCTCGTGGCGGGCTGCCAGCAGGTTGGGCAGCATCGCCTCGGCCGCGGCTTTGGCCCCATGCCTGGCCACGTGCTCCGAGAGCCTGCTTCGCGCCTCGCGGGCCTGCGCGGTGTCGGCATCAAAGCGGGTGTCGCAGAGGATCAGCGATCCGACGAGCCGGGGATGCCGGGCCGCGAGGTGTTGGGCGACATAGCCGCCCATCGAGAGCCCGCAGACGGTCACCGGCTCGGTGACGTGCAACGCCTCGAGCAGGGCGGCAACATCATCGGCAAGCTGCTGGATGCTTTCGATCCGGCTGCCGGGATCGATATGACTGGCCCCGAAGCCGCGGAGGTCAGGGGCAATCAGTCGCACCGCATCGGCGAGCGGCTCCTGGCCGGACCACATCCGGTGGTCCATCGGGAAGCCGTGCAGCAGCACCAGCGGCCGTCCGCTCCCGACGGCATGCACGGCCATCCGCAGCGAGCCGGCAGTTACGTGCTTCACGGAGCCTCGCCCCCGGCATGCTCGTCGGCAAGTTTTTTGAACCGAGCGAGATTGTGGTCGATCGTATGGTTGTGCGGCTCGTAGCGGGCCGCGAGCCGCTGGGTGCGGACGGCGGCCTCGTAGCGGCCCTCGGCGGCGAGGCAGTGGGCGAGGGTGTCGAGGTAACTGGCGTTGTCGAACGACAGCTCGAGCGATCGCCGCGAGTAGCCGGTGGCCTTGTCGCGGTCGCCGACGGTGTTGGCGACAAGCCAGGCGTATTCGTTGTAGCTGTTGGCCTCGTCAGGCAGGGCCGCGATCTCATCGTCGATCTCCCGCAGGGCCTGCTCGATTCGGGCCACAGCCCGCTGTCGCTCCTCGGGAATCCGGTAGAGGGCAATCAGGGCATCGACATCCTTGGGGTAGGCGGCAAGCGCCTTCTCGATGCCGGCCCGCTCGCCCGCCGAATCCCCCCGGGCCCGGGCGGCGCAGGCCTGGAAAAAGGCGGCCCGCGAGCGGATCGAGCGGGTGTCGCGGCCGATCGACCGCATCAGGTTGTCGAGATCGATCGTGTCGGTGTGCTTGCCCTCGAGCAGGTCGCTCAGGACTTCGGCCGCCTCCGCATCCCGACCGAGATCGTGGAGAAACTCGGAGTAGTAGGTCGAGGCCATCGACACGAGTTGCATGATCTTCGGATCGACCGGTGGATCGGTGACGACTTTCCGGTAGCAGCGATCCGCCCAGTCTTCCGCGCCCCAGCCGCCCAGCACGACCGCCTCGGTGAGGCGTTGGGCATAGCCTTCGCGGTCGGAGAGTTCTTCATCAAGCAGCCGATCGACCCGGCGACGTGCCTCCTCGATCTGTCCTGCCGCCCGGTCGGCGAGGGCCACCGCAAAGAGCAGCCGGCGATCGTCGGAGTCGGCCAGCAGCCGGTCCCGTAAGGGCTTGACGGCCCCGGGCAGCCCTCGTTGGACACACCACGCGATCAGCGATGCGGGGTCGTCGCCGGTGTCGAGGCTCTCGGTGAGCATCGCCACGGCTTGGGCGGTGGCCTCCTCATGACGGCCGGCTGCAAGCAGCATCTCGATCAGGCACTGCCGGAAGATCAGCTGAGTCTGACTCGGCAGGCCGTCGTCGTTGAAAGCCTCCTCGAGGGCGACGACCATGCCGCCCCCTTGGTCGTTTTCGAATGTGGCAGTCCCCGCCGGGTCTGTCGCGAGGTCGGCCAGGGCGGCCGCCGCCCGGTCGATACCCCCGCTTTCACCGAGGGTGGCATCGACGACCGCCTGCAGAAAGGCCGCCGCCGGCCGACGGCTCGCGCCGAGGCCGCGACGGATCGCGTGGGCGAAGCCGCGGAAGTAAAGCGTGTCGGGCTCCCATTCCGCCGCCAGGAAGGCCGCGGCAATGCGTGAACCGGCCGCGGCCCGCTCCAGCCGCACCAGCCGGGCGAGTGGTTCGATGCCGGCGTCGTCATCGAGCCGCAGCAGCCGCCGCATCACCCGGACCCGCTCGGGAAACGACTTTTGCTTGTAGCCCTCGAGCAGGCTGCGGGCCGTGGGGTGATCGCCCGGCAGCGTGAGCGGAATCTCATAGGCCAGCCAGCGTGCCTGCAATGCAATCTCGAGATCGGTGCTCCGTTCGGCGGCATCGAGCAGTGGGTCGATCGCCGCCGGGCCGAGCTGCTCCAGTCGACGGGCCGCCTCGGCCCTCGTCGCGTAGTTGTCATCACCGAGCTGACGCACGAGAGCGTCGACATCGGCCTTACCCGCGGCGATCGCTCCGCCGGAGGGCTCGCGATGATCCGCCGCCGCAGTGACGTCACCGCGGGCCGATGCGGCGGTGAGCACCACAAGCAGGCCGAAACCGCCGAGCAGGCGGCACACGTTGCCACTCGGCGTCGAGGTGGTCGGTCTGAGCATCGTAAAGACCCTGCGAGAACCCCGTCGGAGGCGAAGGTGACGCCTGACCTGCATACAAACAAGCCTACGCCCCGCATGACACCGGCGGCAAGCGGGTCGGCCCGGCCGGCCGATCACGTCTCGTCCGGCTCGATCCCGAGTTCGCGAATCGTGAGCATCGCCTCGAAGGGGATCCCGCGGGCCTCGAACGCCTCGCGGCCGCCGGCGAGCCGGTCGACGAGTGTCACCACACGGTCGATCACCAGGCCAAACTCGACCGCACGCTCGATCGCCGTCAGCGACGAGCCGCCGGTGGTCACCACGTCCTCCACAATTACCACGTGCTGACCCGGCTCGACCGGTCCTTCGACGAACCGCTGCAGTCCGTGCCCCTTGGGCTCCTTGCGGATCATGAAGCCTTTGAGGTTCAGCCCTTCCACGCCGGCCATGGTCACGATCGCCGAGGTCACCGGATCGGCTCCGATCGACATCCCGCCCACCGCCGCGGGCAGGGGGCCAAGCGATCTGAGACGCTCGAGCACGGCGCGGCCGACGATCACCGCGCCGGCCGCGTCGAGCACCACCTGCTTGGCGTCGAGGTAGAAGCTCGCCTCGCGGCCCGATGCAAGCTGAAACCGGCCCCGCTTGAGGGCCTTTGAGACGAACCATTCCCTCAGCGGCTCGCAGACCGCCGCCGTCTCGGGCGAATCAGCCGCGGTGTCGGGTTTCCGGGGGGTGTCGGCCATGGGTGCAGAGTCTCGGTTGGAAGCGGGACAGCGGGCTCTCCGCCGGGTGGCCCGCCGGCTGGCGGTGCCCGATGGACGCCTCGCCTATGATGGAGGGGGATAGGTGGTTTGTACACCGTCGGCGAACCGCCCACGAGGCCCCCAAATCGGTTGTGCCATGCCGGGAAACCCTGCCACCTCGCCACCGCAGCCGCGACGGGGTCGCGTCGCATGCTGGAGAAGCACCCTCGCGGCGGTCATGGCCTGCCTGCTGATCCCCCCGGTCGCATCCGCTGACGACCTGTTCTCCGGCGACCCCTTTGCCGAACTGGGAGGCACCCCGGAACCAGCCGCCCCGGCAGCCGCTTCTGATGAACCGCCGCCGCAGCAGCCGCCACAGCTACAGCCGCAGCAACAGCCGCAGCAACAGCAGCAACAGCCGCAGCAGCAGCAGGTGGCGGTCGTGGCGATGGCCCTCAAGCTGCCGATCACCGGCACCCGCGACACGCAGCTTGAAGCGGCCGTCCTGCGGCGGCTGCCGGAGCTCACGCAGGATCCCCGGCGGCGTGGCATGCTCGTGCTTCGCTTTGACAGCTCCGCCGATCCAACCGGCGAGGCAAGCGACTTTGCCCGTTCGCTCTCGGTGGCCCGCTTCCTCACCGACCGCCGGCTCGCCGGCGTGAAGACGGTGGCCTGGATTCCCGAGCCGCTTGCCGGCCACGGTCTGCTGGTCGCGGCGGCCTGCGACGAGATCGTGGTCGGCCCGGCCGCATCGCTCGGCCCGGTGGTGCGGGATGCCGAACAGGTCGATGCCCCGATGCGGGCGGCCTACCGCGACATCGCGGCGAGGCGGAAGACGATTCCCCCGCCGTTGGCCTTGGCTCTGCTCGACCCCGCGGCCCGCGTTGTGCGGGTCACGACGGCGGAGGGGGAGGCCTTTGCCAACGAGGGCGAATTGGCAGAGATCCGCCGTCGCGTGGCCGTGCTGGGCGTGGACGAACTCGGGCCGCCGCCGCTCTCGCTCTCCGCCCGCGATGTCCGCGAACTGGGGATCGCTCGGCTCATGGCCGATGGACCCGAGGAGGTGGCCGAGGGGCTCGGCATTCCGCGTGGCTCGCTGGCCTTCGATCCCTCGCTCGCGGGCGGATGGGAAGCGGTGCAGATTCCGCTTTCCGGGCCGACCGACGCGGCGAGCGTGACGCGGGTGCGGACGAAGCTCGCCGAAGCGATCGACGGAGGGGCCAACCTTGTCTGCCTGCGGATCGACAGCCCCGGTGGTTCCCCGGAGCAGAGCCTCGTGCTGGCCACGACCCTCGCCCGGCTCGATGCGGCCGAGGTCCGCACCGTCGCCTACGTGCCGCGGGAGGCACTGGGCGATGCGGCCCTCGTGGCGACCGCCTGTGACGAACTGGTCATGCATCCCCAGGCAATTCTCGGCGGTGACGGGGCCGCAAACATCGACCAGCGGCGGGGTGAGGCGATGACCGCCGCCTGGCGGGAAGGGGTCGCCGCGGTGAAGGGTCGCAGCTGGTCGCTGCCGGTCGCCCTGGCGTTGCCGGGGCTCGTGGTTCACAGGGCGACCAACCTGCCCACCGGGCTGGTCGATTACTTCTCAGAGCAGGAGCTGGCCTCGCGGGGCGATCGGGGCGAGTGGAAGCTCGGCCCGCAGATCGGTATCGGCCCGATCAAGGTCAGCGGCCGTGCCGCCGAGTCGCTGGGGCTCACCGAGCACCTCGTGCAAAATGCCGCCGGCCTTGCGGCCGCCTACGGACTCGCCGACTCGATGGTGATCGCTGAACCCGGCTGGGTCGATCTGCTCTTCGACGCCCTGGCGAGGCCGGGGGTGGCCTGGCTGTTGTTGCTCATCGGCGGGGCCGGGCTCTACATCGAACTCCACACGCCGGGCTTGGGTCTGGGCGGGTTCGTGGCGATGGTGGCCTTCATCGTCTATTTCTGGAGCCAGTATCTCAACGGCACCTCCGGCTGGCTGGAGGTGATGCTCTTTTTAGCGGGACTCTTCTGCATGGCGGCGGAGATCTTCGTGCTCCCGGGCTTCGGAGTGCTGGGACTCGGCGGCGGGCTGTTGGTGGTTGCCTCGCTCGTGCTGGCAAGCCAGTCGTTCGTGGTCCCAGGCAACGACTACCAGATTCGTCAGCTGCAGTACTCGCTTCTCGGTGTGCTTGCCGCGGGCGTGGGGATCGGGCTGACTGCGGCCCTGGCCCGCAGGTGGCTGCCGTCGACGCCCGTGCTCCGCAACGTGCTCTTGGTGCCGCCCGACGATGGCCTTCCCGACACCGATCGCGAGCAGCTTGACGAACTGCTCGGCCTCGAGGGAGTCACCACGACCAGGCTGGCGCCGGCCGGCAAGGCCAGGATCAGCGGACGGCTGCAGGATGTGACCGCCGCCGACGGCCTGCTCGAACCGGGTGTTCCGGTGCGGGTGATCGAGGTTCGGGGCAGCCGGGTGGTCGTGCGATCGCTCGAGCCGGAGTAGGCTGCCGCGGCCCGCACCGGCCCGCACCGGCCCGCACCGGCCCCATGCGAGGCGGGTATCATGGGGAGGCCCGGATCGTTCAGCCTCCGCAGCCTCCCAGCACTCTGCGACACCGCATGAACTCGCTCGTCTGGCCAATCATTCTGCTGTCTATCGGGCTGGTGGTGATGGTGCTCGAGGTCTTCGTGCCCTCCGGGGGCATCCTCGGCTTCGTGAGTGTGGTGGCGATCATCGCGGCGGTGGTGATGGCTTTTGTCGAACACGGACCGCTGGTGGGCATGCTCCTGCTGTCGACCGCCGTCGTTGCGGTGCCCGGCGTGCTGATGATCGCCTTTCGCTGGTTTCCGCGAACGCCACTGGGCCGGCGGGTGCTGCCCCCTCCGCCGGATGCCTCCGACGTGCTGCCCGATTCGCCGCTCCGCCGCCGCGTGCGGACGATGGTCGGCCGGACGGGCCGGGTGGTCCGCGAGATGCTTCCCTGGGGAAGCGTGGAAATCGATGGCGCCACTCTCGAGGCGGTCAGCGAGACCGGCCCGATCGAACTCGGGGCGGCAGTCGAGGCGGTCGGCGTGCAGGGAATGGCGGTGGTCGTGCGGCGGGTCGAACCGGTGGGCCCGGGTGAAGCAGCTCCAGAAACGGACGGTTCTCTCGGCGGGAGGCCGCCGCGGTCGAGCACCCTCGAGGACTTCGAGTTCGACGATTTGACCGGATCGTAGGGGTTCGAGGGCTTTCCCGGCTGAAGATTCCTGCGATCCACCACCTGTGCCGCGGCTTTGCTTGACGCCCGGGCGTCGCCGATCAACCATCCATTTCGGCGGTGGTCACACTGCCGCGGGCGTGGCCTCGGCCGCCCGTCACGATTGCAACACCAGGAGTGAGCCATGTGGACGCTGGTTTTTCTCGGGCTGGGAATTTTCGCCCTACTGGTCGTGCTGGCCTTCCTGGCCCGCTACCTGCGACTGTGGCTGCAGTCCTATGCCTCGAGTGCGGGAATCGGCCTGTTCGACCTGGTGGCGATGAGCTTCAAGAAGGTCAACCCGACGGTCATCGTCCGCAGCAAGATCATGGCGGTGCAGGCGGGGCTGGGGGGTTTCAGCGGGGGCACCCCCCCGTCGCTCCCGGGGCCCTCCCCCCCCCGCGGGCGCGGGCCCCCCGGGG
>CAZRKH010000002.1:0-2025 GCA_964600785.1 uncultured Chitinophagaceae bacterium
TCGCCGCGGTACCAGACGTATGCAAAGCCGACGAGCAGCACGACGTAGAAGACCGCCATGTCGACCAGGGCGGTCCGGGCGAGGTTGCCGCCGGTTTCGGCAAGGGCGAACTCCCCGAGAGCCTGCTCGGCCGTGGGCGCCGGCCGGCCGGCCGCCTCGGCACGGGCCGTGGCCCAGCTGATTTTCTCCGCCATCGATTCGCGGAGCACGTCGGCGGGCGGCAGCGCGGGATCGGCAACTCCCAACTCCCGCAGCAGTCCGTCGGCCGCCGGCGTCAGCCCGCCCTCGGCGGTCACGGTCGCCAGGGCCGGATCGGTCAGCTCGACCGCCTTGCCGAACACCGTGGCCCAGGGGAAAAAGAGGGCCACTTCGACGTCAAAGATGATGAACAGCAGCGCCACGACATAAAACCGCAGGTCAAACTGCACGAAGCTGGAGCCGATCGTCGGCTCTCCGCACTCGTAGACCTCGAGTTTCTCGACGTTGGGCTGCTGGGGACGGACCAGCCAGCCGACGATCAGGTTGACGGCCAGAAACGCACCCCCCACCGCCACAAAAAGGGCGACGAAACCAGCGAGGACGACGGGGTCGGTGAGGTTCATGGGGGGCTTGGTGCGAGCCTGCCGCCGGAGCTACTGGTTGGGGCCGCCGTGAACAGGATCGACGATCACCTTGGAAGCGGCGACGGCCGTCGGATTGAGCGAGGCTCGTCCCCAGGCCACCTCGACCGGCAGCCGGGCGAAATCGACGATCGTGCCGTCGCGGGTGTAGCAGGAGAGGTCGAGGGTCGAGCCCATGAAGATGCAGTCAACCGGGCAGGGCTCGACGCAGAGAGCGCAGAACATGCACTTCGAGTAGTCGATCGTGAATCCGCTGACCTGAAAACCCTTGCCTCCCTCGACCCGCTCCTTGCCGATGTAGATGCAATCGACCGGGCAGGCCTTGGCGCACTGGTCGCAGGCGATGCAGGTGGTCAGGTCGTAGCGGTGGAATCCGCGATAGCGGGCGGCTACTGGAGCCGGCAGTTCCGGATACTCGAAATGCTCGGTGAAGGTCCGCCGCTCCTGGTCGTAGGTCTTTCCGAAGACCCGCAGCGTGACCGCCATTCCCTCGGCGACCGTCTTGACGGCCGAAAACAGATTGCGAAACCAGGCTCGCATGGGATCTCTCTGGGGGCGGCCGGCTCGGCCCGCGGACGGGAAGAAACGATCGGAAGTCCGTACTTGCGGCCAGTATAGGACGAGGCCGGCTTCCAACAAGCCGCCCGCAAGCGGCCCGGCGAAAGCCGCACAAGAGCCCGTTCTCAACGATCTCGGCCGACTGTCCGCGAGCCCGCCGCCGCGGCCCGGGCCGGCCGGGAATGCCGCAAGCCCGAAAAAATGCGGCTTCCGATCCGTTTCGGAGCTGAAAAGGCTCGGAATTTGCTTGACGCAAGCCTGGAAATCTTTACACTTCAGGGTGACTGCGAGGCTTTCGGCAATGCTCCTCGATCGACGCGGTGCGATCGCTCGAGATTGCCTCCGCCTGCGAACCGCCAGGGACTGGCCCATGCTCGTATTGTCGCGGAAGAAAGATGAGAGCATCGTCATCAACGATGACATCACCATCGTCGTGGTGGAGATCCGCGGCGACAAGGTGAGATTGGGCGTCGAGGCCCCCAAAGAGGTGCCCGTTCACCGCCGGGAGGTCTTTGAGGCGATCGCTCGTGGTGAGCCGATCGACCTTCCGACAGCTCCGTCGGCATCGCAGCCGGGATCCTCTCCCGCGGTGGAGCCTGCGGGCGATCTCGATTGACGACGGCTTCGCGAGCACGGCCTCGGAGGCTATGATTCGGCAGTCTGCTCGAGGTGGCGACGCCGCCTTGCCGCGGCCCCATCGTCTAGAGGCCTAGGACACCGCCCTTTCACGGCGGGAACCGGGGTTCGAATCCCCGTGGGGTCATTCAAAAAGGGGACATCCCCCGTTTCCCTGGCCGACACCGAGATACCCACCGAAATGGTTGTTCGAGGAAACGGGGGATGTCCC
>CAZRKH010000003.1:0-9536 GCA_964600785.1 uncultured Chitinophagaceae bacterium
GGCCACGGCGATCGTGGGCTGGCCCGAGCTGGTCTTCCTCGACGAGCCGACCACCGGCCTCGATCCGCAGTCGCGGCGTCAGATCTGGGACATCATCGACGCCCTCCGCCGGGCCGGCCACACCGTAGTCTTGACCACCCACTACATGGACGAGGCGGAGAAGCTCTGCGACCGTCTCGCGATCGTCGACGCCGGCCGCGTGATCGCCGAAGGCTCGCCGGCATCGCTCGTGCTCTCCCTCGGCGGTCCCCATCTGATCGAAGTTTCCGCCACCCGCGGCGACGGAGAGGAACTGCCGCTGGAACGGCTCGCGGCAATTCCTGCGGTCGAAACGGCGACCCGCCGCGGGGGCGTCGCCTTCCTGGCCACCGCCTCGCCGCACCACGCCCTGCCGGCGGTCGTGGCGGCCGCCGAGGGCCAGGGCTACGAACTGACCCGCCTGGGCACCCGGCAGGCAAGCCTCGATGACGTCTTCGCGCGGCTCTCCGGCCGCCACCTCACCGACCCGAGAGAACCCGCATGACCTCCCAGACCTCCACGCCCTCCACGCCCTTCACGCCCTCCACGCCCTCCCAGCCCTCCACGCCCTCCACGCCCTTCACGCCACACGACCGCGAGGCCGGCCATGCCGGCGGAGGGCCGGTACTGCCGCAGGTCAGCGAGCGGCGGACCGGGCCCTTCGCGGCCTTGCTCTGGAGCCGGCTGGTCGAGTTCTGGCGAGAGCCCGAGGCGATCTTCTGGGTCTACGGCTTCCCGATTCTGATGGTCCTGGCCTTGGGGTTTGCCTTCCGCGAGCGGCCGCCCGATCCGCCGCGGGTCGATCTTGTGCCGGCGACGACCGAGGGGCCGGCAGCGACCGCCGCGGCGGCGTTGCTGGCGGGCCGGGCCGAGGCCGCGGGCATCGTGGCCGGCGAGCGGCCGCTGGCCGAGGCCGGCGAGAGGCTGCGGACCGGGCGGGTCGATCTGGTGGTCGAGCCGCAGGCGGGCAACGGAATCGTGTTTCGCTACGACCCCACGCGGCCGGAGAGCCTGCTGGCGAAGGCCAGGGTTCGCGAGGCGCTCGAACAGGCGGCCGGCCGCGAAGACAGGCTCACCGGCGAGGACCTGCTGCTCGCCGAGCCGGGCAGCCGCTACGTCGACTTCCTGATTCCCGGGCTGATGGGGCTCTCGCTGATGGGGGGCGGGCTGTGGGGCGTGGGCTTCGTGACGGTCGAGATGCGGATCCGCAAACTGCTCAAGCGGTTCCTCGCCACACCGATGCGGCGATGGGAATTTCTGCTGGCGGTGATGGTCAGCCGGATGCTCTTCATGATTCCCGAGATGCTGCTGATCCTGCTCTTCTCGCGGCTGCTCTTCGGGGTGCGGATCTTCGGCAGCCCGCTGGCGGTGGCGGTGCTGGTGGTGCTCGGGGCGACCACCTTCGCGGGGCTGGGGCTGCTGGTCGCCTCGCGGGCTCGGACCCTGGAGACGGTCTCGGGCCTGCTCAACGTGATCATGCTCCCGATGTGGCTGGGGGCGGGCGTGTTCTTCACCCGCGAACGCTATCCCGAGGCGGTGCAGCCGCTGCTCTCGGTGATCCCGCTCTCGCCGTTGGTCGACGGGCTGCGGGGCGTGATGCTCGAGGGCCTTTCGCTCGCCGGCGTCTGGCCTCAGCTGGCGATGCTCGCCGCCTGGGCGGCGGTCTCCTTCGCGATCGCCCTGCGGCTCTTCCGCTGGACGTGAGCGATCGCGGGCCGCACCGGACTACCACCTGCGCGGGACGAGGCGAACTCCCTCCCGGTAGTTCCCGTAAGGGGGATGCGATAGACTCCACGGTCCCGGCGGATCTCGGCCGCGTGGCCCGGGCAGCCGCCGCACGTTTTCACTTTCCACTGACTTCACTTTCCACTGACAAGGAGCCCTCATGGCAGGCCAGACCAACGCCCCCCAAGCCGCTAACCCCCCGCGAGGTGAGCCGCAGCAGGTGCCCGTTGACGAGTCCCACATCGTCGCCCACTACGCGAATTTCTGCCGCGTGACCGGCACCCCGGAGGAGCTGATCGTCGACTTCGGGCTCAACAAGCAGGTCTCGGGCTCCACCCCCGATACCGTGCAACTCACGCAGCGGATCATCGTCAACTTCTATACTGCCAAGCGTCTTGCCGGCGCGTTGATGATGGCGGTCCAGCGGCATGAGCAGGCCTTCGGCCAGCTGGAACTCGACATCAGCCGCCGCGTGATCAGCCAGGAGTCGGCGCAGCCGAAGGCCTGACGACGTCGGGCCACTGCCTGACCGCCAAGCCCGAGGACCCCCACCGCCATGAGCACGGTCGATCCACGCCAGGTCGAGGTCGCCCGCCAGCAGATCATGTCGGTGATCCAGGAGATCGACCAGCTCGCCCGCAGCGAGATGGCCGAAGCGGAATTTTTCCGCGGCCTGCTGGATCGCGTGATGGAGGCGATGGGGGCGGTGGCGGGGCTGGTCTGGATGGTCGGCGAGGGAGGTCGTGTCGAGCCGGTCTGCCACCTGGGGCTGCCGGCCACCGGCCTGGACAACTCGCAGGAATCGCAGGCCGCCCACGGCGGGCTCGTGCAGTCGCTGCTGGGTTCCGCCAGCGGCATGGGCGTGCCGCCGCGGGCGGGCCTGGCAGGGCCCGACGGCAAGCAGCTGGCGACCAACCCCACCGACCTGCTGGTGATCGGCATGCCGCTGGAGCGGGCCGGCGCCAAGGCGGGGCTGATCGAGATTTTCCATCAGCCCGCCCAGCCCGACGTGGAGCGGGGGTATCTCAAGTTTCTCGGGCAGGTCGCGGGCGTGGCCGGCGGCTACCTCGAGCGGCAGCAGCTGCGACAGCTCGATGCCCAGGGAGCCGCGCTCTCGCAGGTCGACAGCTTCAGCCGGCTGGTCCACGCCTCACTCGACCCGGTGGCCACCGCCTTCGTGCTGGCCAGCGAGGCGAGGCGGATCATCGGCTGCGACCGGGTGAGCGTGCTCGTCAAGCGTCGGCGGCGGCTCCGCCTCGAGGCGGTCAGCGGCCAGCAGTCGATCGAGCGGCGGGCCACGGCGGTCAAGGCGATCGAGTCACTCGCCCGCGTGGTGGCCCGGGCCGGCGACCCCCTCTGGCATCCCGAGCCGGGCCGCGAACTGCCGCCGCAGATCGAGGAGGAACTCGAGTCGTATATCGACGAGTCGCGTGCCACGGCCCTCGCGATTCTGCCACTGGAGAAACCCCGGCCGGCGCCGGTGGTCAAGCCGGGCGGGGTCGATGCGGTGGCCGTGGCCAGGGCGGAGGCCGCCCCGCGGAAAGCCCCCGAGCCGGTCGCGGTGCTCGTGGCGGAGTGGTTCCAGGCGAGCAGCTTCGAAGGCGGCCGGCGGGCCCGGGTGGAACTGGTCGCCGAACATGCACGAATTGCCCTGGCCAATGCCGTGGCCCACACCGGGCTGCCGATGTACGGCCTGATCAACCTGCTGGGCAAGTCGCGGGCCCTGACCGCCGCCCGCAATCTCCCCAAAACGCTCACCGCCCTGCTGGCGATCACCGCGGCGATCCTGGCGATGATCTATGTGCCGGCCGACTTCCGGCTCGAGGGCACCGGCACCCTCGAGCCGGTCCATCGCCGCGACGTGTTTGCGAAAATCAACGGCGTGGTCGAGTCGCTCACCGAGGCGGCTCGCCACGGGAGCGGAGTCAGCGAGGGCCAACGCCTCGCCACCCTCCGCAACACCGATCTCGAGGTGGCGATCACCGACGTGCTCGGCCGCACCGCCTCCAGCGAGGAGGAGCTGACAAGCACCAAGCGGGCCCTTTCCGAGAGCGACCTCTCCACCGCCGAACGCACCCGCCTCGCCGGTCGGGCCGCCCAGCTCCGCCGCGAGATCGAGAGCCTCCAGCAGCAGCACCGGCTGCTTTTGGAGAAGCGGAAAAACCTGGAGGTCACCAGCCCCATCAACGGCGTCGTGGTCACCTGGCAGGTCCGCGACCGGCTGCTGCTGAGGCCGGTGGAGCAGGGCCAGTCGCTCTTGGAGGTGGCCGACAAGACCGGCCCCTGGGAACTGGAAATCAATCTTCCCGACGACCGCCTCGGCCATGTCAACCGTGCCTACGCCGAGGCGGCGGCCTCCGGCAAGCCGCTTGAGGTCGACTATGTGCTGGCCACCGATCCGGGCACCCGCCACCATGGCACGGTCCGCGAGATCCACGAGCAGGCCGAGGCCCGCGGCGAGGAGGGCAACACCGTGCTCGTACGGATCACGATCGACCCCTCCCGCCACGAGAAGGAGGAACTCGGGGCCGGGGCGAGCGTGACGGCGATGATCAACTGCGGCAAGCGGCCGCTGGGATACGTATGGTTCCACGACCTGCTCGCCTTCGTGGAGTCGCAGATTCTCTTCCGTCTCTGGTAGGAGCCATGCCGATGCTGCCGATCTTGGTGTTCTTGGTGTTCATGGTGTTCATGGTGTTCATGGGGTTCATGGGGTTCATGCGGCGCGGACGGGTCACGCGTTGCAAGGCGGCATGGGTGGCATGCGCGGCATGGGCGGCACGGACGGCATGGGCGGCATGGATCGCCTCGCTGGCCACGCTCGCGGTCTCGCCCGCCGCGGCTGCCGACGAGGAGCCGGTGCTCGAGCGATGCCTCGTCTCACTCATCCAGGAGGCCGAGGTGCCCGCCCGCGAGGGCGGCGTGCTTGTGGAACTGCTCATCCGCGAGGGCGACACCGTCAAGCGGGGCGAGCTGATCGCCAGGATCGACGACAACCAGGCCCGCTTCGACCACAAGAAGGCGGTCGCCGAGCATGCCCAGGCCAAGGCCCAGGCCCAGAGCGACGTCGATGTCCGCTATGCGGTCGCCGCCGAGGCGGTGGCCAAGGCGGAATACGACAAGGCCCTCTCCTCCAATCGCCGTCTGCCCGGCAGTGTGACCGAGGTCGAGCTCGACCGGCTGAAGCTGACCTGGAAGCGGGGCGAGCTGCAGATCGAACAGGCCGAGGTGGAGCGGAACCTCGCCGCGATGGCGGTGCAGTCGCAGGAGGTCGATATCGCCGCCGCGGAGAACATGATCGACCGCCGCAAGATCCGCTCGCCGCTCGACGGCGAGGTGGTCAAGGTCTACCCGCACCTCGGGGAGTGGATGCAGCCGGGTGATCCGCTCGCCCGCGTCATACGGACCGACCGGCTGCGGGTCGAGGGCTATGTCGACGCCGCCCGCTTCGATGCCGACAAGGTCCGCGATCGGCCGGTGACCGTCGAGGTGACCCTCGCCGGCGGCCGCAGCGAGACCTTCCCGGGCCGGATCGTGTTCACCAACCCGCGGATCGAGGCGGGCGGGGAGTATCTTGTCTGGGCGGATGTGGAGAACCGCGAACTCGAGCCGGGCCATCCCGAGGAACTCGTGCTGCGTCCCGGGGCGAGCGTGACGATGACGATCCACGCCAATCAAAAGCCGCTCCCGCCGCTGCCGCGGCTGGAGTCGTCGGTGCCCTCCGAGGAGACGGCCTCCGCGCCCTAGGCACGCCATGGCCACCGCCGAGGCATTCCGCTCGAGCACCACCCGCCCGGTCGGCCTCCGCCGCCGCGGGGATCTCGTCACGATCCGCCAGGTCTACCAGGGCCAGGAGTGGTGGGTCGTGAAGGATCCGATCGCCCTGGCCTACTTCCGCTTCCGGCCGGAGGAATACGCCCTGCTCGAGATGCTCGACGGCCAGAAGAGCCTCGAGGAACTGCAGGAGGCCTTCGAGGCCCGCTTCCCCCCGCGGCGGATCACCCTCGAGGAGGTGTCGCGGTTCGTCTCCACGCTGCACCGGTCGGGTCTGGTGATCGGCGACCGGCCCGGCCAGGGCCCGCAGCTGTTCGAGCAGCGGAGGCAACGGATCTGGAAGCAGTGGATCGCCTGGATCTCGAATGTGATGGCCCTGCGGTTCCGCGGGATCGATCCCGACCGGCTGCTCGCGAGGCTCGATCCCTGGCTCGGCTGGCTCTTCAGCTGGCCGGCCTTTGTCGCGGCGATGGT
This sequence comes from uncultured Chitinophagaceae bacterium, assembly GCA_964600785.1. Taxonomy (GTDB): domain Bacteria; phylum Planctomycetota; class Planctomycetia; order Pirellulales; family UBA1268; genus M30B53. Next base: position 5,992 of record CAZRKH010000003.1, read on the forward strand.
GCTCATCGGCTCGGCGGGGCTGTTGGTGACGGTCAACTTCGCGGAGTTTCGCAGCAAGCTGCCGGAGTTTCAGCAGTTCTTCGCGGCCGGCAACTGGCTCTGGCTGGCGGTGGCTCTCGGCGTGACCAAGGTGATCCACGAGTTCGGCCACGGCATCTCCTGCAAGCGGTTCGGCGGGGAGTGCCACGAGATGGGCGTGATGCTGCTGGTCTTCACGCCCTGCCTCTACTGCGACGTTTCCGACAGCTGGATGCTGCCCGACAAGTGGAAGCGGGCGGCGATCGGGGCCGGCGGGATGTATATCGAGCTGATCATCGCCTCGATCGCCACCTTCCTCTGGTGGAACAGCCACGAGGGCCTCTTCAACCAGCTGGCCCTCGACGTGATGTTCGTCTCGAGCGTCTCCACGATCCTCTTCAACGCCAACCCGCTTTTGCGGTACGACGGCTATTACATTCTCTCCGACATTCTCGAGATCCCCAATCTCCGCCAGAAGGCGACCACGATCATGGGCCGCACCGCGAGCCGCTGGTGCCTGGGGATCGAGCAGCCGGAGGATCCCTTCCTGCCCAACCGCCACCAGGAGCTGTTTGTGCTCTACGCGGTCGCCTCGGCGGCCTACGGCTGGCTGATCACCGCGTCGATCTTCTTTTTCGTCTGGAAGGTGCTCGAGCCCTACCGGCTGGAGGTCCTCGGGCGGGCGCTGGCGATGGCGGCCTTGTGGGGGCTGGTGATCCGGCCGCTGACGGGTGTCTGGAAGTTTCTCAAGGTTCCGGGGAGGCGTGATCAGGTGAAAACGGCGAAGCTCGTGGGCACGGTGATGGTGGCCGGGGCGGTGGCCGCGGCGGTGGCGTTGGTGCCCCTGCCGCAGCGGGTCTGGTGTGGGGCGGAACTGCGGCCCCGCGGTGAGGAGACGGTCTACGTGAGCGTGCCCGGCCGGCTGGTGGAGCTGGCGGTGGCCGCGGGCGACGAGGTGGAGCAGGGGCAGCTGCTCGCTCGACTCGCCAATCCCGACCTCGACCTCGAGATCGCCGAGCTCGAGGGGCGGGCTGTGAGCCTGGCGACGCGAATCGACGCCCTGCGGCGGGAGCGGTTTGAGGATCCCGACGCGGCTCTGGAGATGGGCACGGTGGTCGAGTCGCTCGAGAGCATCAAGGAACAGCTCGCCGAAACCCGGCGGGACCGCGAGGATCTCGTGCTCACCGCGTCGCGGGCCGGCACCGTCCTGCCGGGTGAGTCGATCACCCCGCCCGATGACGGCACCGGCAAGCTGCGGGAGTGGCGGGGGCGGCCGCTGGACGAGCAGAATCTCGGGGCCACGCTCCGCGAGGGCACGGTCTTCTGCCAGGTGGGCGACCCGACCTCGCTCGAGGCGGTGATGCTCATCGACCAGTCGGAGGTGGAGTTTGTGGAGGCGGGTCTGCCGGTCCGGCTGAAGCTCGATGCCTTCCCCTGGCAGACGCTCAGCGGCAGTGTCGAGCAGATTGCCGAGACGCATGCCGAGACCAGCTCGCCGCGGATGTCGGTCAAAAGCGGTGGCCAGGTGCCGACGGTCACCGATTCCGCCGGCCGCGAACGGCCGATCTCGGCAAGCTACGAGGCGTCGATGTGCATCGAGTCGGCCGCTGCGGAAAATGGGCGTGAGCAGCTTGATCTGGCCCTGCTCACGCCGGGCATGCGTGGTACGGCGCGGATCGAGGTCGGCAGCCGCACGATCGGCCAGTGGCTGCTGCGGCTGCTCTGGCAGACCTTCAACTTCCGCCTGTAGGCTCTATCGGAAAACCCAGCACCCGGGCTTCGAGCGGCTCGTTTGCCCTCCGGCTACGTCCGGCTGCTTCGCCCACCCTTGCCAGAGACCAAAGCAGCTCGCTCTCGGGCCAACGCTCGCCTTTTCAGGCAGAGCCTGGCAGACTGTGGAGGGAGTCTGCCGCCGCAGGACGCGACCAGCGACCCCCCAAAAACCTTGGCTTTTGGGGGAGTCGCTCACGTGGGCTTGGTTCGCCCGCGTCTGCGGGCAGGGGGCCACGGAGGGCTGTTTCCAGGGGCAGCTCGTCCGGTGCGTCCCGCGCCGGCTCCTGTCATGCACCGGCTGAATCATGCCCCGCCTTGCCTCGATCACGGTCTATCCGGTCAAGAGCCTCGACGGGCTCGACCTTCCTGAGTCGCCGCTGCTTTCCTGCGGGGCTCTTGCAAACGACCGTCGCTGGCGATTGGTCGATCTCGAGGGCCGGGTGGTCAACGCCAAGCGCACGCCGCTGGTGCAGCGGATCCGGGCGGAGTTTGACCTGGCCGAGCGGCTCATCACGCTCGCCCGCGAGGGGTCTGGCCCGCCGGCGTCGTGGGAAACCTTCCCGCTGTCACCGGGACGGGAGGGCCCCTGCGGCTGGCTCTCGGAGGCGTTGGGGATGCGGGTGCTGCTCGAGGAGCGGGCCGATGGGGGCTTCCCCGACGACCGCGACGCACCCGGGCCGACGCTGATTTCGACGGCGAGCCTCGCGGCGGTGGCCGGCTGGTTCGGGCTCGATCTCGACGAGGCCCGCCGCCGCTTCCGGATGAACCTCGAGATCGACGAGTGTGATCCTTTTTGGGAAGACACCCTGGCGGTGCCCGCGGGGCAGGGCGGGGCGGGTCGGGCTGTGTCGGCGGAGGCCGCAATGGCCGCCGGGCTGCCGACTGATCCGTATGCCGCGCTGCCGCCGCCGGTCCCTCGGCGGTGCGTGATCGGCGGGGTCAGCTTTGAGGCGGTCGCGGTCTGCCGCCGCTGCGTGGTGCCGAGCCGTTCGAGTCGCGGGGAAGACCCTGATCGCGGGGAAGACCCTGACCCGGGCTTCCGCGAGGCCTTCGAGGCCCGTCGTCGCGTGACGCTGCGGCGTGATGTCGACATCGCGGCCTGGAGCCATCTCTACCGCCTGGGGATCACAACACGAGCCCACGGCCCGGCGCATCTGGTCGTGGACGCGGAACTCACATAGCCCGGTTCCGCCGCTGTAGGCCGGTTGCGCCGCAACCGGCAGCCCCGCCGAACTTTCCGACGACTCTCCCAACGTCCAGCGAGCCGCCTCAAGATCCCCTTGAGCTGGTCTGTCGCGCCGAGCGGGCCATCCTGGCCCGGCGGCTTACGTTGCGGCCGGCCTCCTGCCGGCGGAGCCGGTGCGGCGCTGGTCTTTCGCGCCGAGCGGGCCATCCGGGCCCGGCGGCTTACGATGCGGCCGGCGTCTTGCCGGCTGAGCCGGTGCGGGACGCTGGTCTTTCGCGCCGAGCGGGCCATCCTGGCCCGGCGGCTTACGATACGGCCGGCGTCTTGCCGGCTGAGCCGGTGCGAGACGCACCGGCCTACTGGGCTGAGCCGGTTACGGCGCAACCGGCCTACGCCGGTGCGGGCCGCACCGGCTTACTGGAGGTTCCGTGAGGGGGGAGCCCGGGCCGGTGAGCCGGCGTGGCTGGCGAGCGGAGGGCCTGGAGGCCCGAGAGCGAGAAAGCTCGAGTGAGCCGAGGCAGGATGCCGAGACGAACGTCCGGCGAAACGGCTCGGGCTCCCCCTGAGC
>CAZRKH010000004.1:0-2367 GCA_964600785.1 uncultured Chitinophagaceae bacterium
GGGGGCCGGGGCGCCCCCCCCCGGCCTCCCCCCGTGGGCGGGTGGGCCCCGCCCGGGCTGCCGGTTCCAGCGGAACCGGCCTACAGCTACCGGTTCCAGCGGAACCGGCCTACACGGCCTACCTTGAGCTATACTGCCCTAAGGATCCCCATATGTCTTCCGCGTCTTCCGCCGCTGTCGCCGAGGCCATTCGCTCTGTCCTGCGGGACACGGGCCGCACGGCTGGTCCGCTCGAGGGGCCGATGACCCTCGCCGGCGACCTCGGGCTCGACTCACTTGATCTTGCCCAAACCGTCGTGATTCTCGAACGTACGCTTGGCGTCGATCCCTTTCGGGCGACGTCGGCCGACGCGGGCCGGCCGGTGCTCCGCACGTTCGACGATCTCTGCGGCATCTACGACGCGGCCCTGTCCGAGCTCGAGAGTGCCCAGCCGGATGCCTCGCAGAAGATCTCGGAGAAGTAGCCCCCGGAACCCCCCATGAACGCCGCCCTGGCCTCGCTCGCCCCCACCTCCGCTTCCGCCATGGCCCTCATCTCCGACTCGCCGGTGGAAGACCGGCTCGCGACGGCGATCCTCACCGTCGCCGCCGAGAGTCCCGACCGCACGGCGATCGTGTCGAAGGCCGGTTCTCCCGGTCGCACCATCACCGACTACGCCACCCTGGCAGCACGGGTCGCCAAGCTCGAAAGCCAGCTTGATGCGGCCCGGCCCATCGGCGTGGTGGCGAGGGTGCAGACACCCGAGTCGCTGGTGGTGCTGGCGGCAGCCTGCGGCCGGCAGCATGTGCCGCTGGCGGTGCTCGCCGACGATGCGGGCGATCTTGCCGGCGAACTGGCCGACTGGCTGGTGCTCGACGACAGCCTCGAGATTCCCTTTCAGGCCGCCGGGCCGAAGGGGGAGTTTGAGACGGTCGCCCCCACGATCTGGGTGGCCACCAGCGGCACCAGCGGCCCGCCCAAGCTCGTCGATCATTCCTGGGACTCGCTGCTTGCCGCGGCGAGGCTCTCCGACCAGTGGCATTCCCTCGCGTGGATCCTGGTCTACGACGCCAAGCGGTGGGCGGGGATGCAGGTCTGGCTGCAGGCCCTGCTGACCGGCGGCCGGCTGGTGGTGCCCGCGGCGCGGGATCCCGATGTCGTCGCCAGGGCGATCGCCGAGGAGGGCGTGAGCATTCTGCCCGGCACCCCCACGCTGCTGCGGCGGTTGATCAGTTCGGCGGAGCCGGCCCTCGTGGCCGCCTGCGGCTTGGAGCGGATCACCCTCGGCGGCGAGGCGGCCGATGCGGCGCTGCTGGCAAATCTTGCCGCAGCCTTCCCGCAGGCGAAGATTTCGCAGGTCTATGCGACGACGGAGCTGGGCGAGGTGTTTCGCGTGCAGGATGGCCGCTCGGGCTTTCCGGCCATCTGGATCAGCCGTGCCCTGCCGGGCGGGGCGAGGCTTTCGGTGCGTCGCGACGGGGAACTGATCGTGCAGCTTTCCCGCGACACGGCCGAGGTGGCGACGGGGGATCTCGTCGAGCGGCAGGGCGACCGCTTCGAGTTTGTCGGGCGTCGGAGTGACGTGATCGTGGTGGGAGGGGCGAAGGTCTTTCCCAAGCGGGTCGAGGAATTGCTGCGGCTGGTGCCCGGCGTGGCCGAGGCTCGCGTGTTTGGCGTGCCCAGCCCGATCACCGGCGAACTGGTGGCCGCGGAGATCGTGGCGGAGCCGGAGGCCGGCTGGGAGCAGCTGCGGTCGCTGGTGCTCGAGCGGTGTCGCGAGTCGCTCGAGCCCCACTGCGTCCCCCGGGTGCTCACGCTCGTAGAGCGGATCGTAACCACCTCCGCCGGCAAAGTCCCCCGCCGCCGCTAGGAGCCGTATGGCTATGCTCGCCCTGCCAATCGACAAGCAGCAATGCGCTGCGATCTGTCGTCGCCACCGAATTCAAAAGCTCGCGGTGTTTGGTTCGGCGCTGCGGCCTGATTTCCATGCCGCGAGCGACGTTGATTTACTGGTGGAATTCCAGCCGGGCGCCACGCCGGGCTGGGAAATCGTCGACATTGCCGATGAGTTTTCAAAGATTTTCGGCGGTCGCCACGTAGATTTGGTAAATCCCAAATACATCCTCCCGAGACTGAGGAATTCGATCCTCGAGTCCGCGGAAATATTTTACGAGGACTCCGATGCCGCATGATGATGCGGTCTACATCGCCCATATTCTCGAGCTCGCTCGAAAAGCCATCTCGAAACTCCATGGCATCGCGTGATCGGAATGCGCCACCGAATAGTTCATGACTACATGGATGTCGACTACGACATTCTCTGGCAGGTTGTCACAGAAAATCTTCCAGAACTGATTGAATTGCTTTCACCATTCGACAGCCGCTAG
>CAZRKH010000005.1:0-69076 GCA_964600785.1 uncultured Chitinophagaceae bacterium
GACATCGCCCAGGGAAAACCCCTGCATGTCAACGAATGCCACCCGCCCGGCCAACGACTCGGTCACGCCGCGCACGAGGTGCGGCGATGCGCTGCCGAGAAGGAGGAACTGGGCCGGGGTGCCTGGCCGGTCGATGAGCACCCTCAAAACTGGAAAGAGTTCCGGCATTCGCTGCACCTCGTCGATCACGACGAGGCCACGGAGTCGTTCGAGCGCGAGCAGCGGGTTGCGGAGGGCTGCTTCGTCGGCCGGGTGCTCGAGGTCGAAGAATCGCGATGCGGCGTCTTTTTTTTCAGCGAACTCGCGGGCGAGCGTCGTTTTGCCGCACTGCCTCGGCCCCAGCAAGACGACCGCCGGCGCTCGCCCGAGCCCGTTGAGAACGGCATCCAAAAGCTGATCGCGGGGAATCATTTCTTGCAGTATGGGAATTCAAATCCCAAAATGCAAGAAAGACGATGGGTGGCCGGCTGACAACGCTCTACCGAGCGTCTTCAGCACCGTGACCGCGGGTCGCGTTCAAGCGAATAGCCCGGGGCCGGCCTCGAGACCGACCGTCAATCGATCGGATTCACGACTCGCGCGAACCCCGCGTCGCGGAAGTCCGCCACGTTGCGGGTGTAGAACTCGATCACACCAGCGGTTCGGAGCGTCACGGCGAGCACGAGGTCGGAGGTCCGCCGCCGCGGAAACGCCGGGGTGGACAGGCCGGCGTGAATCGTCGGCCACAAACGCAGTTCGTAGCAGCAGCACGAAAACCCCGACTCGTCCCTGAGAAAGGCCACCCGTCGGGCAGCCTCCTTCGCCGACAACGGCTTGGCGAAGACGGCCGAGTGTCGCAGGCCGGCATACATCTCGAAGAGCACCTGGTCGGCGAGCATCCAGTCGGCCGGTGAGCGGAGGGCTTCGTTCACGAGCCTGATTGCTGCGTCATGCTCGCGACAATCCTCGTCGGCAGCGTAGAGGAGGATGTTGGTGTCGAGGCTTTTCATGTCAGCGATTCCGCCGCGACGCACCGCGGCCCGCCGGCCGCACCTCCTGGTCCTTGCCGTGGAGCAGGTCCTTGAGGCGACCCGCATCCACGAGCACGCCGCCGCCGTGAAACGTGGGAAATCGGGCGGGCTGCTTCGGCGGCACCGCCGGGAGTTGCTCGAGCAGGCGATCGACGGCCCGCCGCACCAGTTCGCTCACGGGGCGGTCCTGCTGGCGGGCGACTGCTCGAAGCCGTTCCATCACCGGGTCTGGAAAGAGAATTTGGATCTTTTGCATGGATCCATGTTATAGACATTCTCTCTGGGCGTCAACGCGGCACGTCACGCGGAACGCAGCTCTCTTCCGGGCAGTCAGCCCACGCGGTGGACGGCGACGGTGCCCGAGCGGTCGCTCGCGGCCAGAAGGCTTCCGGCGGGTGTCCAGGCCGGCGCCGTCGCCTCAGCGTCCGGCGGGATCGAGTCGTCGGCGTCGACCGTGGGAGGCTCGCCGTCGCTTCGGCTTCCGTGCTGCGTGGCTGGCGAACAGGGGTGCAAAGAGCCGGACAGGAGGGTGACGACCCAGCCATGGGGTTGGCCAGACCGGGCCTGTGGCGGTATCGTTCTCGTACTACGCCATGCAGATTGAACGCGTGAAATATGTGATCTGGGCAGCCGACATGCAGCGGGCGGTCGATTTCTACACCGGCTGCCTCGGGGGGAAACTGACCAAGCACAACGACGTGATCGCCGAAATCGACCTGCTCGGGAGCGTGATCGGGATCCACGGCGGGGGCGAGGGGAAACGAACCTGGACGGGGCTTTCCTTCCAGGTGGCCGATGTCGTGGCCGCCGCGGCCGAGGTGGCCGCCGCCGGGGGCGGGCTCACCAGCGAACCGCGTGAGGAAGACGGCGAACCGCCACACCTCGCGATGTGTGTCGACACCGAAGGCAACGAGTTCATGCTCACTCGCCGACGCGGCTGACCGCCCGGCGATGAAGACTCATGCAGCCTGCCGGCTCCGCGGCAAACTCGTGGCGACCGCATCGGCCGGGCCGGCAACGCTCGCAGGAACCTGCATGCCGATCAGCCGGGCCACAAAGACCGCCATGTAGAACTGCCCAAAGACCGCCTGCACCCAGACCAGCCAGCGGGCCACGGCCGACGAGGGACAGATATCGCCATAGCCCACCGTCGTGAGCGTCACGAAGCTGTAGTAGAGAAAGACTCCGCACATCGAGAACGGGTCGGCCTGCGGATCGACCCCGTAGCGGGCAAAGTCGACGGTGAACGAGCCCGGCACCAGCCGCTCGAGCAGCACGTAGAGATTCGCCCAGCACATCCCCAGCAGCACGTAAACACACAGAGCCCCGCAGATCATGTCGAAGACCACCCGCTCGGCGGCGAGCACATCGACGAGGATCAGCAGGCAGATCGTCATGATCGGCACGATGAAGCTCACAGCCCTGGCCACCACCCAGGCATCGGCCCAGACGCCGGGATCGCCGCCGGTGAGCACCACAACCGCCGTGGCCAGCCCCGGCAGGGCCAGCGGCAGGCCGAACCAGAGCATCCGCATTCCGCCAAGGGCCGCCGCCGCACCGATCAAAATCGCCTGCTCGGCGAAGATCGAGAAAATTTCGGCACGGGGATGGCCCTCGGTTGCCACGTGCAGCACCGGCAGCAGCAGCAGGTGCACGAGCAACAGGGCATAGCGGCCCACCAGCCGGGCTTGCGAGAAGCCGACGAGGCTCGCCAGCGGTTGCAATCGGGCTCCTTCCATGGGACGGGGAGAGTAGGGCGGGCCACGCCGCGTGTCGAGGCCGTTTTCGCAGGACCATCACCGGAGGCCGTTCCCCGCCTGCCCGCTGCGTGAGACAATCCGGGGCATCCATCCACCTGCGAAACCTCCGCTTCGCTCGACCAGCCGCACCGATGCCAGCGCCCCGCCATTCGTCGCCGTCCCGCCACCGTCGCGATGACGAGCAGATGATTCATGGGCTGCATGCCTGCGAGGCGGTGCTCGCGCGACGGCCGGAGGCGATTATCCGCGCCTATTTCACCGCCGACCGCCGCCGCCAACTCGGCCCACTGGTCACGTGGTGTGCCCAACACCGACGCGGCTACCAACTCGTGGAGGCCGACAACCTCGCGAAACTCGCCGGCACACGGCACCATGAGGGCGTGGCGATCCTGGCCAAGAACGCGCCTCGTTGGAAGGAAGCCGACCTTTTGGCTTCAATCGAACACGGCAGCCTTGCCGGCCCGCTGCTCCTGCTTGACGGCATCGAAAATCCGCACAACCTCGGCTCCATTCTGCGAACCGCCGCCCACTTCGGCGTGGGGGCGATTCTCGGCAAGTCGGGGCGGCTGCCACCGCTTTCCGCCGCCGCGATCCGCGTGGCCGAGGGGGCCGCCGAGGTGGTGCCGCTCGTGGAGCTTGCCCGTCCGGGCCCCGAATTGGCCCGCCTCCGGGAACTCGGCTTTCGACCCGTCGCCACCTCGAGCCGTCACGGCGAGCCGCTTGAATCCGCCGGTCTTGATCGGAATAGCCTGATCATTCTCGGCGGCGAGCACGCCGGTGTCGCTCCGTCGCTCGAGGCGGAGGCCGAGACGACCGTGCGGATCGGCGGCAGCGGCGAGGTGGAGAGCCTCAACGTGGCGGTCGCCTGCGGGATCCTGCTTGCCGAAGCCTGCCGCGGTCATTCCGCAGCGGCAGCGAATGGCTCCGCAAGCCGCAGACGCAGAAGGTTGGGCCGCTCGGGCGGGTCGGCCGAACCGCCACCGTAGACCGAGCCGGCAGTGGCAAGGGCGGGAACGGCAAATCCAACGGCCAGATCGCGGAGGATCAACGCGCCTGTGGGCGTTGTCCACTCGCCGGCGAGCGGGCCGAAAAAGGTGGGCATGCCCTGCAGCAGTTTCTCGGTGGCCGGTGCCGGAACCGGCAGCAGGCCGTGGGCGGTCGCGACGGTACCGAACCCGGTGCACACGGGTCCTGAAAAAACGGCCTCAATCCGCAGCCGCTCGATGCAGACCGCCGCGGCGACGATATCGATGATCGAGTCGACCGCCCCCACCTCGTGAAAGTGCACCTGCTCGATCGGAATTGCGTGGACCGCCGCCTCGACCTCGCCGAGGAGGCTGAACATGCGGCCGGCCCGGGCCGCTACGGCGTCGTCCAGCCCCGCATCAGCAATGCGACGCATGATTTCCGCGAGCGGCCGGTGCGGGTGACGCTCCGCGGCGGCTGGCTCCTCCACGAAAAACCGCCGGCAGGCCATGCCCCCGCGGGTCGCGTCGGCAAACCGGCAGGCGACGCGATCGAGTCCGAGCCGCGGCGGGAGGGCGATGATTTCCCCTTCGCATTCGGCCAGGCTCGCCGCGGCGGCCACGAACATGTCGCCGCTGATTCCGGCGGCCGGTTCGATGATGAGTGATCGCATGGCGGCCTCGGAAATCGGGGCGGGAAGCGGCGTGGTCGATATCCGCCGTCGAGGGATGGTTGTAACGGCCGCCAGGGGCGACTCCAAACCGGGCCGGTTTCCCGGCGGCCGTCGCCGCGGCTATCTTCCGCGAAGCTTCTCGCAGAGTGTGCGACAGGTTCGCCGCCGCTGGAAATTCGAACCAGAACGGAACTGAAAGGCAGTCGCCATGCGGATCGTGATGATGACCAACACGTTTCTGCCGATGGTCGGCGGGGTGTCGCGGTCGGTGGCCTGGTTCAGCGAGGCCTTTCGCGAGGTCGGCCACGACGTGCTTGTGGTAGCACCGCAGTTTGACGGCAAGACCGACGGGGAAACGGATGTCGTGCGGATTCCCGCAATCCGCCACTTCAACGGCAGCGACTTCTCCGTCGGCCTGCCGGTGCCGGGCATTCTGCTGCCGGTGCTCGAACAGTTCGACCCTGAAATCATCCATGCCCACCATCCCTTCCTGCTCGGTGACACGGCATTGCGGGTGGCGGCCAGTTTCAACATCCCGGCAGTCTTCACCCATCACACGATGTACGAGCAATACACCCACTATTTGCCCGGAAACTCCGAGGTGATGCGGCACTTCGCGGTGCGTCTGGCCACCGAGTTCGCCAATCTCTGCGATTACGTGATCGCTCCGAGTGAGAGCGTCGAGGCGATCATCCGCAGCCGTGGCGTGCTCACCCCGATCACCACCATTCCCACGGGAATCGACACTGCCGCCTTCGCCGAGGGCAGCCGCGAGGCGGGACGCCGTGCGGCAGGGCTGCCGGCAGACGCCGAGGTCGTGGGCCACGTGGGACGGCTGGCGGTCGAGAAAAATCTTCCCTTTCTCGCAGACGGTGTCGCGGCGGCGATTCGAAAGCGGCCGCGGGCCCGCTTCCTGGTGGTGGGCGAGGGGCCGGCCTCCGGAGTGGTTCGCGGGATTTTCGAGGCTGCCGGCTGCGGCAGACAATTGCTGCTGGCAGGGCGATTGGAGGGACAGGCTCTGGCCGACGCCTATGCCGCGATGGACCTCTTTGCCTTCGCCTCGCGATCGGAGACCCAGGGATTGGTGCTGGCCGAGGCGATGGCGGCAGGGCTGCCGGTGGTGGCTCTCGACGCACCCGGTGCTCGCGACGTCGTGGAAGATGGCCGCAACGGCCGGCTGCTTTCCGCGGAAAGCGGCGAGCAGGAATTTGCCGCCGCGGTTGCCGGGCTGCTTGATGGCGGCGAATCTATTGAGCAGTTTCGCGAAGCCGCCCGCCGCACCGCCGCGGGATTCGACCGCAGGGGCTGCGGATCGCGGCTGCTCAACGTCTACCGACAGCTTCTCGGCAACGGCCACCGTGCCGCGGTAAGCGATCGATCACCTCTGGCGGCCGCCTGGCGACGTCTCGGCGAAGAGTGGGACATGCTCGCGGGCAAAAGTGCCGCGGCGGCCGATGCCCTGGCAGCCGCGTTTTTCAGCCGCTGAGGCCCCGCCGGCGGTTTCCAGAGGGTATGGTTGGACAACAGGGAGTCTTTGTATGAGCTATGCGTCACACCTCAGCGAGCCCAGCCGGGTGCCGCGACTCACGTGGCAACTGCTGCCGGGCCTCCTCTTGGCCCTGCTGCTGGCGGGCGGAACCGCAACCGCCGTCGAGCCGTTCCCTGCCGACGTGGAAACGGCAAAACTCGACCGCTCCACGATCTATCGCTACGACCCGATCCACGAGCAGCTCTGGCCGATTCCGGTCAAATCGCTCGAGCCGGGCTCAATCTACAAGCGGTACAGCCCACGGCTCGACCGCTGGGTCTGGAGCCAGGCCGCCAAGGACGGAGCGATGCGGTATGCCTTCGGCCCCGGTTCAATCCAGCCGGCGGAGCGGTTCCATCTCACCGTCAGCCAGGAGGAGGGCCTGCGTGAGCTTGAAATCCGGGCCCCCGAACTTGCCCGCCGGCTTGAAATCCAAGGTGGCGCGGTGGTGATGCGACTCAACGCTGACGGCCGCTGGCAGCTCTACCCAAGCTCGTGCGGACCACGAATCTTTGACGAAATCAGCGGACGCCGCTGGGAGTGGCACGGCCCTGACCGTCATGCCGTGGTCCACAAAGGGGGTGATCGCTGGCGGTTTGTCGATGGCGACTACCGGCCCGCCGGCCGCTGATCTCCGCGACGCCCTGCCGGCTCAACCGCTTGTTCGCCGCGGGCCATGTTCGCTGACGAACAGCTTGCCGATCATGTCGAGCGGCAGCACGACGTCGGCGAGCCCCGCCTCGATCACCGCCTTGGGCATGCCGTAGACCGCGCAGCTTGCCTGGTGCTGGGCGACCACCATGCCCCCGGCCTCCTTGACCAGACGGCATCCGGCGGCCCCGTCACGGCCCATCCCGGTCAGCACCGCGGCAGTGACACCCGATCCGTAGGCCTCGGCGAGGCTCTCGAGGAGCCGGTCATACGAAGGCCGGCAGCCGTGCAGCGGCGGTTCATCAGCCAGCCGGCAGACATGTCTGCCACCATTTGCCGCGACCCTCAAGTGGAATCCAGCCGGTGCCATGTAGACCGTGCCCGCGACGACCCGAAGGCCGTCGGTCGCCAGCCGCACCGGAAAGGTCGCCATCTCGTCGAGCCGCGCCGCCAGTGATTCGATGAACTTCAAAGGCATGTGCTGGACCACGAATACGGGCACCGACGGAGCCGAGGTAAGCTGGGACAGGATCACTCGCAACGCCGCCGGACCGCCCGTTGATGCCCCGATGGCGATGCAGCCACCGGAAGGCTTTCTGGCGGCGTCTGTGTTGCCGGCCGCGGTCGGGGTGGTGAGTCGCGGCGACTTTCGGCCCGCGGCTTTGCTTTCAATGATTTCCCCCAGGCGAACCGCCAGGGCCCTGCCGATCTCGTTGCGGGCGATGTGCGGCGGCATGCCGAGCGGCTTGAGAATGCAGTCAAACGCCCCGAGCAGGAGAGCGTCGACGGTGGCCGCCGCTTTCTCCTCGGCGGTACTGCTGACGACCACGACCTGCGTCTCGAGCTTCCGCCGCTTGATCTCTCGCAGCACGCCGAAGCCGTCGAGATTTGGCATCACCAAATCGAGCGTCACCACATCGGGCTGGAGGTCGGCGATCATCGCAATCGCCTCGACCCCGTCAGCTGCCGTGCCGACAACCTCGGCTCCTGAGATGCCGGCCACGAGGTTGACAAGCATCTGCCGGTAGAGGGCCGAGTCGTCGACGACAAGCACCCCGAGAGGTTGTGCTGCAGAAGAATTGTGAAGGGGGTCAGCCATACGACGCCGATCATCAGGTCGTTCAAATTCTACCATCGTGGCTGCACGACCCTCGAAATCCCACCAGCCCCATCCGGAGTTTCCGGCGGGGCGAAGTTTTCGCATCAGGCGGTTTGCTCGGGCAAAAACGGCGGGCTATACCAACATCGGACGAATTTTTGACGAAACGGTCATCAAGATTTCCATGAACGATGCATCCCCGACAACCAATGAGAACAACCTCGTTTCCGGGCGTAGCGGCGTGCCGCAGTTCGTGGGATTCCTCATCGCCGGTCAACACTACCTTTTTCGCATCGAGAAAATACAGGAAATCATCATGCCCGCGGCGGTCGCCGGCGTGCCGGAGGTGCCGTCGTATGTGGAGGGAGTCAGCAACCTCCGGGGCACGATCATCCCGATCATCAACCTGCGGTCCCTCTTCGGGCTCGATCATCGCGAGGCGGATGTCGAAACCCGCACGATCGTGGTCAATGTCGGCTCGAGGACGCTCGGCTGCACCGTTGACGCGGTCTCCCGGGTGATGCGGATTCCGCCCGACCAGATTCAGCCGGCGGCGGAGGCGGCGGCGACAACGGCCAGGTTTGTCGAGGGATTTGCCCATGTCGACGAAGACCTGCTGATCCTGCTCGACGTCGAGCAGCTTCTCGATCCCGCAAGGCTCGACGAAGTCCACCGTGCGAGCATCCGCATGCCACCCACGACCGCTTGATCACCCCCATCACAACTTCCGCCCCGATGCTTCGGAGTCATTTTCTCATGCCAAGCCGCAACCAGACGTCGCCCAACCAGATTGTCAACGCTCTCGACCGATCGATGGCCCGGGTGGAGTTTGCCCTCGACAGTACGATCCTCGGGGCCAACGACAATTTTCTCACATTGACCAAGTACACGCTCGATGAGATTCGTGGTCAGCCACATTCCATCTTTGTCGACGACGAAACAAAGGAGAGCAGCAAATACCGCGAGTTCTGGTCGAGGCTCGGCGGGGGTGAGTTTCAGTCCGGTGAATTCAAAAGAATTTCAAAGTCGGGCATGCCCGTCTGGATCCAGGCCACCTACAACCCGCTCTTCGATCAGCGAGGACGGCTGGTCGGCGTGGTCAAATACGCCGTTGACATCACCGAGGCGGTGATTGCCCGCGAGTCTGATCGGGAAATGCAGCGTCGCTACACCGAGATGGTGCAGCACACGAGCGTGCAGATGATTCTCGCCGACCGCGAGTTGAAGATCGTCTACTTGAATCCCGCCTCGGTCGAGGCGCTGCGGAAGCTCCAGCATCTGCTTCCCTGCCCGGTCGACCAAATGGTCGGTCAGTCGATCGACATCTTTCACCGGCACCCCGAACGACAGCGGGCAATCGTGATGGATCCGGCCAACCTGCCCCATCGGGCGGAGATCAAGCTCGGCGATGAAACGCTCGATTTGAGCGTGACAGCCCTCACCGACCGCCGTGGCCACTACATGGGGCCGCTGTTGACCTGGAGCGTGATCACCGACAAGAAGCGGGCCCAACAGCGAGAGGCGGAACAACGGCGACTCATCGATGAGCGGGCCGCCGACATCGAGAACAAGGTCCGGCTGCTGGCAGACGTCTTCACCTCAGCCTCCGAGGGCAATCTGACCCGCGAGATCGGCTACACCGACGACGACGACATGGGCCGCCTGGCCGATCATGCCCGCACGATGTTCGCCGATCTGCGGAATCTCGTGCGGCAGATCTCCGAAGCATCCGACCAGCAGAACGAAGGGGCTCGCATGATCGCCGAGAGTTCCGGCGGACTCAGCGAGGGGTCGCAGTCGCAGGCAGCGAGCGTCGAGGAGATGACCGCGGCGGTGGAACAGCTCGTCGGCTCGATCGATGCGATTTCCAAGGCTGCCAACGACTCACGCCAGCAGGCGGAGGAAACCTCGGCCGCCGCCCGTGAGGGCGGATCTGCCGTGACCGATGCGATCAATTCGATGACGCTGATACGCAGGTCGAGCGAGCAGATCAACGAGATCATCGAGGTGATCAGCGAGATCGCGAGACAGACCAACCTGCTCGCTCTGAATGCCGCCATCGAAGCGGCCCGGGCGGGTGAGCACGGCCTCGGTTTCGCCGTGGTGGCCGACGAGGTTCGCAAGCTCGCCGAGCGGTCGAGCGAGGCCGCCAAGGAGATCACGACACTCATCAAGGAGTCGAGCAAGCGGGTCCAGGAGGGGGCCTCGCTCTCGGAACGGGCCGGCGAGTCGCTGCAGCGGATCGTGACAGCCTCGCGGCGGACAGCCGAACAGGTGGCCTCGATTGCCTCGGCAACCGAGGCCCAGTCGGCCAATGCCGGCGAGGTGAAAATCGCGATCCGTTCGGTCTCCCAGACCACCGAGTCAAACGCGGCCAGCGCCGAAGAGCTCGCCGCAAGCGCCGAGGAACTCGGCGCCCAGGCCCAGGGGCTCCGCGACCTCGTCAAGCGGTTCACGATCTAAGCCACCGACGCGGGCAAAAACTCCGGGCAGGTTTTGATGGAATTGATCAGGCTTACTCAGGATGAGTTCGACCGGTTTCGCAGCTTCATCTACGACGCGACCGGAATTCGGATGGCTGACGGAAAGATCACGCTCCTTTCCAACCGGATTCGGCGGCGGCTGCGAAGCCTGGGCGTCGAGAGTTTCGAGGAGTATTACCGGCAGCTGGTCTGTGGCTCGCTGCCTGGCGAGCTCGAGCATTTCATCGACGCGATCACGACCAATGAAACCCATTTCTTTCGTACTGACCAGCACTTCGAATGGTTTCGCGAAAGCTTCCTGCCGGAGCGGATGGCCCGCAGCCGTCCCCATGAGCGGACGCTGCGAGTCTGGTCGGCCGCGTGCAGCTCCGGCGAGGAGCTTTACACGCTTGCGATGGTGATCCACGAAGCGACTGGCCGGCTGGCCGGCGGGCGGGTGTCGCTACTGGGGACCGACATCAATGAATCGATGCTCGCAGCGGCCCGCCGCGGTGTCTTTCCCGAGCGGTCCCTGGAGCAGGTTCCAGATGACCAGAGGAGAAGATACTTCTCCAGGGAAGCCGGGGGGGAGTGGGCGATCGATCAGCGGCTGGTCGGGATGTGTGAATTCCGACGTCACAACCTGCTCGAGCCTTTTTCGGGGCCCAAGCAGGACTGCATCTTCGTCCGCAACGTATTCATTTATTTTGACCGCCAATCGAAGGAAAGGGCCGTCGCCAACCTGATCGACGCTCTTGCTCCGGGAGGATCACTGGTCGTGGGCCCGTCCGACGGCGTCTACGAACTCCTGGGCGATCTCGTGAAGAAGTCGATCTTTCTCTACGAAAAGCCGAGCTGAGGCAATGATGAGCGACTTCCGATTCTCCAACTCGATGCAGCCCGACGAGATGGGTGAGTACCTGCAGCTTTATCTCGACGAAACCGAGGAGCAGCTCGACAGCCTGGTCGAGGTCTTCCTGCATCTGGAGCAGAATCCGACCGAGCCCGAGGGCCTCCGAGAGGCATTTCGGCTGGTGCATTCAATCAAGGGATCTTCGGCGCTGCTGGGCTTTGACGAGATCACGGCCCTCACGCACTTCCTCGAGACGCATTTCGACCGGCTCCGCGCGGGCGAGCGGCTCCTCGACACGGCCACGATCAATGTCGTCCTGCGGGCGATCGATTTCCTGCGGGAGTCTGCCGCCAAGCTGAGGGCCGGAGGCGAACTGCCGCGAGCCGGAAGCCTGCTGGATGAGGTCAAGGCCCTCGAGGGGAGTTCCCTCGCGGAATCTGATCCACCGCAGCCCGACGGAGATCGGGCCTGGCACGTTGTCGTGGAGCTCGAGCGGGGCCTGCCAATGGCCGGCATGAAAGCCGAATTGATCCTCACGAGGCTCACCAAGCTCGGACGGCTCACCGACTGCCAGCCGCCCCGCGAGTCGCTCGGCGGTCTCGACCTGCTTGATCACTTCGAATTCGTGCTCCTGACCGCGGCCAGCGAATCAGAGATTCGCACGACAGCCGGAGCCGACGGCGTGGCAGACCTGCAGCTGAAGCCGACAGACGCGGCAGAAGCCGTCGCGGAATCGCCGGCCATCTCCGCCGAAGTCGCGGAGCATCACGTGCAGGCCGTCCCCAGGCCAGCTGCGGTCGCAGAGACCGTGCGGGTCGATGTCGAACGGCTCGACCTTCTGCTCAACCAGACCGGTGAACTGGTCACCAGCCGGGCCCGGCTCGCGCAGCTCACCGATCAGCTCAGCGCGTTGTTCCGCAAGGACCGTCGGGCGGAGGCTTTCATCTCGCTCGTCGAAGGCCTGCGCGGCCTTCATTGCCGGCTCGCGTCAGGCGAACTTGCCGACGGCGTGCAAGGCCTCGAGGAACTCGCTTCGCAGCTCGAGGCCCTCGAATCACGGCTCCACGACTGGGATGCCGGGCGGCAGACGTACAGCGAGCTGGTTGAGGCGGTCGACCGGCTCGGGCAGGTCGCCAATACCCTGCAGCGGAGCATGCTGGGGACGAGGATGGTGCCCGTGGGGCCGCTGTTTGGTCGCTTCAAGCGATCGGTACGCGATATCGCGGCCGAACTCGGCAAGCAGGTCCAGTTCGAACTGCACGGGGAATCGACCGAACTCGACAAGCGAATGATCGACGAAATCGGCGACCCGCTCAACCATCTGATCCGCAACTGCATCGATCACGGGGTCGAGTCGGCCGCCGACCGCCTCCGGCAGGGCAAGCCGCAGGATGCCATGATCAGGCTCTCCGCGTCGCATCGCGGCAGCAACGTGTTCATCACCGTCGAGGATGACGGCCGCGGGGTCGACACCAATCGCGTGAAGCGACTGGCAATCGAACGCGGCCTGCTCTCCCGCGAGACCGCCGATTCGCTTTCCGAAAACGACCTGGTGGAGCTGATCTTCCATCCCGGCTTCAGCACGGCCGAGGCCGTGTCGGGGCTTTCCGGCCGCGGGGTCGGGATGGACATCGTGCGGACGAAGATCGCCCGGCTCAACGGTGGCATCGAGGTCGATTCGACACGTGGCGTGGGCACCCGTTTCACGATTCGCCTGCCCCTGACACTCACCATCACCCGCTGCATGCTTTTTCAAATGGCTCACGGCGTACTTGCGATTCCGATCGATCAGGTGCGGGAAATTGCTCCGCTCGACGGCCAGAGGCGGATCATCGTCGGGGGCCGGGAGATGTGCGACATCCGCAACGAACTCATTCCGCTGACGACGGTCGATGAACTGTTTGACTGGCCGCGGGCTGCCGTCCCCTCGGACCTTCCGCTTCATCTGGTTGTGCTCCAGGCGAACGGGCGTTTCCTGGGGCTGGTGGTGGAATCTTTGCTGGGAGGGCAAGACCTGGTGGTCAAGTCACTTGACGAAAATTTCATCCACATTCGCGGGCTCGGCGGCGCGAGCATCCTCGGAGATGGATCGGTCTGCCTCTTGCTTGATGTCGCCACCTGCATGGAACTCGCCGGCGGCGCGCCTGTAACCGCCGATGTCTTCGTCGAACAATGACCCACGCATCCCCGAGGTTTTCCATGCAGCCGCATGCCCTCTCCCGACAGAGCGAACTCTTCAAACAGGCTGCAGCCAAGGCCTCCGAGGCGATGTCAAAATGGCTCGGTCGCCCGGCGCGAATCGAGGTCAATCTCGTCTCGTCGCTGCCCCTGGCCGAGGCGGAAAATGTGCTTGGCAGCGGAGACGCACCGTTGGTGGCATGCGTGATGCACATTCGCGGCATGTTTTCCGGCCTGCTCGTACTCACCAGCGACGACTCGAGCGGCCTGTCACTGGCCGATCTGCTTCTCGGCCGGGAGCCCGGCAGCAGCCGTGAATGGACGGAAATCGAACGGTCGGCCGCGGTTGAAACCGCCAACATCATCGGCTGCGCCTATCTCAACTCGATGGCGTCAGACCCAGCGACCGGTGCCGCCGAGGCAGGCGGCGGGCTTTTGCCCTCGCCACCGACGTTTCTCCGAGACTACGCCGCGGCGGTGATGGAGGGCATTCTGATGGTGCAGGCCTCCCATGCCGAGCACATCTTTCTCACGCAAACCCGCCTCGAGGTCGATCGGATGCCCGGCCACTGTTCGTTGCTGTTTATTCCCGAGGCCGACTCGGGGGCCTGATCACGCCGAGCGACCTTTTTCCCTTCCGGATTCGTCAGCCGTGTTTTTCAACGATGCGATCGGGATGGGTGAGATCGGCGTGGGCCGCGAAAGCGGTACCCTGCGGACGTTCGTGGGCTCGTGTGTCGCGGTGGCACTCTACGACCGCCGGCGAAAGATCGCCGGCATGGCCCATGTGATGGTGCCCGATTCACGAGGCCTCGGAGGGCAGCCTGGTCGATTCGCCGATACCGCGGTGCCGGAAATATTGCGGCGGCTTGCCGAACTGTGTCGGGGTGAGTCACCCCGGTGCTTGGCAAAGCTCGCCGGCGGCGCGAAGATGTTCACGTTTCAGGCTGGTATCCCGATCGGCGAGCAGAATGTGATGATGATTGAGCGGATCCTCGAGCAACTTGACATTCCGATCGTCGCGAATTGCTGTGGGGGAGAGCAGGGTCGACGGGTTTCTCTCGATGTCGCCACGGGCATGATGACCGTCGAGACACTCGGGGCGGAGCCGATTCGGCTATGACAGGCACCAGCTTTTTTCAGAGAACCAAGCCCCGATGAACGCTTTCGCCAAACGCCTCCTCGTCGTCGACGATGCCCTGATCATGCGGGCGATCATCAAGGATGCGGCCCGGCAGGCCGGCTGGGAGATCGTCGGCGAGGCGGCCACCGGCAGCGAGGCCGTGGCCAAATTCGACGAACTGCGGCCCGACCTGACCACCCTCGACATCGTGATGCCGGAAATGGACGGCGTCGAGGCCCTGCGGGTGATCCGGCGAGAGCACCCCGATGCCCGCATCGTGATGATCACGGCAATCGACCAGAGGGCCAAACTTGAAGAGTGCATCCGGCTTGGAGCGATCGACTTCGTGGTCAAACCGTTCGAGAAAGACCGCCTGCTGTCCCTGTTTTCCGGCTACCTTCCCAAGGAATCGAGCACGTGAGCGGTTTGGTTGCGGTCGATGTGGCTGCCACCTTCAAGTCCGTTTCGGGGCCATCGAGCCCGGCAGACTTGATTCCTGTCGTACCGGATGCTACCGTTTGACGATCCTTCGATGAAGGTGACGGAGAGGTGCCCTGCATATGGCCAGGGACATCCGCCACCGCGATCGCATCTTCTTGGAGCGGCCGTCGCTCGATATCGCCTCTTTCGGGTGGCGTTTCGAACGACATCTTTTCCGGCAGGCGGTGATCCATCGGATCCGCTGCAGAATTGTCGGCTGCCGCAGGCGTGATTCCGGACGAGTGGTCCGCGATCCCGCGAGGGTTGTACACCCGCATTCCCGACGGCACACCTGAAAGCACCAGTTTCCATGCATGTCATGACACTCACTCCGCCTGAGACCTCAGGCGACCCCCGCCCGCTGTTTGCCGACCTCGGCCTTTCACAGCCGCTGCTCGAGGCGGTCGAGGCCGAGGGCTACTCCACGCCCACGCCAATCCAGGCCAGGGCGATTCCCCACGTACTCGCCGGCCGGGATCTCTTTGGCTGCGGCCAGACCGGCACCGGCAAGACCGCGGCGTTTGCCCTGCCGCTGATCGAACGCATGCTCGCCTTACCACGGCCGCGGGCGGCCCGCGGCTGCCGCACCCTGGTGCTCGCCCCGACCCGCGAACTGGCAGGCCAGATCCATGCCAGTTTCCTGGCTTATGGTCGTCGGGCCCGTCTGACCGCAGCGGTGATTCATGGCGGGGTCAGCCAGCGGCCACAGGCCGCGGCGATGCGAAAGGGCGTTGACGTGCTCGTGGCCACTCCAGGACGGCTGCTCGACCTGGTGGGCCAGCGACTGGTCGACATCCGCGGCGTCGAGTTTCTCGTGCTCGACGAAGCTGACCGGATGCTCGACATGGGCTTCATCCACGACATGCGGCGAATCATAGAAATGCTGCCACGACGTCGACAGACGCTCTTCTTTTCCGCCACGCTGCCGACGGAGGTGCGAAGCCTGGCCTCGTCGATGCTTCGCGATCCGCTCGAGGTGATGGCCGCCCCGCGATCGACTCCGGCAGAATCGGTCGAGCAGTCGGTCCTCTTCGTCGCCAAGGAGCAGAAACGGGCGGCGTTGGTGCAGCTGCTCCGCGAGGAGGCCACCGGCCGGGTGATTGTCTTCACGCGAACCAAGCACGGGGCTGACAAGCTCCATCGCCTGCTCGACAAGGCGGGCCTCGTGGCCGCGGCGATCCACGGCAACAAGACCCAGGGGCAGCGGGAGCGGGCCCTCGCGGCATTCCGCTCGCCACGGCCGCCGGTACTGATCGCCACCGACATCGCTGCCCGCGGCATCGACGTGGAGCATGTCTCCCATGTGGTCAACTACGAGCTGCCCCACGAGCCGGAGACCTACGTGCACCGCATCGGGCGAACGGGCAGGGCGGGGCACTCGGGGGCGGCGGTGAGCTTTTGCGAGCCGGAGGAGTGGAACCGGCTGACGGCGATCGAGCGGCTGCTGCGGCGGCCGATTCCCCGTCGCAACGAGCCACCCGCCGGGGTCGCCGAGCGGGCAGCTAGCGGCCAAGCTCGAGGCAGGCGAGGGTCGCATCGTCCCGCAGATAGAGCCTCCCGCCGGCGAGGGCGGGCAGCCCGCGGAGGGTCGCCTCCCGCGGGCGGCAGCGGGCGAGCACGCGGAGCCCGGCGGGGTCGGGCCGGATGAGCAGCAGTTCGCCGTCGGTGGTGGCCGCGATCAGTTTGCCGTCGGCTGCGATCAGCGTGCCGTAGCCGAGGCCCGGCTCCCGCCAGCGAACCTCGCCGGTCGCCGGATCGAGGCAGACAAGGCTCGCCGGGGGCACGTCGTCGCGACCGTCAAAGCCGTAGAGCAGCCCGTCGACCAACAGCGGCGTGCAGTATTGGCTCGCCAGCGAATCGACACCCTTCCACAGCGGTGTGGCGTCATCGACATCGAAGGCCGCCGCCACCGAGCCGATGCCGTAGGCGGCGGTCACCAGCAATCGCGGCCGGTCTCCCGGCGGCAGCAGCACCGGCGTGGCCGCATTGACCGTCGGCCCCCGCATGCCAAAGGGAAACTCCCAGCGGACCCCGCCGTCGGCTGCGTCGAGCAGCAGACAGCGGTAGCGGGTCACCGCCAGCACATGCGGCCTGCCGCCGAGGCTGACCGCGATCGGTGCGGAATAGCCGGCCGGCTCCCGGGTCGCCGTCCAGCGGGTCGAGCCGTCGGCCAGGGCAACGGCCACGATCCCGGTCTCGCCCTTCGTGCCGCCGACGAACGTCACCACGCAAGCCGCCTCGCCCTCGCCCGTGACCAAGGGCGTGCTGCCGGCCCCGAAATAGCCCTCGCGGGCGTCAAACTCGCGGTGGGTCTGCCGCTGCCACAGCCGCCGACCGGTGGCCAGCTCGTGGCAGGAGAGCATGCCCGTGGCTCCGTAGGTCACGACCCGTTCGCCGTGGACCACGGGTGTGCACAGCGGGCCGTCGCCGCCGCCGACCTGCGGGCGAAAACGGGTGGGGTGAGCATCCCGCCAGCGTGTCTGCCCGCTGGCCGCGTCGATCGCCTCGATGACCTCCTCGTCGCCGGACCCTCCACGGGACGCCTCGCGATGGAACACGACCACAGTCTCACCAACGACCACCGGGCCGGCGTAGCCGCGTCCGATCGGCCGTCGCCAGCGTGCCTTCGGACCCGTCTCCGGCCAGCTCTCGGCGATCCGCTCGTCGGCCGCGGCGTGCCCGTCGCGATGCGGCCCGAGCAGCTGCGGCCAGTCGCCCGCCCGGGCCACGGCGGCACCGAACGCGAGGATTCCGGCCGACAGCACCGCGAGGGACGTACGACGCACCATCAGAAGCCTCACTCGCCGATGACGTTGATGCGGACCGGCACGCAACACCCGCTGGATACCCGGCCATGGACGGGGGCAGGCAGTCTCGGCGGCCTGCATCGATCCCTGCGTGAGTTTTTGATGAAAAGCCGGCTCGCCGCAACCCGGCGGCCTGTCGCGGGGCAATACTTCGCCTCGGGCCGGTTGCTGCCGTGGGCCGATTCATTCAGCCACGCCCGCGATTTCTCCTGGAAACACAAGCCATGCCAGTTCAGTCGAAGGCCGATCTGCTCGAATGCTACGAGGTCGGCTCGCTCCGCTTTCCCGACCGCGACTACTACGACCGCCATCTCGTGCTCAACCATGTCGTGCTGCCCGACGCGGCCAGCCAGCGAGAGCGGTTTGAGGCGGTGGCCCGCACGCTGCGTGACCTGCTCGCCCAGCGATGGATGCTGACGCAGGCCGAGTATGACCGCAGAAATCCCAAGCAGGTCTACTACCTCTCGATGGAGTTTCTCATCGGGCGGATGCTCGAGAACAACATCGCGGCCCTCGGGGTGGAGCGATTCGTCCGGGAAGATCTGCGGTCTGACCCGCTGCAAGACTGGTCGGGCATCGTGGAGAGTGAGCCAGACGCGGGCCTGGGCAACGGTGGCCTCGGGCGGCTCGCCGCCTGCTTCATCGACTCGATGGCGACCCTCGGGCTGCCGGCCACCGCCTACGGCCTGCGGTACGACTTCGGCATCTTTCGGCAGCGTATCGAGGACGGCCGCCAGATCGAACAGCCTGACAATTGGCTGGCCTGTCCCGATCCCTGGGAGGTGGTCAGGCCCAGCCGAGGTGTGGCTGTCGGCTTCGCCTGCGGGTTCGCACTGCACGGCGGCCAGATCGATCTGGTCCGCAACCATTCCTTCCAGTTCAAGGGTGTGCCGTATGACCGGCCGGTCGTCGGCCATGGAGGCCGCACGATCAACACGCTGCGGCTGTGGCGAGCGGCCACGGCCGACGTCTTCGATTTCGGCCAGTTTTCGGGAGGTGATTTCTTCGGGGCGGTCTCCGACAAGGTGCTCGCCGAGACGGTGACCCGCGTGCTCTACCCCGATGATTCCACCCCCCGCGGCCGCTCGCTGCGATTCATCCAGGAGTTTTTCCTCGTCCGCTGCTCGCTGGCCGACATCATTCGCCGCTTCCGTCACCGCGGCAACGACTGGAGCGAACTGCCGGCGAAGGTCGCGATCCAGCTCAACGACACCCATCCCTCGATGGCGGTGGCCGAACTGATGCGGATCCTGCTCGACGAGGCGGGCCTGGGCTGGGACGAGGCCTGGGAGCTTTGTGTCGGCACCCTCGCCTACACCAACCACACGCTCCTGCCGGAGGCGCTGGAGAAGTGGCCGGTCGAGCTGTTTGAGCGGCTCCTGCCGCGGCACCTGGAGCTGATCTACGAGATCAATCGTCGCTTCCTCGACGACGTCCGCCGGGAGCACCCCGGCGACGAACAACGTGTGGCCCGCATGAGCCTGATCGAGGAGGGGCCGCACCGCCGCGTACGGATGGCCCACCTGGCGGTGGTCGGCAGCCACAGCACCAACGGCGTGGCCGCGATCCACAGCAGGCTCCTGCAGGAGACGACGTTGCGGGACTTCGCCGAGATGTATCCCGAACGCTTCAACAACAAGACCAACGGCATCACCCCCCGCCGCTGGCTGCTGGTGGCCAACCCGCCGCTGGCGGACCTGATCACCGAAGCGATCGGCGACGGCTGGATTACCGACCTCACGCAGCTCGAACGGCTCGCGCCGCTTGCCGAAGACGCTCCCTTTCGTGCTCGCTTCCTGGAGGCGAAGCGGCAGGCGAAGCTGCGGCTGGTCGACTGGCTGGCGGCCACCCGTGGGATCAAGCTCGACCCCGAGACCCTCATCGACTGCCAGATCAAGCGGATCCACGAATACAAGCGGCAGCTGCTCGCCGCGATCGGGATCGTGGCCACCTACGACCGCCTGCGGAGCGACCCGCAGCTGGAAATCCCGCCGCAGACCTACCTCTTCGCGGGCAAGGCGGCCCCCGCCTACCATCTCGCCAAGGTGATCATCCGGCTGATCACCGCCATCGGCCGGGTGGTGAATCGGGATCCGCTCATCCGTGGGCGGCTGCGGGTCGAGTTTTTGCCCGATTACTCGGTGACCCTCGCGGAGCGAATGATTCCCGCGGCGGACGTGTCGGAGCAGATCTCGACCGCCGGCTACGAGGCCAGCGGAACGAGCAACATGAAATTCATGCTCAACGGGGCGATCACCGTGGGCACCCGCGACGGGGCGACCGTCGAGATGGCCGAGGCGGTCGGCGAGGAGAACATCATGCTCTTCGGGCTTTCCGCGGAGGAAGTCGCGGCAAGCCGGGGCTGGTACAGCCCCCACTGGCACTACCACCACGAACCGGAGACGAAAGCCGCCCTCGACCTGATCTTCAACAACCACTTCAGCCACGACGAGCCGGGCTGCTTCGAGCCGATTCGCGAGGCGATCATGCACCACGGCGACCCCTACATGCACCTCGCCGATTTCAGCAGTTATCTCGAGGCCAAACAGCGGATCTGGGCGCTCTATGCCGATCCGCACCGGTGGGCGGCCGTCGCGATCCGCAACGTGGCCGCGGCCGGGCGATTCTCGAGCGACCGCACGATCGCGGAATATGCCCGCGACATCTGGCGGGTTGAGCCTTGTCCGGTGCAAACGACCTGCGAGCTGCCCGTTGCCCACCCCGGGGAGCCGACGGCCACCGTTTCACCGAGCTGGTGATTGCGGTAGCGTTGACAGAAGCCGCGGCGGGTCGCGGCCGAAGGCTGCTGGAATCCGCCGTGAGCGAGACACCCCCCGACCTGGCCATCCTCCGCGAACTGCTTCCCGGCCCGATCGAGCCGCTCTGGCGGCGGCTGGCGATGGAACTTGCCACGGCGGCAGCCTCCGGGCGGCATCCGCTGCACCTGGTCGTTGTCGCGTCGCTCGATGCCCGCGGCGGGGCTGCTGCCCGCACCGTGGTCTTGCGGGGCTTCGACGAGGCGGCCCGGCTGGCAAGCTTCCACACCGACCGTCGCAGCCCCAAGCTGGCGGGGCTGGCCCGCGATCCGCGGCTCACGCTTCTGTGGTACGACGAGCCATCGCGGCTGCAGATCCGCATCCCCGCCGAGGCCACGATCCATCACGCCGACCGGGTCGCTCGGGATGCCTGGGAGGCGGCCGCGGCGATGAGCCGGGCTTGTTACGCCTCGCAGCATGCCCCGGGCGAGGAACTGACCCGGCCAACTCCGGCACCATCACCACACGATCCCGAAAACGGCTTCGACAACTTCGCAGTTGTCTGCTGTCGCTTCAGGGCCGTGGAACTGCTCGCGCTCGATGCCGCCGGCCACCGACGGCGGAGGATCGATCTTGCGGGTCAGACGCCGCAGGGAGCCTGGCTGGCCCCGTGAGCCCACGATCGCCCTGACTCGAATCGACATTCATTCTTCGCGGCGGCGACGGCGGGCATCGCGACGGCGGCGGGCCTCGCGCCTGGCCACCCGTTTGATCTCGTCTTCCATGACACGATTGATCGCCTCGTCGACATCACGGCGGGTGGCGATTCCCATGTCGATGAGCATCTGCATCCAGCCCTGTTCGTAATCGTGAAGCCGCGACTTGAGTCGTTCGCCCATTCGGGGGTCCCTCCTGCCCGCCGGTAATTCTCTGCGGAACGCCGGATTCTAGAAGGAGCCCCGGCAAGGACACGCCGGCGGCTGGGGGGGCGGTTTTTCCCGTTTTTTCCGCCCCTCAGTCCGCCTTTCGCCAGCAGGACACTTCCGCGAAGGTGTGCTGATGCTTGCGGGCGGTCTCACGGATCACGAAGGGCAGATCGCAGCGGGCTTCGAGGTCGAAGCGATCGCCGAGGGACAGACCGATCCCTTCGAGCGTGCGTCTCGGGCGGCCATCGACGACTCGCCCGCCAAGCCATCGATCCGGAGGCGTGTAGTCGGCAAGCCAGGTGTAGGGCGAGGTGATTACCAGCAGACCGCCCGGCTGCAGCCGCCCGCCAAGCCCCTCCAGAAAGGCGGCCGGGTCGTAGAGCCGGTCGATGAGGTTCCCGGCGAAGACGACATCATATCCGCTCAGCGAGGGATCGAGCCGACAGGCGTCGCCCTCGGCAAAATGCACTCGCTGCCGGACCTCGGCGAGCCCGAGCGACGCGAGGTCAATCCTCCTCGGCTCGGTGAGGCTGCCCTCGATGACCACCTCGTAGTCCACCACCGGCTCAGACTGCACGCGACGGCAGGCGTCGATGAAGCTCGCCGAAAAGTCGATCGCATCGACCCGCCCCACGAGTCTCGCCAGTTCAAAACTGGCCCGGCCGACGGCGCAGCCCACGTCGAGCCCCCGGTCGGTACCTCGCAGCCGTCCGGCAACCTCGGCGATTGCCGCAGCCGGGAAGTTGGCGACGCCCAGGGCAGTGGGGCCGTAGTGAAACTCGAGATACTCGGCGACCGCCCGCTCGGTTTCATAGAGCCGCGATCCTGGCGTGACCGCCACGCCGGCGGGCTGCGGGGGCGTGCTTGCGTTGTGCATCTTGCCGCTCATGTTGCCGCTCATGTTGCCACTCATGTTGCCACTCATGTTGCCGCTCAGGGCGTTCGCCCCGTTGCCTGTCGGCCAGCCCCGCCGGCGAGTCTGTCGGTTGCCAGCAGTTGCTCGAGGCGATCGGTCGCCGCGAGGCCTTCGAGCAGGCCCGGCGGGATCCCCGCGGCGGCGGCCAGCAGCGATCCGACCACCGCCCCACGGTGGCAGCTGTCGCCGCCGACCATGGCGTTGCTCATGACACCCGCGGTGAAATCGGAGGCGTGCCGCCAGGCGAGAAAGAGAGCGGCCGGGAACGCGTCGGGGATGTAGCAGGCCGGGCTGAGCACCCGTCCGACGACGACCGCGTCGGGATAGCGGTCCCAGTCGCTCGTCTTCGCCGCCGAGATCCATTCGTGGCCCTCGTCGAGCATCGCCGAGCGGAGCGGCTCGCCCGCCTCGACCCGCACCAGGAGCCGCACGAGCACATCGGCGGCCCGCAGCACGCCGGAATCGCGGTGGGTCAGCCCCACGTGTTCCTGCACGATCCGCCGCAGCTCCGGCAGACTCGGCTCAAAGGGCCGCATCGCGTCGAGGATCGCCGGCACCGGCACCAGCCCGCCGATGTGCACATCAACGCCCCCACAGGCCCGCGGCTTGCGGCCGGCGGCAAGGCTCGCAAAGAACGTGCGGTGGTATTCCTCGACATAGGTGTCGCGGTGGCGGCCCGGGGTGAGCATGAAATCGATGTATCGCTCGAGCCAGCGGTCGGCGTCGTAGCCGCCTTCCTCGCGGATGCAGGCGGCGAGTTCGAGGGCCAAACGGGCGTTGAGGGTGTTCTCACCGGCCTGGAGAAACTGGTGATAGTGGATACCCCGCTGGCCCCAGTAGCGAGCCTGCTCTCGAAGGATGTCGCCCCGCGGCCCGGCCGGCTCGTAGCGGCTCCGCCAGAGGATGCTGTCGGGGTGGGGGGATTTCGGCGGCAGGTAGCCGGATATCTCGCCGTAGTCCCGCCGCAGGGCCTCGCGGTCGTAATACCAGTGCACCGGCATCGCGATCGCGTCGGCCACCAGCGAGCCGGCGAGAGGCGAGCGGGAGAGATCGGGATCGTTCATCACAGCACCTTTGCGAGGAAGCCGGTCAGGCGAGGCGTCGCCGGCCGATCAAAAAATTCAGTGGACGGCCCGTGGGCCTCGATCAGCCCGTCGGCCACAAAGGCCAGTTCGTCCGCCACACGCCGGGCGAAGCCCATTTCGTGGGTGGCCAGCACGATCTGGCCGCCGAGTGCACCGACCTCGCCGATCATGTCAAGCACCTCCGAAGTCATTTCCGGATCGAGCGCCGAGGTCGGCTCGTCCAGAAACAGGATAGACGGCTCGACCACGAGGGCACGCAGGATCGCGATCCGCTGCTGCTGCCCGCCCGAAAGCGAGGCCGGACGCTTGCGGGCATGCTCGGCGAGGCCGAACCGGGCCAGAGGCTCGCGGATCCTCGCCTCGGCCGCCTCGCGGGTCATGCCGTGCACGTGCACCAAAGGCAGAATCAGGTTGTCGAGTGCGGAGAGGTGCGGGAAGAGGTTGTAGGCCTGGAAAACCGTGCCCACCTGCCGCCGCCAGGCGAGCAGCCCCGCCTCATCCCGCGGCAGGGGCCGGCCGTCGAAGGAGACCCTCCCGGCTGCGGGCACATCGATCCCTGCAAGAATCCGCAGGAGGGTCGACTTGCCCCCACCCGAGGGGCCGATCAGCACCAGCGTACGGATTTCGCCGGTGGCGAGCGTGCAGCCGCGGAGCACCTCCGCCGCGGTGCCATCGGCGGCGGTGAACCGCTGCCGCACATCCTCGAGCACGAGCTTCACGCGGCACACTCCGTCGGTCTCGGCGAGCCGCTGTGGTCAGCCCTCATGGCGGAGCCTCCGTTCGAGCCCGCGGGCGGCCCAGGAGAGCGGGAGCGTGAGCAGGAGATAGCCCGCCGCCAGCGGCAGGTAGCTCTCCAGGGCCGAGTAGGTGAAGGCATTCACCTCTTGTGCGGCCAGGGTGAACTCCGAGATTGCGATCACCGAAAGCAGTGAGGAATCCTTGATCAACGAGGCGAGCTGTCCGGCCACCGGCGGGAGCACGATTCTCGCTGCCTGCGGCAGGATCACAAGACGAAACGCCTGCCACCTCGTGAGGCCGATCGCCCGGGCAGCGTCCCGCTGCGGTTGCGGGATCGCCTTCAGGCCACCCCGGAAGATCTCGGCCATGTAGGCTCCCGAAAAAAGCGAGAGGATCAGAATCCCGACCACGAAGCGATTCTCCAGCCCGACGGCCGAGGCCACCACGTAGAAACCGATCAACAGCTGCACCAACAGCGGGGTGCCGCGGAACAGCTCGACGTAGACCCGTGCCACCGCTTCGAGAATGAGCGACTTCGACCCGAGGCAGATCGCCGTGACGAGCCCAACCAGGCCGCTGATCACCAAGGCCGCGAGGCTGATCGCGACAGTGGCCAGCCAGCCGGTGACAAACCGGCGTCGGTAGGCCCAGACCTCGTCCCACTTCCAGTCGTAGTCGATCCGCCAGAAGGCCAGCGCGATCAAGCCCGCAGCCACCGCGATCACGGCAAGGTGGGCGGCCGTGCGGGAATTGGAGAGTCGACGGATCACAAACGTTACTTATCGGGCTTGTCGCTGGATGCGGCGGATTCGCACCCCGCCAACCACCTCAGAATACGAAGGGAATCCCCTCCGCGGCGAAGAAGGCCTTCTCCTGGGGAAGATACCGGTCGCCGAGCCGCTCAAAACCACCCGATTCCCGAAAGGATTCGAGAAAGCGGTTGACCTCGCGTCGTAGCTTGTCGTCGCCCAGGCGGATACCGACCGCCCAGGATTCCTCGCGGAAGGGAGTCAGCAGGGCCCGCGTGGTGTCGGGATGGCGGCGGTGGCTGCGGTAGACGGAGAAGGGATCGTAGAGAAAGGCATCGGCCTTGGCCTGCGCGACCTCCATCACCGCCGCGGTTTCCCGGTCGAGCACGAGCAGCCGGGCCTCGTGGAGGGCCTCACGGGCAAAAAGGTGGCCGGTGGTTCCCTTCTTCACCGCCACCGTTCTGCCCGGCCGGTCGAGGTCACCGGCCGACTCGATGTTGGAATCGGCCGCCGCAAGAATCGCGAGGCCGGTCCGCAGATAGGGCTCGGAAAAGGCGATCGACCCGGCACGCTCGGGTGTGGCCGTCATCGACGAGATGACCAGGTCGATGCGGCCGGTCTTGAGAGCAGGAATCAGCCCGTCGAAGGCGATGTTCTCGATGACCACGTCCCGCCGGAGAAACTCACCGAGGGCCCGGGCCAGGTCAGGGCTGACGCCGGTCGGCTCGCCGCGGGCATCGGTCATTTCGAAGGGCGGGTAGGAGAGTTCCATCCCTACCCGCAACGGCCGGCCGGATGATTTGTCGAAGCGACCGCTGCGGACGCCGCATCCGCCCGCCGGCAACACCGTGAGCAGACCGAGCAAGAGGAGTAGGTGGCGACGTGGCATCGGCGGTAGCAGCGGGAGAGGCACGGGAGAGGCACCCGGTGCGAGTGTAGCTCTCGGCCGCTTGCTATCAAGCAACGCGTTGTCCAGGAAACCCTACTCGAGTCCGTGGCGGATGGCCCACACGGCCGCCTGGGTGCGGTCGCTGACGGCGAGTTTGCGGAGCAGATTTTGGACATGCTCCTTGACGGTCTCCACGCTGATCGCCAGGGCCAGGGCGATCTCCTTGTTGGAAAGACCCAGGGAGATCTGCCGCAGCACCTGCGACTCTCGCGGGGTAAGCGGAATGTCGAGATCATCCACGGTCGCCTGGTTGGCCATCGTTCCAGCCACCTTCCGCACCGGCCCTGACTGCAGCGGGGCATGCCCGTCGACGGCGCCCTTGACCGCGTCGCGGATCATCTTGGCGTCAGATCCCTTGACGAGATAGTCGAAGGCTCCGGCCGCCAAGGCCCGGGCCAGATAGGTCGGGTTGTCGAAAGCCGAAAACATGATCACCCTTGTCTTGGGTGAGGCCGCACGGATTCGGGAGAGCACCTCGAAACCGTCGAGGCTGCCCGCCTCCTCGCTTCTCAGCCGCACATCGAGGAGGACCACGCCCGGCTTGAGCTTCCTCGCCATCCTGACCGCATCGGTGCCGTTGTCCGCCTCGCCGGCGACACGCATTCCCGCCTGCTCGAGAATTACAACGAGTCCACGACGGACGACCTCCTGGTCATCGACCACCATCACATTCTCAGCCACCGGCCCGGCCCTCCCAATCACACCTCCGAATCCTGACACCAGAACGGCATCAGCGGGGCGACGTTTCGGCGAACCGGCCAAGAATGCCCATGGCCTCGCCCCCTATCTCCGGGGAGAATAGCCCCCGCCGGGCACCCTCGGCAAGCATTCCGAGGCACACCGCAAAATCGGGCCTCCGCCACCGCTAGCGAGGCACGACGTAGATTCCCTCCGCGGTGATCTGCACGATCGGGAACGGGAGGTCGGGGTCATAGCGGCCGCGGCCGCGAATCACGACCTTTTGACCGGCATCGATGCCAAAAATCGCCCGGGCATCGCTGGGAATCACCGCACCGGCATCATCGACGAACTGCACCGCCGCCACGGTCGCCTTCTCCTTTCGCCGCTTGCAAAACGGGCAGCTGTCGGCGTCGTGGCCCTCGGCCTTCGCATGGCCGTCGTCCGCGAGGTCGATCAGCATGAACGAGGCCTTACCCTCGAGAAACGGGCTGTCCTTGGGATCCTTGGCGGCGATCGTGCCGGCAACGGTGATCAATGCCTCGTGGTCGGTGGCTTTTTTGAGGATGCCGAGGGCATCGCCAAGGGTAAGTGCCGCCGGCGGCTTCTCGGAAAGGACGAACCGTTCCCGGACCTCGGCGGCCGGGATTGCCTCCGCGGCCGAATCACTCGGCCAGCCTGCCACCGCAAGGACCACCGCAACGCATCCGATCTTCAAGCCCGTCTCGGCCGGCAAGAATCGTCCACCGCTGTTCATTCCTCGTCTCCCTTTGTCTTGGGCTTGCCGGCGGCATGCTTTTCGATGGCTGCGATGCCTTTCTCAACTCGCTCCGATATATCATCGTAGACCGCCTTCCCGCCATCGTGGATCGTTTCATCGAGCTCGTTGAAGGCCTCAAAAAGCTTGTCCGTCGCATCCTTGACCGCTTCGGAAGCCTCTTCGCCGAGCGACGCGGCAAGCCCCTCGATGTCTTCAAGCAGATGGCCGACCGCATGGACATGCCCGTCAGCGGCCTCGACGTTCTCCTCACCAAGCGAGGATTTCAGCTTGCCAACCAGCGACTTCAGCTCGGCAAGACCCTCCGCCAGCGTTTCGGGATGCACGTGCTCGGCGTCGTGGTCATGGTCGTGGTCATCGCCATGGTCGTCGTGGCTGTGGTCGGTCTCGGCCGGCTTTTTCTCGGTCGTCGCCCCTCCCCCGCCGGCTGGAGGCGGACTGCAGCCGCCGATCGCCACCGTCACCGCAGGCAGCAGCATCCCCACGAGGACCGGCCCCAGCATGCTTCCCGCCGCGGCCCGCGGCTTTGCGATTTGCATCTTGTGTCGCATCTTTTGTCGCATCACCCGTCTCATATCTTGGCTCCCGTGTGGGGTCTCTGTTTCGCGGGGTACAAACCCTAGCGCGAACTGAAGAATACCGGTGTAGGTTGCCGGCTGACAAATCCGGTTTTCACAGCCCGAGGAATGAACCATGGCAGACACCGCCGGCAGCATCGATCCGATCGCCCAGAAGGCCCTCGCGATCAACCTCGACGAACGGCTTTACGGCACCTTTGCCGAGATTGGTGCCGGCCAGGAGGTGGCCCGCTGGTTTTTCAGCGTGGGGGGCGCCGCGGGAACCGTGGCCAAGACGATGTCGGCCTACGACATGACCTTCAGCGACGAGATCTACGGCCATGCCTCGCGGTACGTTTCGCTCGAGCGGCTGACCGAAATGCTCGATCACGAGTACGGCCTGCTCGGCGAACGGCTTTCACAGTCACGTGGCGGCCGCAGCTGCTTCTTCACCTTCGCCAACACCGCCGCAGCCCTTTCGCATCGTGGCGGCAACGAATGCCATGCCTGGATGGGGATTCGCTTCCAGACCGAACCCGGGGCCGAGCCGAGCGACCTTTTGATTCACGCCCGAATGCACGACCGCAGCAACCCTTCGCAGCAGGAGGCGATCGGCAGGCTGGGGGTGAACCTCTGCACGGCGGCCTTCTACCACTGGAAGCAGCCGCGGGCGATGCTCGAGATGCTGCTGGACGACATCGAGCCGGGTCGCCTGGAGATCGACTGGGTGCAGCTCGCCGGGCCGGCCTTCTCCACCCCCGGTCCGATCGACAACCGCCTGATGGCTCTGCACCTGGTGCGGCTCGGCTTCACCCCGGCTGTGCTCTTCGGTGACACCGGTGAGCCACTCCTGGCCGCCGACGTGCTGCGTCGCAAGGCGGTGCTCGTGGAACGCGGCCGCTTCGCGCCGGTCACGCGACTCAATCTCGGCATGCTCGCAGAGTCACGAACGCTCTTCGAGGCCGAACTTGCCGCCCCACCAAACCCCGGCGACCCGGTGGCCTCCGCCTCCACCTGCCCGGCGGTGCTGGAGGTCATGGAAATCACGATGAACAACCTCCGCGACCGCGGCATGGTCGACGACGCCGACTTTCTCTCCCGCGTCGACCTCCTCACCGCCGCGGGAAAGATGGTGCTCGTTTCCGATCTCGGACCCTTCCACCGGCTCGCGGAATACCTCGCCGAGCGGAAGGTGGCCCGCGCGGGGATCGTGCTCGGCGTGCCGCTGCTGCGGGAGCTGTTCGTCGAAAACCACTACCGCGACCTGCCCGGCGGCATCCTGGAAGCCTTCGGGCGGCTCTTCACCCATTCGGTGCGGCTGTTCGTGCATGCCACCCGCGATCCCCTCGACGGCCGGCCTGTCACCGCTGAGTCGCTGAAAGTCGCGGGCCACCTCTGCCACCTCCACAGGCATCTTCTCGAGAATCGGTTCATCATCCCGATTCCTTTCGACGAAGCCTCGCTGCGGACCTACTCGAGCGACGAGGTGCGGAGCCGGATCGCCGCGGGCGACCCCAGCTGGAAGGCGTTCGTGGAGCCGGCCGTGGCGGAGCTGATCGAATCGCGGGGCTACTTCGGCGGCGTGCGGGCCGGCCGCTGAGGGGCTGCTTCGACGTCGGCCACGAGACAGACCAGCGACTTGGCGGCCAGCTCGAGCGGCTCGCTGACGTCGATCAGTTCCGCCTCGTCCAACGGCTGAATGTCATCGGGGGGCTCGCGAGAGGTGTCGATGAACCTCCGCCAGGGCAGGGCGGCAACGGCCGCAGGCTCGGGAAAACGGAAGGTACGCGGCAGCGAACCGGAATGGGTGAAGATCAGCACGTGGCGGGGAGTGCCCTCGGCCCCGCCGGCCTCGACGTCGTCTTCCTCCTCGAGCTTCTCGCGGGAGGGGGCCCCGAAAAAGCAGACCAGGCTCGAGTCGGCGGCATACCAGTCGACATGGCTGCCCTCGGGTGAAAACCATTCCACGTCGGGCAGGCCGCCATTGGCAGCGCCACCCTGCAGGAAGGTTCGTCGCCGGAGAGTGGGGTTGTCGAGCCGCAGCCGGATCAGCTCCCGCACGAACCGCACGAGCGACGCATGCTTCTTGACGAGCCGCCAGTCGAACCAGCTCGTCTCATTGTCCTGGCAGTAGGCGTTGTTGTTGCCGCGCTGGGTGCGACGGCACTCGTCGCCGGAGACGATCATCGGCACGCCCTGGCTGAGCAGCAGCGTGGCGAGCATGTTGCGAATCTGCCGGCTGCGGGCGGCATTCACCGCCACCCGCCGGGTGGGCCCCTCGACACCGTAGTTATCGGAAAAATTGTTGTTGTCGCCGTCGCGGTTGCCCTCGCCGTTGGCCTCGTTGTGCTTCTCGCGATAGGTCACCAGGTCGTTCATCGTGAAGCCGTCGTGGCTGGTCACGAAATTGATGCTGTGGTAGGGCTGCCGTCCGTCGTCGCCGTAGAGATCGCTCGAGCCGGCGAGCCGCGTCGCAAGGTGGCCTGTCTGGGCGTAGTCGCCCCGCCAGTAGCGGCGGACATCATCGCGATAGCGGCCATTCCACTCCGCCCATCGCAGGCTGGCGAAGGAGCCGACCTGGTAGGCCCCGGCGGCATCCCAGGCCTCGGCGATGATCTTCGTGTCGGCGAGCATCGGGTCCTCGGTGATCACCTCCACGATCGGCGGATTGGGGAGAATGTCACCGTTGCGGTCCCGGGAAAGAATGCTCGCCAGGTCGAAGCGGAAGCCGTCGACGTGGTAGTTGTGCACCCAGTGACGCAGGCAGAGAAAGATCAGCTCGCGAACGATCGGATGGTTGCCGTTGATCGTGTTCCCGCAGCCGGTGTAGTTGCGGTAGTAGCCGCCGCCGTCGCCGAGCATGTAATAGACCCGGTTTTCGAGTCCCTTGAAGGAGAAGGTCGGCCCCAGTTCGTTGCCCTCGGCGGTGTGGTTGAAGACCACGTCAAGGATCACCTCGATGCCCGCCGCGTGCAGGGCCCGCACCATCTCCTTGAACTCCCGTACCTGGCAGCCGGGCTCGTTGCCGGCGGCATAGCCGCGGTGGGGGGCGAAGAAGGCCATCGGATCGTAGCCCCAGTAGTTGGCTCGCTCGGGGGTCGAGCCGTCGGCCGACTCGGTGGGAAACTCGTGCACCGGCATCAGCTCGACCGCCGTCACCCCCAGCGACTTGAGATAGGGAATCTTCTCGATCACACCGAGGTAGGTGCCCGGATGCTCGACGCCCGAGGTCCCGCTGTTGGTGAAACCGCGGACGTGCATCTCGTAGATCACGGTATCGGCCAGGCCGCGGCGCAGGTGGCGGTCGCCCTGCCAGTCGAAAAAGTCGTCGATCACGACGCACTTCGGCGGCCGCACGATCCCGTCGTCCGCCGGCAAGAAACCGCCGGCGAGGGCCCGGGCGTAGGGGTCGATCAGCCTCGCCGTGCCGTCAAAGCGATGCCCACGCTCCGGGTCGAACGGGCCGTCGGCCTGAAAATGGTAGAGCTGACCGGCGGCAAGACCCGGCACGAACACGCTCCAGATGTCGCCCCAGCGATCCTCGGCCGGATCGAGCCGGATCACCTCGGCGGGCTCGGGGTCATCGACGCGGTCGTAGAGCAGCACCCGCATCGCGGTGGCGGAGCGGCTGTAGACCACAAACTGCACCCCCCGCTCGGCCGCGGTCGGCCCGTCGTGGAGCACGGCGCCGTAGGGCAGGGGGTAGGAAAACTGCAGCGGCGGCGTGGCGGGGCTGCCGCGGCCGCGTCGGCTCGATGGTGTGGGCTTCCTGGTTGGCATGCGGCGGGATCATACCGCGCCGGCCCTCCGCACGCCGACCTCAGCCGGCGGGGCTTGCGGCACCGCCGCGGCAGGGAAGAATATCCACGTGAGCGGAGCCACCTATTCCAGTGCCGGGGTGAACCTCGACCTCTACCGCGAGGCGATGTCGCGGATTCCGTCGCACCTGCGGCGGACACATTGTCCCCGCGTGGAAAGCGCCGAGGGAAGCTTCGCCGCGGTCTTCCGGCTCGATTTCGAGGGTCTCTTCGCCCGTCGCTACGACGACCCGCTGCTCGTCTCATGCACCGATGGGGTCGGCACCAAGCTCAAGATCGCCACGCTCGCCGGAGCCCACCGGACCGTCGGCATCGACCTGGTGGCGATGAGCGTCAACGACCTGATCTGCACCGCTGCCGAGCCGCTCTTCTTTCTCGACTACATCGCGATGGCGGCCGACGAGCCCGCCCTGCTCGAGCAGATCGTGCAGGGCATCGCCGATGGCTGCGTGGCGAGCGACTGCGCCTTGGTCGGCGGCGAGACCGCCATCCTTCCCGACATGTACCAGCCAGGTGAATACGACCTGGCCGGCTTCTGCGTGGGCGTGGTCGAGCGACGCAAGCTCGTCGACGGCAGCCACATGGAACCGGGCGATATCGCGATCGGCCTGGCCTCCAGCGGCCTCCACTCCAACGGCTTCAGCCTCGTCCGCAAGGCCGTGTTCGAGATGGCCGGCCTGGCCTGCGGCGATCGGGTCGACGAACTCGCCGGCCGAAGCGTGGGTGAAATCCTGCTCGAGCCGACCCGGCTCTATGCCCGCCCGATCAAAAGCGTGCTGGCCCACTACCGTGTCAAACAGGTGGTGCACGCGATCGCGCATGTGACCGGCGGCGGGATCGTGGAAAATCTCGCCCGCGTCGTGCCGCCGCGGGTGCAGGTGGTGCTCTCGCGGAGCGGCTGGCAGGTGCCACCGGTCTTCCGCTGGGTGCAGCGGCTCGGGCGGATCGAGGAGGCGGAGATGGAGCGGGTGTTCAACATGGGCATCGGCATGGTGCTCGTGGTGGCCCCCCACTTCGCCGCGAGCATCCGCAGCCAGCTTGCCGACTTCGGGATCGAGTCGTTCGACCTCGGCCGTGTCGAGGCCGCCTCGCCGGATGACCCGCGGGTCGTGCTCCGCGACGAGCCGGCGGCGTAGCAGACTGTGAAACCAGTCTGCCGGTGCGGGATGATGCTTTGATTTTTCCGTTCTCGACCGCCCATGCCCCGTCAGGGACGCGAAGCGGCGCGGATTTCAGGATCACACTGCCGCGAAGGGCCCGCCTCGCGGATCGCCTCGAGCACCTGCGACTCGGTGAGCAAGTCGCGAAGAACGATCGGCTCCCGCATCGGCTCGCCCGGACGGCAGCCGGGATAGATCGCCAGTAGCGGGATCGATCGGCTTTGCAGGCTCTCGAGCATCATCTTGATCTCGGCCGATTCCTCCGTCCAATCGGCCAGCAGGGGCACGACCCGATTCTCCTCGAGCAGCTCCTTGACCGCATCGGTCTCGATCGCCGTAGCCAGGTTGAGCTTGCAGGTCATGCACCAGTCGGCTGAGAAGTCGACCAGCACCGTCGACCCCTCCTCACGCAGGCTCGCCAGCCTGGCCCGCGAGAACGGCTCCCAGGGGATCAGCGACTCCACTGGTGCCAAGAGCGAAAACGAGAGCCCGCCGAGGGCCGCGGCAATGCCCGCCGCCTGGATCCAGCGGCCGGTCTTGGGGGTCGTCGGGGCAAGGGTTTGGCCGCGGCCGATCCACCAGCAGCCGGCCCAGATCGAGAACAAAAGCCCCAGGGTCGGCACCAGGTAGTCGTCCTCGAGGAAGGTGAACAGGAAGACGACCGTGCCGAGCATCACGAAGCCCATCACTTCCTTGACAGTCTCCATCCAGGCTCCCGGTTTCGGCAGGAACCGGACGAGTGAGGGGAAGGCACCGACAAGCAGATAGGGCAGGGCCATCCCGGTGGCGATCGAGGCGAAGACCGCGTAGGTCACGCTCGTGGGCTGCGAGAGGGTGTAGCCGAACACCGGCCCCAGGAACGGCCCGCTGCAGGGCGTGGCCAGCACCGTGCTCAGGACACCTTTGAGGAAGGCTCCCAACGGTCCCTCCTTGCTCTGCACATGGCCGGCACGTTCACCGATGAAACCTGGAATCGGGATCTCCCAGACACCCAAAAACGAGAGAGCGAAGGCGAACACGATTGAAGCCATCACGATGTTGAACTTCGTGGAGGTGAACTGCTCGCCCCAGGCGAGATTCGATGCGCCCAGCCCGACGTTGGCCGCCACGCTCGCGGTCGCCAGCACAAAGAACACCGCAAACAGCCCGGCCACATACCAGAGGTTCATCTCGAAGACCTCGCGGCGAGCCCGGCCCGACTGCTGGGCGAAGGCCATCAGCTTCAGGCCGAGCACCGGCAGCACGCAGGGCATGAGATTGAGAATCAGCCCCCCGGCGAGGCCCATCGCCAGGGCCACCGGCAGCGAGAGGGCTGTCGCCGAAAAGCCCGGGCCGACCGGGCCTGGCGGCTCGACGGCCGCGGCCGTCGACGTGCCGGGCAGGCTGATCGGGGCGGCGGCGGCGGCCACCTCGGCATAGCGGGCGGAGCTGAAATGGAGCGTGGGGTCGCCATCATCAGGCAGCAGGCCGCGGATCCGAACGGCAAACGGTGGGTCGCAGGCGGTTTCCCTGCAGGTCTGGTAGCCGACGAGCAGATCGATGCCGTCGGGCGCCTCCCCGGCAGAGCCGACCGAGGCGGTTTCTTCGACACGACGCAGTTGCAGATCGAGTTCCACCGCCTCCTCGGCGGTGGCGGTCTGCACCGCGCGGGCACGAATCTCCTCGACGGCGTACCCCCGCGTCTCGGCGATCGAGACGAGCGTCGGCTTGCCTTCACCGATGTCGCTCGTGTCGGCCGACGCCGCCGGATAAAGATGCCATCCGTCGGTCGGCAGCAGCCGCACCGTGAGCTGCCGCCTCGTCCCGGCGGAACGATCAAACCAGGCCTCAAAGAGCACATGCCCCCGCTCGGGCTGGTGCATCACCGGCGGACTCGGCGGCGATTGCGTTCCGGCGGGCCCGAGCACGGCGGTGAAGGGGATTGTTTCCGGCGGCAGGCAGGAGGTCGCTCGGCACAGCTGAAATGTCAGCGAGCCCTCCAGCTTTTCGCCAGACGACGCGGGGTTCGCCTTCAGCGGCACCTCCCAACTGACGTTCCCCGCATGCTCGCGGAGTTCGAGCCCCTTCCAGGCCGGCACGTCATCAGCCTCATGCGATTCCGGCGGCGGGTCGGCCGCGAACTCACCATCCGGCAGCCAGGGGGAGTCGTCGTTGACGCGGATCACCGTGGCCCGCGGTCCGCCCGGAGGCTGGTCGATCGCGTAGAGGTGCCAGCCCGGCTCGATCTCGGCTTGCACCCGCAGCAGGCGACCTCCGCCCTCCGCCGCGGGCACCATCTCGGCTGAAACGCTCACGCGATCGGCCGATGCATCGAGACCGAAGCCGCCGCCAAAATCGGGCAGGTCTTCGACGGCAATCGTGGCCTGCACGGTCGCGAGTGCGGCACACACTCCGATCACACCCCGCGTGGCGATTGCCAGGGGAGTTGAACGCTCGATGCCAAGGCCCGCACGAAGCAGGCCCGGCGAACTGCACGATCGCCTCATTGCGCGGAGTCTAGCGAGGGGCTTTTCCCGGGGTCAATCGGGAGTTCCGCGGGCGATGCCGCGGCGGGGGGCGGCCGCGAGGAACCGCACGGCCGGCCCGAGTCGGCCCAGGAGTCTCTCGATTCGCGAGACCACCGCTGCGGGCCGGGCAAACTCCCGCCGCTCTTCGACGACCCACCGCAGCCAGTTATCGAGCCCCAGAACGACCCCCGAGGCATGCAGCCAACCGACGGCCTCCCGCTCGTCGGAAGAGAGTCCGCCACGGTATCCGGCGGCGGCGGCATAGGCATCCAGCGCGTCGGCATGACCCGCGGCTTCTGGCAGGCCCAACTCCCAGTCGCCCAGGAGTCGTGCCAGGTCGCAGGCCACGCTGTCGAAACCCGCGGCATGGTAGTCGATCAGCCCCACGACACGGGATGGCTTTCCCGGGGATGTCTCATCAGCGAAGAGCACATGCTCGGCGGTGCAATCGCGAAGCACCACCTGACGAACCTCGAGTGCGGGGGGGTCTTCGGCAATGCGGCGGACCGCCTGCTCAACCAGCGGCCGCATCGCCGCCTCCGCCGCGGCCAACTGCCGCCAAATGCCGCCGGCACGCTCGAGTCGTGCCGGCCAGGGATCGGCAAGGATTGCGGCCGCTCGCTGCGGGCGATACACCGCTGCCGGGGGCGGACCGGCGGGCGGCAGGGCGGTCAAGTCGGCGACCGCCCGGTGGACCGCCGCGACCGCCTGGATCGCGGCGATCACCTCCGCAGGCCGCGGCCGCAGCCGCGGACGACCCTCGATCCAGGAGAGCATCTCCCAGTGCCGGCCGTCCGCCGCGACGAACACGCTGCCCCCGCCGGGGTGTTCCACGGGCCGCGGAACGATCGATCCGCTGCCGGAGGCATGCCGCAGTATCCGGTGTACCCACTCCGCCCGCCGGAGGTCGTAGCCGGGCGGGAACGCCTTCACCAGCCAGACCCCGCCGCAGGCAGGGCCCGAGCTGAGCTGCACCCGAAACGCGGCACCGCCACTGAAGCCGCCGGCGAGCGGCTCGAGCAGCACCGCAGCCTCCTGAATGCGGAGATAGCCGGCCGCCACGCGGCGTGCCTGCGTGGCCGTTTCAGTCGCTCGGCTGCCGTGAAAATGGTTCGGATTGGAGGGCATGAGCGGGTAATGACGACTCGGAAAACGGGTTCGCTCCGAAGATTGGTGCCGTCGCGAGGGCGATGGTACCTTGCAAGTTCCGGCCCACGGCCGAGTCAGAACCCTTTCACGGAGCGTAGGCGATGTCGAACTCTTCGAGCGTGTCGAGTCTTCCGGGTTCATCCGCTGCCCGGCAAGGCCTGCCTGTGCGGCTCTCCGGCGCGGCGGGATCGCTGGTGGTCGCCCTGCTCGCCGCGGCGATCGCGGTGCTGGTCCTGGTAATCCCGGCCGCCGCCGAAGAGCAGGCCGCCGAGGCAAAGCCGACGCCGGCTGCCGACGACAAGAGTGAGAACGACGACAAGGCGAGCAGCGGCTCGAAAGCAGCCGCCTCCGGCCTGCGTGGGAAGTATTCGTCGCTTGTCGAGGATGCCACCACCCTGAAAGGCCTGCTCACGCTCTACCGCAAGGATGACGCGGTGTATGCCGAAATTCCCAAGGCGATGCTCGGGCGGGAGTTTTTCGTGCTCATCTCGATCGCCCGCGGGATCGGCGAACGCTCCCTGCTCGGCGGCATGAGCTGGGGCAGCGGCGATGACTGGGTCTGGGAGTTCCGCAAGGTCGACGACACGATCCACGTCGTGCGGCGGAACGTGCGATTTTTCGCCGACAAGGGAAGCCCCGAGGCGAAGGCGGTCGACCTCGCCTACACCGACAGCGTGCTCTACAGCGTGCCGATCGCGGCCACGAGCCCCTCGGGCGGCCAGCTGATCGATCTTTCCAAGATCTTCTTCACCGACCTGCCCCGGATCTCGGCCCGACTGCCGGGCTTCTCTTTCGCCAAGGATCGCACCACCTGGGCGAGCGTGAAGGCCTTCGACGACAACGTTGAGATCGAGGTCGCCGCCACCTACGGCTCCAACGGTTCGATGACGATCGACACCGTGCCCGACAGCCGAGGTGCGACGGTCAACGTGCACTACTCGCTGAGCCTGCTCCCGCAGAACGATTACACACCGCGGCTGGCCGACGATCGCGTGGGCTACTTCGTGACCGCGCTGAAAGACTTTTCACAGGATGTCGAGGAGGACCGCTTCGTTCGCTACATCAACCGCTGGCAGCTGGAGAAGGCCGACCCCGATGCCGAGGTCTCGCCGCCGAAGAAGCCGATCGTGTTTTGGATCGAGAAGACCGTGCCCTTCGAATACCGGCAGCCGATCCGCAGCGGGATCGAAGCCTGGAACGAGGCCTTCGAGAAGGCCGGCTTCGCGACCGCAATCGAGGTTCGCCAGCAGCCCGAGGCCACCGACTGGGACCCCGAAGATGTCAACTACAACACCTTTCGCTGGATCACATCAGGCGCCGGCTTCGCCATGGGGCCCTCCCGCGTGAACCCGCGAACCGGCCAGATTCTCGATGCCGACATCATCTTCGACGCCGACTTTCTGCAGTTTTGGCGGACCCAATACGAGACCTTCACCCCTGCGGCGTCCACTTCCGGCGAGCGGCTGTTGCTCGCGGCCGGCGGCCATCGGCGGTGCACCGACGACGGCTGCGGCATGGGAGCCTGCCGGCTCTTCGAGGGCCATGCCCGGGAGACGGCCATCGCCGCGGCGGCAATCCAGGCGCTCAGGCCGGCGGGGATCTCCGAGAAGGAAAAAGAGAAGCTCGTGCGACAAGGGCTCGAACTCGTGGCGATGCACGAGGTCGGCCATACGCTCGGCCTGCGGCACAACTTCAAGGGCAGTGCCCACCTTTCGCTCGCCGAGATCAATGACGTCAGCAAGACGAACGAGTCGGGGGCCTCCACGAGTGTGATGGACTACCTGCCGGCGAACATCATGCCCACCGGCCGCACCCAGGGAAACTACTACACGCCGCGGCTTGGCGGTTACGACCTGTGGGCCATCGAATACGGCTACAAGCCGCTGCCCGGCGGCACGCAGGCCGAGCGGGAGGCGCTGGAAAAAATC
Organism: uncultured Chitinophagaceae bacterium; assembly: GCA_964600785.1. Lineage (GTDB taxonomy): Bacteria > Planctomycetota > Planctomycetia > Pirellulales > UBA1268 > M30B53. The sequence continues at coordinate 38,285 of CAZRKH010000005.1, forward strand.
GCCTCCCGCAGCGGCGAGCCGCTGCTCGCGTACGCCACCGATGAAGATACCGAAAGCGACGATCCCGATCCGTTCTCCAACCGCTTCGACCTCGGCAAGGATCCGCTGGAGTTTGCCAGGGTGCGGGCGGAACTGGTCGCCGAAGTGATGCCGCTTTTTGCCGATCGGCTCGCCGAGAGCGGCGGGTACAAGCGGGTTCGGCAGGCCTTTGGCGTTTTGCTCGCCGCCCATGGCCGAGCGATGCAGATCGCGGCCCGGCTGGTTGGCGGGCTGGAAACATCCCGCAGCCACAAGAGTGATCCCACGGCCCCGCCACCCTTCCGCGTGATTCCGGCCGAGACCCAGCGGGAGGCGGTAACACTGCTTGAAAAGCAGCTCTTCGGCACCGAGCCCTTCGACTTCCCGCCCGAACTCTACAACCAGCTGGCCACCACGCCCTGGCTGCACTGGGGCATGTCAAACAGCTCGCGGGCCGACTACCCGGTCCACGATGTGATTCTCTCCTGGCAGGAACGGGTGCTCGACGACCTGCTCTCCCCGCTGACCCTCTCGCGGATCATCGACAACGAACTGAAGGTCCCGGCCGACGAGGATGCCTTCACCGCCGCTGAGCTGATGGACCGGCTGACCGCGGCGATCATCGGCAATCCGGCCACGCTCGAGAAGGGCGACTACACCACCCGCAAGCCTGCGATCCCCAGCCTGCGGAGGGCCCTGCAGCGGGCCTATCTTGCGAGGCTCTCGGCGATTGCCCTCGGCCGCACCTCCGCCCCGGCTGACTGCGAGGCGCTCGCCTCCTCGCAGCTGCGACAACTGCTCGCGATGCTTGACGACGCGCTCGGTCGCGAGGATCTCAAGCTCGATGCCTATTCCCGGGCCCACCTCGAGGAGGCCCGCGACCGGATCGACCGGGTGCTCGACGCCGACATCCTCCAGGCCCGGCCATAGCGGCCGCCGACCGCCTGCCGCACGGGGCGGTCCACGGCAGATCGGGAAGCCCGCGACCATGAAGCTGATCATTGCCGACGTGCCACCGCCGCGGCTCGAGGCGGTCCGCCAGGCGCTCGCGGAGCTGCAGGTGACCCGCATGTCGATTGCCGACGCCCACGGCTACGCGATGGCCGAGTCCGGCGAGCGGATCACGAGGCGGGTGGTGCTCGAGATCGCGGTCAACGATGACTTTCTGGAGCGGACCGTGGCCACGATTTCCGCAGCCCTCGAGCCGGCTGTCGCGGCGGGCGGCGGTCTGTTCGTGCTGCCGATCGATGAGTCGGTGCAGCTCTATCGCGGCGTCCGCGGTCCCGAGGCTGTGTAGCCGGTTCGCTGTTGGCCAATCGGGCGGCGGTGTGGTACGACCCCCCTTGGCCATGGAAGACTCCACACATCCGCCGACGACCGTTCGCATCCTGCTCGTCTCACCAGACCTGATGCTCACCAGCCGTGTGGCCGGTCTCGCCCGCGATCTGCCCGCCCGGGTGGATACGCTGCGGTCGCTGGAGGCCGAGCCATCCGGCGGCCCCTATGACCTCGTCCTGCTCGACACCGGTTCGATCCAGGGCGATCCGGCGGTGATGCTCACGCGGATCCGGGCGATCCTGGGCAGCTCGCCGGCACCAATCGCCGCCTTTGGCCCTCATGTCCACCGCGACCGGCTGGCCCAGGCCCGCGACGCGGGGGCCGACCATGTGGTCAGCCGTGGTGAACTGCTCGGGGGCTTCACGCCGCTGGTGACCCGCTGGTGCCGCCCGAGCTGATGGGGGCCAAGACTGCGGGCCACTCAGCCCGCCTCGCCGGGGAGTTCATCGAGCACGACCTCGTCGAGTTCGGTGCCATCGACCGCCTGCCGCAGCAGGAGATAGCCCGCGGTCACCACCGACCAGAAATAGCCCCAGCCAAAGGAGCCCAGGAGCGTCTCCACGCAGCGATGCCAGAAGACAAGGGCCCGCAGGCCCACCCCGGCCTGCCGGCTGCCGCCCGCCAGGCCGTCGGAAAGGCCGCCGAGCAGTTCGGCGGTCCGCTCGTGGCCCATGCCAAAGCTCGTGGCCCACACGGCAAGGGTCGTGGTGGCGTCGGCAAACAGACCCGCCGCGAAAAGTGCCGGCACGAAAACCACTGCCGCCACCGTCGTGTAGAAGGCGACATGCAGCGGCCGCTGGTAGAGATAGGAGAACGCCGTCGAGATCGCCTGGAAGGCATCACCCCGCTCGACGCCGACCGCCGCCACCATCAGCGGCCAGCCGGCAACCAGCCCGACCACGAGAATTGCCAGCACCAGTGATCCCAAGAGCACCAGCGGCCAGAGAAAGCCCGCCAAGGCGAGGCCCCAGTCGGTCCGCATCGCCAGGCCAAGCACCGCGCCGGGCACCGAGAGCAGCAGCACGCCGAGCAACACGAAGGCCATGGCGTTGAAACTCGAGGGCCACTTGCGGGCCCCGAAACCGATCGCCCCGAGAAAGCCGGGCTGCTCCTCGCCGACGAGCTTGACCGCCACCTGCCGGGTGATCGCGGTTCCGAAAACGGCCCAGACCAGCACGACCCACACGATTCGCAGTGTGCTGCCGCCCGCCTCGGCCAGGCTGGCGGTTGGGAGGAAGGGCGTGGCCACGACCATCGCCACCGAGGCCAAGGGGGCCGGCAGTCGCCCGAGCAGGCCGCTTGCGTCGGGCAAGGCCCGCCGTGAAGGCATCACCGCAGGCGAGGATGTCTCGGGAAAGGCGATCGCCTCGGGACTCGACTCAATGATCAGCTCCATCGCCGGATCGACCGCGGCAGTACCCGCCAGACCGAGGGAATCGGCAATCGAAAGGCCGGCCCAGGTGGCCAGTCCCCCGAGGGCCGCCAACAGGATCACCGTCGGCGAGAAGGCCGCCCCGGCGGCTCGAAAGAGAATCCACCAGGGCAGGGCGTCGGCCCAGTGGACCTCGTGGACGGGCTGGCCGATCACCGCGGCGGCGTGATCGGGGGGCGGGGATGCTTCGCTCATGAGGGGTCTCCAACGGCAGGTTCGTCTCCCTCGTCCCCGGCGGACGGGCTTGGGGGGAGTATACGGCGCGGCCGGGATTTCGCGAGGAGCCCGCAGAAGCACCCGCAGCTAGTCGCCGGCGGTCTCATCCGTCGATGGGGAGTCGTCGCGAAAGGCCGGCGGCGGCTCCTCATCATCATCGTCACCGTCACGACCCACCGCCGGCACGCCGTAGCCCTCCTCCAACCAGCGACCGAGATCGACCAGCCGGCACCGCTCGCAGCAGAAGGGGGGCGTTTCCAGCGCCGCGAGCACCACCGGCTTATGACAGACAGGACAGGAGGGCATCGATCACCTCACAGAGCACGCAAACCGGGCCGCAAACGAATACCGACCGCGCGGCTCACGAGTCGGCCGGCTTCGGCTGCGGCTTGGCATCGGACCCCTTCGATCCACCGTCAGACTTGCCATCGGAGCCACCCTTCGCCCCGCCGGCCTTGCCGCCGGAGTCGGCCGCCGCCTGCTTCTTGTAGGAATCGCTGCGGTAGTCGGTGGTGTAAAAGCCGGAGCCTTTGAACATGATCGCGGCACCCGGCCCGATCAGGCGACGGAGCTTTTTCTTACCACATTCCGGACAGGTACGCTTGACCTTGTCGGTGATCGACTGGAAGAGTTCGAAGGCATGACCGCAGGCATCGCAGACATAGTCGTAGGTGGGCATCAGCTGTCAGACTCCTTGGCCACGATCACCTGCGCCGGCCGCACCACGCGGTCGTGCAGGCAGTATCCCCGGTTGGTGACTCCCACGACCTGGCCGGCCGGCACGCCCGGCACGGCCTGCTGCAACACCGCGTCGTGAACCGCGGGGTCAAAGGCCGCCCCCTCGGTCTCGATCGGCTTGCAGCCGTGGCTTTCGAGCAGCTTCTCAATCTGCTGGGCCGTCATCCGAAAGCCGTTGAGCAGACTCTCGGTGTCGGTGGAGTTTTCGGCCGCCTCGATGGCCCGCAGCATGTTGTCGTGCACCGGCAGGAGGTCGCGGAGCAGGTCGATCTCCCGATAGCGAAGGGCTTCCTCGAGTTCACGCCGCGAACGCTTGCGGAAATTGTCGAGTTCGGCCTGCACCCGCAGCAGCCGCTCCTCCGCCTTCTCGAGTTTGCGGGCGAGCCGGTCGGGCTGCCCGCCCGGCTCCACCTCCTGCCCGGCAGCCTCTTCCTGCCCGGCAAACTCGATCTCCCCGGCATCGATCCCTTCGGCGTCGTGGTCGTCGTGGCTCGTCATCTACGCTGTCTCCTCGGGATTCTCCCGTGGCTGAAAATAGTCCTTGAGCCTCTCAAAAAAGCTCGTCCGTTTCGGTGAGACATTCGCCTGCTCCTCGTCGGCGAGTTCCCGAAGCAGCTCCTCGGCACGCGGCGAAAGCGTTTTCGGCACCTCGATGTGAATCTGCACGACGAGGTCGCCCACGCCGCGGCCGCGAACCTCCGGCATTCCCAGACCCCGCATCCGCAGTGTGGCATCACTCTGAGTTCCGGCGGGAATCTCCAGCGGCTTGGTGCCGCCGAGTGTCGGCACCTCGATCGTACCTCCCAGAGCCGCCTGGCTGAAGGTGATCGGCACCTCACACAGCAGGTCCTTGCCATGGCGGTGCAGGAAAGGATGCTCCTCGACCTCGATCACGCAGTAGCAGTCGCCCGGCGGGCCGCCGGCCGAGCCCGGCTCCCCTTCACCCGCGAGCCGCACCCGCACGTCCTCGTCGACACCCGCGGGAATGGTCACCTTCCGCTCGACACGCTCCTCGACAAGACCCTGCCCGCGGCAGGCCGGGCACTTCTGTCGCACGATCCGGCCGGCACCCCTGCAGGCCGGGCAGGTGGTCTGCATCCGGAACATGCCGGCCGACTGGATCACCTGGCCCTGGCCGCCACAGTAGTCGCACGGCTCGGGGGAGGTGCCCCGCCGGGCGCCGGATCCCTCGCAGTCGCCGCAGGTTTCGTGCCGCGTGAAGACGACCTGCTTGACGGCGCCCTCGGCCGCCTCCTCGAGCGAGAGCCGAATCTCGCAGAACACGTCCTTGCCCTTGCGGGGCCTGGTTCCGCGGCGGCGTCCTCCGAACGCTTCGCCGAAAATGCCACCTCCGAAGAGTTCTCCAAAGGCGTCGAAGATGTCGGAGATGTCGTTGAAGTCGTGGGTGCCGCCCTGCAGCCCGGCATGGCCGTAGCGATCGTAGCGGCCCCTCAGCGACGGGTCGGAGAGCACCTCGAAGGCCCGGGCCGCCTCCTTGAAGCGGTCGGCCGCCTCGGCGTTGCCGGGATTGCGGTCCGGGTGGTACCGCATCGCGAGTTGGCGGTAGGCGTTGGTGATCTCCTCCGACGATGCCCGCCGCTCGATCCCGAGCACCTCGTAGTAGTCACGCTCCTGGGCCATGCCATCTCACGCCTTTCCCCGGCGATCCCGGCGAGCCGTCTCAGCGGACACTCCCCTCGATCCGATGCTTCTTGAGGTCATCCTTCTCGAGGTTCGTCACAAGGGCCTCGGTGGTAAGCATCAGCCCCGCGATGCTCGCGGCATTGGTAAGGGCCACTCGCACCACCTTCACCGGATCGATGATGCCCGCCTTGAGCATGTCGACATACTCGCCGGTATTGGCGTCGAAGCCGACATTCTTCTCCTTGCGGGCCACCTCGTCGGCGACCACGGAGCCGTCGATCCCGCCGTTGGAGGCAATCTGGCGGATCGGGGCCTCCAGCGCCTTGAGCACGATGTTCACACCGGTCCGCTCGTCCCCCTTGGCCTGGGAGGCCGCCTTTTGCACAGCGTCGCGGCACCGCACGAGGGCCACACCGCCTCCCGGCACGATGCCCTCTTCGACGGCCGCCCGCGTGGCATGCAGGGCATCCTCGACGCGGGCCTTCTTCTGCTTCATCTCGGCCTCGGTGCCGGCACCGACCGACACGATCGCCACGCCACCGGTGAGCTTGGCAAGCCGCTCCTGGAGCTTCTCGCGGTCGTAATCGCTCTCGGTCGCCTCGATCTGGTTGCGAATCTGCTGCACCCTCGCCTGCACGTCAGACGCCTTGCCCGCGCCTTCGACGATGGTGGTCTCGTTCTTGTCGACCGTCACGGTCTTGGCCGTGCCGAGCTGGGAGAGCTCGATGTTCTCCAGCTTGATCCCGAGGTCCTCGCTGAGCAGCGTGCCGCCGGTGAGCGTTGCAATGTCGCCGAGCATCGCCTTGCGGCGGTCGCCAAATCCGGGCGCTTTGGCCACGCAGACATTCAGCACGCCACGAAGCTTGTTGACCACGAGTGCCGTCAGGGCATCGCCGTCGACATCCTCGGCGATGATCAACAGCGGCTTGGCCGCCTGGGCGACCTTTTCGAGAAGTGGCACGAGGTCGCGGAGGCTGGAGATCTTCTTTTCGTGGATCAGGATCAGTGGGTCGGTGAAATGGCAGTCCATCTCCGCCGGCCTGTTGATGAAGTAGGGGGACACATAACCCTTGTCGAACTGCATGCCGTCGACGAATCGAACGGTGGTCTCGGTGGTCTTTCCCTCCTCGACGGTAATCACACCGTCTTTGCCGACCTTCTGCAGGGCCTCGGCAAGCAGGTCGCCGATCGTGCGATCGTTGTTGGCGCTGATCGCGCCAACCTGAGCCACCTCCTCGGGCCGGTCGACCGGCTTGGCGATCTCGATGAGATGCCCCACGGCCGCGGCCACGCCCTTTTCGATGCCGCGGCGGACGGCGGTGGGATTGCTGCCCGCGGCCACCAGCCGGGTGCCCTCGCGGAAGACCTCGCGGGCGAGCACGGTGGCGGTGGTCGTTCCGTCACCGGCGAGGTCGGAAGTCTTGCTGGCGACCTCGTTGACGAGTTTGGCACCCATGTTTTCGAAGCGGTCTTCGAGATCGACCTCCTTGCTGACCGTCACGCCGTCTTTGGTGACCGTCGGCCCGCCGAACGACTTGTCGATGATCACATTGTGACCGGTGGGACCCATCGTCACTGCGACGGCATCGGCGAGTTTCTCGACACCCTTGAGCAGTTTGCCGCGGGCGAAGTCTTCGAAGAGCAGTTGCTTGGACACGTCGTGGTTCTCCTGAATTCTCGCCGCCTCATGGCGGCTGCGTGTGGTCGCCCGGCGGGCGGTTTGGGGGGGACGTCCTCTCGGTGCGGCTAGTTCATGACCTTCGCGAGAATGTCGCTCTCGCGAAGAATTTTGACCTCGTTGCCGTCGATCTCGATGTCGCTACCGGAGTATTTGCCGTAGATCACCTCATCGCCGACTTCGAGCATCATCTCGGCACGCTGCCCGTTCTCGAGCAGGCGGCCAGGGCCGAGGGCCTCGACATGGCCCCGCTGCGGCTTCTCCTTGGCGCTGTCGGGCAGGACGATGCCGCCGGCAGTCCGCTCCTCCGCCTCAACCGGAGTGACGACAACGCGATCATCGAGGGGACGAATCTTGAGGTTCTTCATGAATCAGGTTCTCCGTGGAAGTTGGTTCACAACGAAATCGTGTACGAGTGCGACAGCCGACGCTTACATCATGCCTGGCATGCCGCCCATGCCACCCATGCCTGGCATGCCGCCCATGCCGCCCATGCCACCCATGCCGTGGTGGTCATGGCCGTCACCGCCGCCCTCTTCCTCCTCCGAGGGAATCTCGGTAATGAGCGACTCGGTCGTCAGCAGCAGTGCCGCCACGCTCGCGGCATTTGAAAGGGCGGTTCGCACGACCTTGGCCGGATCGATCACTCCCGCCGCCACAAGGTCACCGTAGTCACCCTTGTCGGCGTCGTAGCCCTCGTTCTTGCCCTTCAACTGACGAACCCGGTTGACCACAACCGGCCCGTCGACCCCGGCATTGTCGGCGATGGCCTCGAGCGGATACCGCAGGGCGTTGCGGACGATTCCCGCCCCGAGTTTCTCGTCACCCTCGAGCTGGAGTTTGTCGATCGCCTTCTCGCTGCGAAGCAGGGCCACGCCGCCCCCTGGCACGACACCCTCGGCAAGGGCCGCCTGGACGGCACTTTTGGCGTCGTCAATGAGCGCCTTCCGCTCCTTCATTTCCGTTTCGGTGGCGGCCCCGACATTGATCTGGGCCACGCCTCCGGCGAGCTTGGCAAGCCGCTCCTGGAGTTTCTCGCGATCGTAGTCGCTGTCGGTTGACTCAATCTCCTGGCGGATCTGGGCCGCGCGGCCGTCGATCGCCGCCTTGGTGCCCGCCCCGCTGACGATTGTCGTGTTTTCCGCCTCGACAATCACCTTCTTCGCCCGGCCAAGGTCGGTGAGCTTCACCGAGTCGAGCTGGATGCCGAGGTCTTTGTACACCGCCTGGCCGCCGGTGAGCACGGCCAGGTCACCCATGATCGCCTTGCGGCGGTCACCGTAGCCGGGCGCCTTGACCGCCACCGCCTGCAGGATGCCGCGGAGCTTGTTGACCACCAGGGTGGCCAGGGCCTCGCCCTCCACATCCTCCGCGATGATCACCAGCGGCTTGGCCGCCTTGCTGACCGCCTCGAGCAGCGGCACGAGATTCTTGGCGCTCGAGATCTTCTCCTCGAAGATCAGGATGTAGGGATTTTCGAGTTCGCAGACCTGGGAGTCGGCGTCGGTCACGAAGTGTGGCGACAGGAATCCACGGTCGAACTGCATGCCCTCCACGACATCGACGGTCGTTTCCGCCTGCTTCCCCTCCTCGACGGTGATCACGCCGTCCTTGCCCACCTTGAGGAAGGCCTCGGAGAGCACGTTGCCGATCGTGGGATCGTTGTTGCCGGCGATCGTGGCGATCTGCTGGAGTTCCTTTTTGTTTTTTTCGTCGATCGGCGTGGCCTGAGAGAGGATCGCGTCACTCACCGCCGCAACCGCCTTGTGGATGCCACGCGAGAGCGCCATCGGATCACCCCCGGCCGCGATCATCTTCAGGCCCTCGCGGAAGATCGCCTCGGCAAGCACGGTGGCCGTGGTGGTGCCGTCACCGGCGACATCGTTGGTCTTGCTGGCGGCCTCTTTGACCAGCTGGGCACCGAGGTTCTCGTAGGGATCCTCGAGATCGATGTCCTCCGCGACGGTCACGCCGTCTTTGGTGACCTTCGGCGAACCCCAGCCCTTGTCGAGCACCGCGTTGCGACCACGAGGGCCCAGCGTGCTCTTCACGGCTCGGGCGAGTTTGGAAACGCCGGCAAGCAACGGCTGCCGTGCCTCATCGTCAAACACCATTTGTTTGGCCACGAAAAGCTCCTTCGCGGGTCAGTGATCCGCACCCGGTGGTCGCGGGATCGACGTCTTTCTCTTTGTGACGGCAGGATCGCAAGACCCTGCCCGGCCCGGGCCGCACCGTTTGGCAGCCAGCTCGGGTATATCCCAGCGAGAGCAACCCGCGTGCCGAGCCGAAATTGCAGCTTGGCAGGGCCGCAATAGAGCGCTATTTCTCCGTTCAACCGGGAAAACCGCTCCGCCACCATCGCCGCAGACGTGCCGTTTTGGCAGCCCCGCTGCCGTCGCCCGCCGGGCTGGCGGATGCTCAGGGAATCCAGTCAGCGGCCTCGTCGATGCCGCGGACGAAAGCCGCCAGCAGATCGGCGGTGCGGTCGAGGTCGTCGAGTGAAATCGTTTCCACCGCAGAATGCATGTAGCGGTTGGGTACGCCCACCAGCCCGGTGGCCACGCCGCTACGGGTCGTCTGCAGGACGTTGGCGTCAGTCGGCGTGGCCCGCCCAATCGCCAGCAACTGGAAGGGAATCGCGGAGGCTTCCGCCGCCGCGACGAGCCGCTCGACGACGCGGGGGCTCATGTTTGGTCCGCGGGAGATGACCGGCCCCCGACCGAGGGCCACGTCGCCTTCGGACTTTTTGTCGATCGTCGGGCAGTCGGTGGCATGGGTCACGTCGACCGCGATCGCCACGTGGGGATCGACGGCATGCGCACTGGTGCGTGCGCCCCGCAGGCCGATCTCCTCCTGCACCGTCGAGGCCACGAAGAGCCCGCACTCCAGCGGGCCGGCCGCCGCCCGCCGGAACCCCTCGAGCACAGCCCACAGGCCGACCTTGTCATCCATCGCCACCGCCGCGGCCAGGTCGTGCCGCAGCTGCTGGAATCGAAGCGAAAACGTCGCCGAGTCACCGATCCGCACCACGCTCTCGGCATCGGCCCGGTCGGTGGCACCGATATCGATCCAGAGATCCTTGAGTTTCGGAACCGTCTTTCGCTCCTCGTCGGTGAGCAGGTGGATCGGCTTGCGCGAAATGACCCCCGGCACGGGGCCCGACGCGGTCCAGATCACGACATGAGATCCGACGAGTTGGATCGGATCCCAGCCCCCGATCGCAGCCACCGAGATGAAGCCCTGTTCGTCGATGTACTGCACGATCAGCCCGATCTGGTCGCAGTGGCCCGCCAGCAACACGCGGACGCCCGCGGAGCGGTTCTTGCTGCCGATCACGTTGCCGTGGGAATCGCTCGAAACGTCGTCAGCAACCCCGCTGAGGTAGCCGCGAACGAGATCCTGAACCGGCCGCTCGTAGCCCGAGGGGCTCGGCGTTTCCAGAAGCTGAACGAGAAAATCGCGGGCCGTGGAATCCATGCGTCGTCGCTCTCCTCGCTGGGTCTGTCGGCTGCCGGCTGCCGGCGTTTTTCGGTGGGAACCGACGGAGTACAGCGGAGCGTAGCCCTGCCACCCGGGCCAACGCAACCGCCCGCCGTCGCGCCGCGGGCAGGCTATGATCGACCGGCGGCGGTGATTACGATCACAGGTTTCTCACCCGCCACCCCTTCGCATCCCACCATGACCCAGCCCGCGCGGATTGGCATCCTCGGCCTCGGCACCGTCGGCTCCGGGGTGGTACGGCTGCTCTCGGAATCGGCGGACCACATCGAGCGTCATGTCGGCCGGCGGATCGTGGTCGAACGGGCCGTGGTCCGCCATGCCTCGAAGGAGCGGGGCCTCGATCTGCCCGCGGGGATCGTCACCGACGACCTGGCGGCGATCAGCAGCGACCCGGGAATCTCGGTGGGGGTGCTGCTGGTGGGCGGCCTGGAGCCGGCCCGCAGCATGGCGGTGGCCCTTTTGGAGAGCGGCAAAGACCTGGTCACCGCCAACAAGGCCCTGCTCGCCGAGCACGGCCCCGAACTCTTCGCCCTGGCCCGCGAGCGTGGCCGATCGATCGCCTTCGAGGCGGCCGTGGCCGGCGGCATCCCGATCGTGGCGGCGATCAGCGAGTGCCTCGCGGCCAACCGCATCGACTCGATCCGTGGCATTCTCAACGGCACCAGCAACTTCATTCTCTCCCGCATGGAAGAGGAGGGGATCGGCTATGCCGAGGCCCTCGCCCAGGCCCAGGCCAACGGCTTTGCCGAGGCCGATCCATCGATGGACGTCGACGGTACCGACGCCACACAGAAACTGGCGATCCTCGCCCACCTCGCCTTCGGCATGTGGGTGCCCTGGAGGGAGATTCCGCGAACCGGCATCGAGCAATTCGACCCCGCCGTGCTCGAGGATGCCGCCGAACTCGGCTACCGCGTGCGACTGGTGGCCCTTGCCAGCCGCGGCGACGGCCGGGTCTCGATGCGGGTCGCTCCGGCCCTTGTGAGAATCGGCACCCCGCTCGCCGAGACCCGCGGTGCCTTCAATGCCGTAAGCATCGTGGGCGATGCGGTGGGGCCGATGTTCTTCCACGGCCTCGGTGCCGGGCAGATGCCGACCGCCTCGGCGGTCGTCGCCGACATCATCGACACCGTCGTGGGGCGGGCCGCGATCACCTTCCGCACCACCGGAATGCTCTCGCCGGAGAGCCCCGTCCTCGGCGGCGGCGTCGAGGACGCTCACTTTCTCAGAATCCATGCCGGCGACCGGCCCGGAGTGCTCGCCGGGCTGACCGGCATCCTCGGCGAGCACGGCATCTCGATCGCGTCGATGATCCAGCGGCCCGAAAAACCGGTCGGCCGGGAGTCGGCCACCTCCGGCATTCCGCTGGCGATCCTCACCCATCCCGCCCCGCCGGAGACGATGGCGAGGGCGGTGGCGGCCATCGACCAATCCGACGACGTGTTTGGCCGGACCGTCTGCCTCGGCGTGCTTGACCAGTCGATCCATGCCGGCCACATCTGACACCGCCGCGTGACCCGTCCCCATGAAATACCTCATCGTGATTCCCGACGGGGCCGCCGACGAGCCGAGGGATGACCTCGATGGCCGCACGCCGCTGGAGGCGGCGAGCACCCCCGCGATTGATGGCCTCGCCGCCCGCGGTCGATCGGGGCTTGTCAGCCACGTGCCCGAGGGCTTTCCACCCGGCAGCGAGGTGGCCTGCATGAGCCTGCTCGGCTACGACCCGCTCGCCTGCTTCACCGGCCGGGCTCCCCTCGAGGCAGCCGCCTCGGGAATCACGCTCGGCCCGCACGACTGGGCGGTTCGCTGCAATCTCGTCACGATTCGCGATGATGGCCCGACGCCGATCATGGAGGACTTCACCGCCGGTCACGTCAGTTCCGAGGAGGCGAGCGAATTGCTCGCCGCGGCGGGCGAGGGGCTGGCCCGGGAATTTCCTCTCGTGGCGGAGCACTGGCGATTCCATCCCGGCGTGAGCTACCGCAACCTGCTGCTGTTTCAGCGGGAGACGCGGGGACAATTGCAGGGGCAGCCGCAGGATACCGCGGCCGAGCCGCTCGCCGACGACCTGCGGACGGTCCCGCCGCACGACCTGACCGACAAGCCGGTGGCCGACGCCTTCCCGCGAGGCACCGGCAGCCGCCTGCTCGGCGAGATCATGGCCGCCAGCGGCCGCTGGTTTGCCGGACACCCGGTCAACCTCCGGCGGGTCGAGGCGGGGCACAGGCCGGCCACGCATCTCTGGCTGTGGGGAGCCGGGCGGGCCCCGGCGATGCGGCCTTTCAGCGAGATCTACGGCGTCTCGGCCACGATGATCACCGCGGTCGACCTGTTGCGGGGCCTGGCAGCCCTGGCCGGCTGGCGGAGGCGGGAGGTCGAGGGAGCGACCGGCTACCTCGATACCGACTATGCCGCCAAGGGCCGGGCCGCCGCGGAAGAACTCGAGCGGGCCGATCTCGTCTGCGTGCATGTCGAGGCACCCGACGAGGCGAGCCACCAGGGGGACACCACCGAAAAGATCACGGCCATCGAGCGGATCGACGAATTGATCGTGGGACCGCTCGTCGAGCGGCTCGCTGGCAGCGAGCACCGGATTCTCGTCTGTCCCGACCACCCCACGCTGCTGGCCACGAAGACCCACTCGCGGGGCCTCGTGCCCTATGTGATCGCCGGCACGGGGATCGAGCCCGACGGCGGCACCAGCTACGGCGAGCGGACCGCGGCAGGCGGCGAGCTGGTCGAACCCGGCTGGAGGCTGATGGGCCGGTTCCTCGGCACCACGCCAGGGGGGAGCTAGGCGGATGGCACTTGTCGTTCAGAAGTTCGGCGGCACGAGCGTGGCCGACCCCGCCAAGATTCTCGCCGCGGCGACGAAGGCGGTGGCCCGGCATGCCGCCGGCGATCGCGTGCTGGTGGTCGTCAGTGCGATGGGCAAGCAGACCGACGCATTGGTCACGCTTGCCCGCGAGATCACACCCAAGCCCAGCGCCCGCGAGATGGACATGCTGCTGGCGACCGGTGAGCAGGCCAGCGTGGCCCTCTTCGCGATGGCCGTCCACTCCCTCGGCGTGGAGGCGGTGAGCCTCGCCGGGGCCCAGATCGGAATCCGCACCGACAGCTCCCACACCAGGGCCAGGATCCGCACGATTTCCACCGACACGATCCGCGGCCATCTCGACCGCGGCAGCATCGTGATCGCGGCCGGCTTTCAGGGCATCGACCAGCACGGCAACATCACCACGCTCGGACGGGGCGGCTCCGACACCACCGCGGTCGCCCTCGCGGCGGTGCTCAACGCGGATCTCTGCGAGATCTACACCGACGTCGACGGCATCTACACCACCGACCCCCGGATCCTGCCGGAGGCCTGCCGGCTGCCGGTGATCAGCTACGACGAGATGCTCGAGCTTGCCAGTCTCGGGGCCGGGGTGATGCACTCCCGCTCGATCGAGTTTGCCAAGAAGTTCGGGGTCATGATCCGGGTTCGCTCGAGCTTCACCGAGGGCTCCGGAACCCTGATCGTGCCGGCGGACGTGGCCCCCCTGCGGCCCGTCTCGGGTGTGGCGCTGGTGCGGGATGAGTCGCGGATCACCGTCGAGGGGGCCCCGGACGAACCCGGATCGAGCCATGTGGTCTTCTCGAGCCTTGCCGAGGCGGGGATCGCGGTCGACATGATCGTGCAGAATCTCGGCCGGCAGGGGCGGGCCGACATCTCCTTCACGGTGCCCGCGGAGGATCTCCCGCTGGCGCTCGAGGTCAGCGGCAGGGCCTGTGAGCGGATCGGGGCCACCGGCCTGTCCAAAGACGAGGCCCTGGCGAAGGTCTCGGTGGTGGGGATCGGCATGGAACGGGAGCGGGGCGTGGCCGGCCGGATGTTCACCGCCCTGGCCGCCGAGGGGATCAACGTCCGCATGATCACCACCAGCGAGATCAAGATCTCTTCGCTCGTCGACCGCGACCGGGCCGCCGACGCGGTGCGGGCGGTGCACCGCAGCTTCGACCTCGCCGGGGCGATTGCCGACGAGGGCGTTCTGCTGATCGCCGAGTCGCTGCCGCATGTCCCCTCCAGCCCGCTGGAGGTGGTGCAGCGGCTGGAGGGAATGGAGGACCTCGCCATCGAGGACTGCCAGCTCGACGCCTCGCAGGCGTTGGTCACCTTTCTCGACCTGCCCGACAGCCCCGGGGAGGCCGCGGCGGTCTTCGAGGAGGCGGGCCGGGCGGGGGTGATGGTCGACATGATCGTGCAGAGCCATCCCCGCGAGGGGCGGGCGGAACTCGGCTTCACCGTGCCGGCCGAGAGCGGGGCCCGCATGGCCGAGCTGGCCCGCCAGATCGCCGAGCCCCGCGGGGCCCGGGTCGCCGAGGTGCCCCATGTGGCCAAGCTCTCGATCACGGGAGTCGGCATCCGCAGCCATGCCGGCGTCGCCGACCGGCTCTTCAAGCCGCTCGCCGAGGCGGGCATCAACATTGATCTGGTCAATACCAGCGAGGTCCGCCTGAACGTGATCGTGACCGCCGCTCAGGGCGAGGCGGCATTGGCCGTGCTGCGGAAAGCTTTCGGCCTCGGGTAGGATCAGCCGCGACCGCCATCCGCAGGGTATTCCCGGAGGAGCTTCCATGGCCGAAACGATCTTCTCGCGGATCATTGCCCGCGAGGTTCCCGCGACAATCGTGCACGAGGACGACCGCTGCCTCGCCTTCCACGACGTCTCACCGCAGGCCCCGGTGCATGTGCTGGTGATTCCCAAGAAGCCGATCGAGCGGCTCAGCGAGATCGACGACGCCGACGCCGACCTGATGGGCCATCTCGTGCTCGTGGCGAGCCGGCTGGCGGCCACGCTCGGCCTCGCCGACGGCTACCGGCTGGTGGTCAACTGCGGGCCCGCCGGCGGGCAGACGGTCGACCATCTCCACCTGCACCTCCTCGGCGGCCGCTCAATGAGCTGGCCTCCGGGCTAGCCGGGGCTGAAAAGCTCTACCCGGGCTGTTTCCACGGGCAGCTAGCCGAGGACGTCGGCGAGCACGTCTTCGGCGACGTAGATCGGCAGGTTGGGCTCGCAGGTGACCGCCACCGCGATCGCGTCGGAAGGACGGGCATCGATCTCGATGAGCTCGCCATCCTTTTCCACGCGGATCACCGCAAAATAGGTGTGCTCTTTGAGTTCGGAGACGATCACGTCCTGGAACTCCCCACCGAGCAGCTCCACCGCCGCCACGAGCAGGTCGTGGGTCAGCGGCCGGGGGGCCTGATGATGCTTCACGCGTCGGTCGATGCTGGTCGCCTCGAACAGGCCGATCAAAATCGGAAACGTCCGGTCGCCCTCCACCTCCTTGAGGTAGACGACCTGCTGGTCGTTGATCTCGCTGATGATGATCCGTGACAACTCCATCTGCACCGTCATGGGTCGTTCTCCGACACAAGGCTTCCTGGAAACCCTGCAGGACCATCCATCCGCTCGGGCCTGCGACGACCCGAGTCTACCCGAAAGCCCCCGCCGTCGCCCGCCGGGGCCGGCGGGGCAGCTCGATTCGCGGCGGCTGCGGAGATCCTCGAGCGTCGCCGCGGCGGCCGTGAGGCGTTCTTCCAGTTCGGCAAGCTGGGCCCGCTCCCGCTCGACGACCTCCGCGGGGGCCCTGGTCACGAAGCCCTGGTTGTCGAGCTTCTTGCGTTTCGCCTCGACGAGCCCGGCGAGCTTGTCGCGGTCCCTGCCGACGCGGCGGATCTCCGCCTCCACGTCGACAAGCCCCGCAAGATCGACCGCCAGCTCGCACCCCCCGGCCGACACCACCGCCGCATCCGCCGGCGTCTTCGCCGCAGGACCGATGTCGAGCACCTCGGCGGTGGCCATCGCCGCGAGGGCGTCGAGCATCGGCTCGAGCAGGGCCTTCCGCGAGGCGTCGGCACGGATCACGACCGAGAGCACCGTCCGCGGAGGCACGTTCTGGCGGGCACGAACCTCGCGGATCGCCCCCACCACCGCCAGAAAAGCCGCCAGCCGATCCTCGCTCTCGCGGTCGATCCAGGAATCGGGTGGCGCCGGCCAGCGGGCGATCATCACCGATTCCGCCGGCGGCCCCTCGTCCCACGGCAGCCGCCGGTCGCCGGCCGCCTCGCGGAGGTGCTGCCACAGTTCCTCGGTGACAAACGGCATGATCGGGTGCAGCAGTCGCAGGATCGTGTCGAGGCCGGTGACGAGCATCGCCTGGGCCCGCGGACGGGCGACCGGGTCGGCCAGCCGCGGCTTGGAGAGCTCGAGATAGCCGCTGCAGTATTCATCCCAGGCGAAAGCGTAGAGAATCCTCGCGGCCTCGGCGAAGCGGAAGGCATCGATCGCGGCGGTCACCTCGGCGGTCACGCTCGCCAGCCGGCTGCACAGCCAGGCCTCCTCCAGCGGCGCCGCCGGCTCGGCCCCGGCCCCGCCGATGGTCGTGGCGTCGCCGTTGAAGTCGTCGAGGTTCAGCAGCACGAAGCGGGTGGCGTTGAAGAGCTTGTTGGCAAAATTGCGACCTGCGTCAAACCGCTCGCTGACCGCCGGACCGCGGGGCAGGGCGAGATCTTCGGCGGTGCTCGCCCACTGGGTGCGGAAGGGCTTGCCGCACTTCGGGCAGTCGATCCGCGGCTTCGTGCGGTTGGCCGTGGTCTGCTCGATGCGGTGGCCGCAGGAGGGGCAGGCAAACTCCACCGGCATCCGCACGTCCTGCGTTTCGGTGGCCATGCTCGCCATCCCGAAGCGGAGGGCATCGGCGCCGAGCGACTCGATCACGTCGAGCGGATCGACGCCGTTGCCCTTGCTCTTGCTCATCGTTTCGCCGTAACGGTCGAGAATCTTGGGGTGGATCACGACGTCGGCAAACGGCGGTCGCCCGGTGTCGAACAGCCCCATGATCACCATCCTCGCGACCCACAGCGTGATGATGTCGCGGCTGGTGACCAGGGTGGTGGTGGGATAGAAGCAGTCCATCTCGGGCGTGGCCTGCGGCCAGCCGAGCGTGGAGTGAGGCCACAGCGCCGAGGAGAACCAGGTGTCGAGCACGTCGGGATCCCGCTCGAGGGGCTGGCCGGCGACATGCTCGACCTCGAGCGACTCCCCGCGGCAGCAGACAAACCAGTCCCGCGGTCCCTCGCCCGCCGGCTCGCCGTCGGCCGGTGCCCAGGCCACGTCGCCGCGGCCGGTGAAGGCGGCGGCCAGGTCGGCCTCGCCGACGCCCGCCACATGCCAGATCGGGATCCGATGGCCCCACCAGAGCTGGCGGCCAACCGGCCAGTCCCGCTTCTCGCCGAGCCAGTCGAGGTAGCTCTTGGCATATCTCGGAGGCGAGAACCGCACCGCCCCATCCTCGACCGCGCGGAGGGCCGGCTCGGCCAGCTCCGCCATGCGGATGAACCACTGGTCGGCCAGGTAGGGCTCGATCGGAGTCTTGGAGCGGTCGGAATGGGCGAGATCGATCAGCCGGTCTTCGACCGCCTCCAGCAGGCCGGCGGCCTCGAGGTCGGCGACGACCTTCTTGCGGGCCCGGGAAATCGTGAGTCCCGCATAGGGACCCGTGGACTCGTTGAGCGTCCCGTCGGGCTCGAGGATGTTGATCATCGGCAGACCCTGCCGCAGGCCCACTTCGTAGTCGTTGGGATCGTGGGCGGGCGTGATCTTGACCGCGCCGCTGCCCATCTCGGGCTTGGCCCACTCGTCGGCCACCAGCGGGATCGCTCGGCCGGCAAGCGGCAGGCGACCCCGCCTGCCCGAGCGGGCCATCGCCGCCAGCCGTTCAAGCTCTTCGAGCATCTCCCTCCGCCGCTGCTCGAGGGCCGCCAGTTCCGCGGCGAGGGCAGCCGGGTCGGCCGCGAGCTTTTCGCGGGCCGCCGCCTCCACCGCCGCGAGGGCCGCAGCCGGGTCGGGGTGGACCGCCACCGCGGTGTCGCCCAGGAGCGTCTCCGGACGGGTCGTGGCGACCGTCACGCTCGTCGGTTCGCCGGGCGCCGGATCGATGACGTCGTAGCGGATGTGCCAGAAGTGCCCCTTGACCTCCTCGTGGAAGACCTCGTCGTCGCTGACGGCCGTCTGCAGGAAGGTGTCCCAGTTGACCAGCCGCTTGCCGCGGCGGACGAGGCCACGCTCGAAGAGCCGGAAGAAGGCCTCGCGGACCGCCGCGGCACACTGCTCGTCGAGCGTGAAGCGGGTGCGGCTCCAGTCGCAGCTCGCCCCGAGTTCACGCAGCTGGCCGAGGATGCGGGTTTCGTATTGCTCTTTCCACTGCCAGATCCGCTCCACGAGCTTCTCCCGACCGAGATCGTGGCGGGAGAGCTTCTCCTCCTCGAGCAGCCGCCGCTCCACGACGGCCTGGGTGGCGATTCCCGCATGGTCGGTGCCCGGCATCCAGAGCGTGAGGTAGCCCTGCATCCGTCGGCACCGTACGAGGATGTCCTGGAGGGTGTTGTTGAGAGCGTGGCCGAGGTGCAACGCCCCGGTCACGTTCGGCGGCGGGATCACGATCGAGAAGATCTTCCGTCCCCCCTCCGGCTCGGCATGCCAGTAGCGACCGGAGTCCCAAAGGGTGTGGCAGCGGGCCTGGGCGGCGGTATGGTCGAAGTGCTTGGGGAGCTCGTGCATGGGATGGCTGGCGGGGCTCTGTGAGGCT
Organism: uncultured Chitinophagaceae bacterium; assembly: GCA_964600785.1. Classification (GTDB taxonomy): domain Bacteria; phylum Planctomycetota; class Planctomycetia; order Pirellulales; family UBA1268; genus M30B53. The sequence continues at coordinate 57,487 of CAZRKH010000005.1, forward strand.
CGAAAACAAGACGCACAGCATAGTCGTCCAACCACGGCCGACCGACCCCGGTGTCCGGTCTGCCGCGGGCAGATGCAGCCAGCGGCGATCGCGGTTATGATCAGCCACGGTGCGGAAGGCGGCATGATCCCGCGAGGCCCCACTCGGCCCGGCCGTGTCCGCCCGCTCCCACAGGTTCCAGCGTGCTTTCGACGACCTACTCCCGATCTCGGCCGCATCCTTGGCATGGCCTCTCCGTCGGTCCCGAGCCGCCAAGCGTGGTGAGCGTGTTTGTCGAGATCACGCCGTTTGACCTCGTGAAATACGAGGTCGACAAGCACACCGGCTATCTCCGTGTCGACCGGGCACAGAAGACCAGCTCGTTGCCGCCGGCGATCTACGGCTTCATCCCGCAGACGCTCGCCGGCGGCGAGGTGGCCACGATGATGCCGGAGGCCCGCAGGGGCGACCTCGACCCGCTCGACATCTGCGTGCTCGCCGAACGGCCGATCAACCGGGCCGAGGTGCTGCTGCAGGCTCGCGTGATCGGGGGTGTGCCGATGCTCGACCACGGCGAGGCCGACGACAAGATCGTGGCGGTCATGCTCCACGACCCGGTCTACGGCGGCTTCAGCGATATCGAGGAAGTGCCCGCGGTGCTCACCGACCGGCTGGTGCATTACTTCAGCACCTACAAGCTCACCCGGCCCGACGACGGCGGGGTGCGGGTCGGCGATCCCTACCAGCGGGCCCATGCCGAGGCTGTTGTCTCCGCCGCGATCCGTGACTATCAGGCCGCCTTCACCAGCAAGCAGGATTTGTCGCCGGTGCCGCCCGCGCCGGCAGACCGCCCGTCCGCTACTCCTCGAACAGTTTGAGTTCGGCGGTGCCGCCGGGGATCATGAGATCGGCAAGCGGGGTGCCATCGGGCACCGGTGTGACACCGTCGCGACGTGTCAGCTGAATCTTCGGCTGGGCCGCGAGATGGGCCTCGAGTTCTTTGGTGAGCTTCTTCTGGTCCTGCTCCGGCAGCTTCGTGAAGGTGCCCCGGCCGCGGCACTTGGGAAATGCCCCGCAGCCGAGCCAGGGTCCTCGCTTGCCTTCGCGGAGGTTCAGCGGCTCGCCGCATTTGTCGCAGGAAAGGTCGGTCACAAGCGGGGGCGGAGCGGGAAACTTGATGTTGCCCTTCTTGTCGATGTTGACGATATAGGGCGGTGGCTCGTCAACACCGCCGCCGACCACCTTCTTTCCCTTGGACTTCGCCGGGCGGGGCTTGTCTTCAACGAGAAAGTCGCCGAAGCGGCCGGTCTTTTTGATCATCGGAATTCCCGCCGGAGAAAGCAGGTCGATCTGCTCGGGCAGTTGCGGCTTTCCTTCGCTGTCGACCTGTATCCCGTAGCTGCAGGCGGGCACCTCCTTGGGCTTCGCCTTCGAGGGCCGGCCGCTGGGCGTCGTGGCGGGAATCTTTTCGAGCACCTTCTCGTTGAAGCCGCTGCAGGAGAGGAAGCGGCCGTTCTTGCCGAGGCGGTATTCCAGTCGGCGGCCGCATTCGGGGCAGGCGTAGGGCGAGGGATCGGCCTTCGCCTTGACATGCTCTTCCTGCATCGCCGACTCGAGTTTCGGCTCGAGCTCATCGTGAAACTCGTGGAGCATCTCGACCCACCCTTTGGTGCCCTGGGCGACCTGGTCGAGCTCCTGCTCGATCTCGCGGGTGTAGCCGATCTCGATGAACTGGTCGCGGAAGCCCCGCTTGAGGAAGTCGGTGACCGCCTCGCCGAGGGCCGTCGCGTAGAACCGCCGGTCCCGCTGCTCGACGTAGCCGCGGTTCTCGATGACGTTGATGATGCTGGCGTAGGTCGAAGGCCGGCCGATTCCCTCCTCCTCGAGTTTCTTGACCAGCGAGGCCTCGGAGTAACGCGGTGGGGGAGCCTGGAACTTCTGCCGGGCGTCGATCTCGAAAGGGGCGAGCACCGCGTGCTTCTCGAACTCCGGCAGCACCTGCTCACCGTCGCCCTTGGGCACGCCGCTGATCCGCAGGCAGCCGTCGAACTTCAGCACGCGGCCGTTGGCCTTGAAGACCGCGCCGGTGTCACGGTCGCTCCGCCGCAGCCGCACCGTGGTCGAGTCCCACTGGGCGTCGGTCGCCTGGCAGGCCACAAAGCTCTCCCAGATCAGGCGGTAGAGCCGCGCCTGCTCGCTGGTCAGGGCGGCGGCCACGGCGTCGGGATCGCGGAAGGGATCGGTCGGGCGAATCGCCTCGTGGGCCTCCTGGGCCGACTGGTTGGAGCTCGAATAATGACGGGGCTTTTCGGGCAGGTAGTCCTTGCCGAGCCGCTCTTCGAGGTAGCGGCGGGCGCCGGCGATCGCCTCGCCGGAGAGGTTGGTGGAATCGGTTCGCATGTAGGTGATCAGGCCCACACGGCCCTCGCCGGGCAGGTCGATGCCTTCGTAGAGCTGCTGGGCGATCCGCATTGTGCGATCGGTGCTCATGCCCAGACGGCTGCTGGCGGCCTGCTGCAGGGTGCTGGTGATCAGCGGCGGATAGGGCTTCGACTTGGTGCGGCTGACCTCGACCGATTCGACCGTGTAGCGGGCGGCAGGATCGGGCCGGCCGGTGATCGTGACCACGTTGCGTCCGCGGCCCTTGGCCTTTTCATCGACGCTCCGCACGACTTCCACATCGAGCAGCCCGGCCCCCTCGGCGGCGGCCACCGCGTCGTCTGCGAGGTCGGCCGAGGAATCATTTTCGGCCGCGATCTTCAGCGGCTGGCCGCCGAGTTCCACCATCTCGCAGGAGAGCGCATGCCGCTCGGCGAGCCAGGCCATCTGGTCCCGCTTCAACGGAGGACGGCCGCGTTCATCACGCTGGCCGATGAAGGCGGTCCAGTCGGCGTGGGCCGTGGCGGCCTCGGCGACACTGAAGGTCATCGCCGCCGAGAGATGCCACGACTCGGCCGGGGTGAACTCGCGGATCTCCTGTTCTCTTTCGGCCACGATTCGCAGGGCCACGCTCTGCACCCTCCCGGCGGAGAGGCGGCCTGCCACCTTCTTCCAGAGGATCGGCGAAACCCGATAGCCGACGATCCGATCGACGATGCGGCGGGCCTGCTGGGCCTCCACGCGGGGCATGTTGATCGCCCGGGGCGACTGGAAGGCCCGCTGCACCTCGGCCTTGGTGATCGCGTCGAAGGTGACTCGCTTGGCCCTCGCCGGATCGACGCCGAGAACCTCGGTCAGGTGCCAGGCGATCGCCTCCCCCTCGCGGTCGAGGTCGGTGGCGAACCAGATGTCGCTGGCATTCTTGGCGAGCCTGCGCAGTTCGGCGACGGTCTTGCTCTTGCCGTCGGAGATCTCGTAGCAGGGGGCGAAGTCGTGCTCGAGATCGACGCCGGGCACCGGCTGCTTGGTGCCCTTGGGGGCCTTGGCGGGCAGGTCGCGGATGTGGCCCACCGAGGCGGTGACCACGAATCCGTTGCCGAGATACTTCTCGATCGTCTTGGCCTTCGCCGGGCTCTCCACGATCACCAGTTCGTAGTCACCCCTCGGCGGGGAAGTCATTGCCCGGGAGCGTTTGGCGGAACGCTTGGCGGTGCGACGGGATGTGGCGGCTTTCTTGGCCATAAAGAGCGAGGGCCCCTCGTGCGGCAACGGCCCGGGGGAGCCCTCAGCAGGGCAGCCCGGGCCGCGGTGGACGTGGCGGGGTGGCAGGGCGACGCCGACGAGGCAGCCGCCTTCCATCCCGGTCCATCAAAGCGGTACCCTGCCCCCTGCCGGCCTGTCAAGTTGGTCTCGAGCGGCCGCCGGGTCCCTACGCCTCCGGAAGAGAAATTCACCGATGCCAAATTCAGATCCCGTTACCGACGCGTTGCTCGAGCAGAACAACCGCTATGCCGCCGGCGAGAGCATCCATGCCGCGGCGTTCCCGGGGAGCCAGCCGATTCGGCCGGCCAAGCGGGTGGCGGTGGTGGCCTGCATGGACGCCCGCATGGACGTCGAGGACCTGCTCGGCCTGCAGACCGGCGACGCCCACATCATCCGCAACGCCGGGGGCATCGTGACCGACGACGTGATCCGCTGCCTCGTGATCTCCCACCACCTGCTTGACACCAACGAGATTGTTCTCCTGCACCACACCCGCTGCGGGATGCTCGGTTTCACCGACGAACTGCTCGCTGCCGGCCTCGAGGGCGACCCTGCCGCGGTCGCCGCCCTGGCCAAGGCAACGGGGCGATCCTTCACCCCCTGCCATGCAGCCTCCCCGAGCCCGGCTGCCTTCGGAGCCTTTCGCGGCAGTCCGGAACCGGTCGACGCACCGCCCACTCCCGAGAGCCGTGCCCGGCTGGCAGCCGACGTGCGTCGTGGCCTCTCCGCAATCCGGCACCATCCCTGGATCCCCACCGCCGGGCCCGACGCCGTCACGATCCGCGGCTTTGTCTATGACGTCGACACCGGCAGGCTCGAGGAGGTGACCACCGAAGGCGAATCTCGAGCCTGAAGCGGGCTGACGACCGAAGTGCTTGGCGGCTCTTTGCAGACTCACTTCGCGGCAGCTGCGGTGTCGGCAAACGGCAGGGCGAAGGCCTCGTTGGGCTCGTGCTCGGTGTCGATGAAGGCGGCGAGCCTCGCGGCGACTTCCGGCTTCTCCGCGGCAATGTCGACCTGCTCGGCCGGATCGGCGAGGAGGTCGTAGACCACCAGCGGGCCGGCCTCACGACCCCTGTTCTTCCCGCGGCGGATCGCCTTGAAGCGACCGGCCACCGCTGCCTGCCAGCGGCCTTCGGTCAGTTCGCGATAGAGCGAGCGGTCGGCATCAGGCTCGTCCTCGCCGAGCAGCACGCTCGAGAGATCGACCCCGTCGAGGCCCTTGGGCACCCGATCGGCCAGGCCGACCAGCGAGAGCAGGGTGGGCAGCCAGTCCTCGAATCCGTTGGGAGCCTCGATCACCCGGCCTGCGGCAATGCGACCCGGAAAGCGGATCACCGTGGGCACCCGCAGGCCGCCTTCGTAGGGTGAGCCCTTCCAGCCGCGTAGCGAGCCGTTGCTCTTCAGGCGGCCGGTGTCGATCCCGCCGCAGCCGGGAAAGGTCGCGCCGTTGTCGCTGGTGAATAGAACGATCGTGTTGTCGGCGAGGTCCTGTTTTTCCAGCAGTTCCATGATCCGGCCGAGATACCGATCCATGCGGGTGATCATCGCGGCGTAGGTCGCCAGCGGATGCTCGCAGGGCACGTAGCCGCCGCCGCCGCGATAGGGCTTGTCGTCGGAAAAGTGCTCGATGTAGCCGGGCAGCGACGGCTCGTCGGGCGGCACCTGCAGGGCCAGGTGGGGCACCGTGGTGGGCACGTAAAGAAAGAAGGGCTTCCCGTTTTTGGCATCCCCGGCAGCCTGCTCGAGGAAGGCCAGGGAGGCCTCGGCGATCACGTCGGCTGAGTAGGTGGTGCCGATGAAGGTGGCGAAGTCTGCAGGGCCCGCATCGGGCGGGAGTTTGCCGCCGCGCGGCACCGGCGGGTTGTCGAGCGGCATCCGTCGGTCGTCGTCCCAGAGGTAGTCAGGGTAGAAGGTGTGGGCGTGTCGCTGGCAGTTGTAGCCGAAGAAATGGTCGAAGCCGGAAGCGAGCGGATCGCTCACGCTGCCCGGGGCCCCCAGCCCCCACTTGCCAAAGCCTCCGGTGGCATAGCCCGCTTCGCCGAGCAGGCTCGCGAGGGTGACGGTGCCCTCGGGCATCGGATGCTGCCCCTCGGGCTTGACCTCGCGGTTGGAGCGAACGACGGCATGGCCTGGGTGCCGACCGGTCATCAGCACGCAGCGGCTCGGGGCACACACGGCGTTGCCGGCCCAGTGGCGTGCCAGACGGGTGCCGTCGGCAAAAAGCCGGTCAATCGAGGGCGTCTTGATGTCACGGCTGCCGAGAGCTGCGATGTCGCCCTCACCAAGATCGTCACAGAGAAAGACCACGATGTTGGGCCGGATGTCGGGCTGCTCGGCGGCGGCCGCGACGCCTGCGACCCTCGCGGTGATCAGGAGCATGGGGAGCAGGAACGAAGCGGTCGATTGAAACCATCGCATCGCACTAGATCCTTTCTGAGGTCAGGAATCGGCGGTTGAGATTATCGCAATCCCCGGGGCTCGTCAGGCCCGCCGGGTGGTTGCCAGAAAAGCCTCGAAGGCGTCGGAGAGAGCCAGCCAGCTGGCCTCGATCACATTTTCACTCACGCCCACGGTGCCCCAGGTCCGCTCGCCGTCGCTGCTCTCAATGAGCACGCGAACCCTCGCGGCGGTGCCCTCGTGACCGTTGATCACGCGGACCTTGTAGTCGAGCAGATGCATCCTCGCGACCTCGGGGAAATGCGGCTCGAGGGCCTTGCGGACCGCGGCATCCAGGGCATTGACCGGGCCGTCACCCTCCGCCACCTCATGGCGAATTGCCTCCCCGATTCGCAGCTTGACGGTCGCCTCGGTGCCGATGCTGCCGCAACGGCCATCGCGGCTCTCCACGCCCACATGGTAGCTGATCCGCTCGAAGGCCGGGCGGAAGCTGCCGGCAAGCCGCTCCACGAGCAGGTCGAAGGAGGCACCGGCCGCCTCGAACTGCCAGCCTTCGTTCTCCAGCCGGCAGACTTCCGTGAGCACCCGCTCCTGCAGGCCACGGTCGGCCTTGATGTCGGGATGCTTCACGACCGCGGCGATGTTCGAGCGGCCGGAGAGTTCGCTCACGAGCACGCGGCGGGAGTTGCCCACCGCCTCGGGTGGGATGTGTTCATACGACTCTGCCGCCTTGGCCACCGCATGGACATGCATCCCGCCTTTGTGGGCGAAGGCGCTGCCGCCCACAAACGGCTGGCTGGGGCGATAGCTCATGTTGGCCGTCTCGTAGACAAACCGTGAGAGTTCGGTGAGATGCCTCGTGCCGCTGCCGTCGAGCAGTTCGTAGCCGGGCATTTTGAGGGCCAGGTTCGCGATCACCGAGATCAAATCGGCATTCCCGCACCGCTCACCGATCCCGTTGATCGTGCCCTGGGCCTGGATGCAGCCGGCGGCCACTGCGGCGAGTGTGTTGGCCGTGCCGAGATCGCAGTCGTTGTGGCAGTGGATGCCGAGCTTCGCGTCGACCGCAGCCGCCGCGAGGCCCACGATTTCCGTGATCTCGCCGGGGAGCGTGCCGCCGTTGGTGTCGCAAAGCACCAGCCGCGTGGCCCCGGCGGCAGCCGCGGCGCGGAGAGTGTCCGCGGCGTAGTCGGCGTCGAGCTTCCAGCCATCGAAAAAATGCTCGGCGTCGTAAAAGACCTCGCGACCCTCGGCGGTGAGGAAGGCCACCGTGTCGGAGATCATCGCCAGGTTTTCCTCGCGAGAAACGCCAAGCACCTCGGCGACGTGGAAGGACGAGGTCTTGCCCACGATCGTGATCACCCCCGTGCCCGCCTCGAGCAGGGCGGCCATGCCGGGGTCATCGGCCGCGGCGATGCCGCGGCGGCGAGTCATCCCGAAGGCGGCCACCCGCGAATGGGCCAGTGGCAGATCGCGGAGATGGCGAAAATACTCGGCATCCTTGGGATTGGAGAGCGGGTATCCGCCCTCGATGAAGTCGACACCCGCCTCGTCGAGCCGGCGGGTGATCGCCAGCTTGTCAGCCAGCGAGAAATTCACGCCCTCGCCTTGGGATCCGTCACGGAGGGTGGTGTCGTAGATTTCGATGCGTTGCATGACGGAGGCGCGGGGACGGAGACTGACGATTCCCGTAGCCTAATCGGCCCGGGGGTGGCCCGCCGGGAATTCGCTCCCGTCCCCATTTTTTTGGGGGGGTTATCGTTCGCTTTCTTCGTACTCCGATTCCTCTTCGTACTCATACTCCGAGTGCTCTTCGGCCTCGTCTTCGTCCTCGTATTCTGACGCCTCCTCCTCATACTCCGACAGGTCAGCCTCCGCCTCGGCAGGCTCGCCGGAGGCAAGGGTGAAGCTCTCGTCCTGCTCTTCCTCGCAGGCGAAAGCGTCCTCGGTGTCCTCCTCGTCGGTGTCGTCCTCGGCATGCGGACGGACCTTCAGCCGGCGGGGGGGGGCGTCGGCCGGCGGGGCCGGCTCACCGCAGGCCGCGGCCCATTCCTCGAGCGTCATCAAGACCTCGCGGGCCTGGGAGCCGTTGTAGCCGCCCACAATCCCATCCTCGGCCATGAAATCGATCAGCCGGGCACCCCGTCCGTAGCCGATGCCCAGGGCACGCTGCAGCAGCGAGACGCTGCCACGGCCCTCACGGATCACCACCTCGACCGCCTGCTGGTAAAGCTCGTCGCGGGGCTTGAGCGAGCCGGGCTGGGCGGCCTCCTCTTCGCCGGCCGGCTTGAGGTTGACCAGTTCCTGGCTGTACTGCGGGCTGTCGGTACCGACCACGGCCATCACGCGGTTGATCTCGTCGTCGCTGACAAACGTTCCCTGGCCTCGCAGGATCGTGCTCGTGCCGGGATAGAGGAAGAGCATGTCGCCGTTGCCGAGGAGCTTGTCGGCCCCACCCTCATCGAGCACCACGCGGCTGTCGGTGCGGCTGGCCACCTGGAAGGCAATCCGGGCCGGGAGATTGCTCTTGATCAAGCCGGTGATCACGTCGACCGTCGGCTTCTGGGTGGCGAGCACGAGGTGGATTCCCACCGCACGGCTCTTCTGGGCGAGGCGGATGATGTGCTGCTCGATCTCCTTGCCCGCGGTCATCATCATGTCGGCGATCTCGTCGGCGACGACCACGATAAAGGGGATGCTCTCGGGGATCGCCTCGGCCTCCTCCTCGCTGGCCGGGTTGATCCGCCGCAGCACCTCCTCCCGGCCCAGCTCGTTGTACTTCGAAATGTGCCGCACGCCGGCCGCAGCCAGCAGGGCATACCGCTGCTCCATCTTCTCCACCGCCCAGGCCAGGATCGCCTCGGCCTTTTTCATGTCGGTGACCACCGGGTGCATCAGATGGGGCAGGGTCTTGTAGGGCGTCAGCTCGACCATCTTCGGGTCGATCATCAGCATTCGCACCTCGTCGGGCCGGCGGCTCATGAGGATCGAGGTGATGATCGAGTTGAGACAGACGCTCTTGCCGGTGCCGGTCCGTCCCGCGATCAGCAGGTGCGGCATCGTGGCGAGGTCCATCGTCATCGGACTGCCGGCCACGTCCTTCCCAAGGTAGACCGGAATCTTCATCGAGCGGCTCTTGGAGGCGGTCTCCTCGATCACCTCGCGGAGACGGACGATCTGCCGGTCGGTGTTGGGCACCTCGATGCCGACGGTGTTCTTGCCGGGAATCGGGGCCACGATCCGCACGCTCGGCACCCGCAGGGCGATCGCCAGATCGTCGGCGAGGTTGGCGATCTTGGCCAGCCGGAGGCCCGCCTCCAGCTCGATCTCGTATTGCGAGATGACCGGTCCGGTCTCGATCTCTACCACCCGCACCTTGAACCCGAAGCTGGCAAAGGTCTTCTCCAGGAGGCGGGCTTTCTCGCGGACCTCCTGCTCCTGAGCCTCGAGCTGGTGGCTGTCGGAGGGCAGCAGCAGGTCGAGGCTGGGCAGGTGGTATTCGCCCTCGGGCACCAGCTCCGGCCCGATCTCGGCGGCCTTGCTCCGCCGCGTGGCTCGCGAGCGGATCGGCACCGGCGGGGCGTCCTCGGAAACATCCTCCTCGGCCTCGGCCTCCTCCTCGTCGGCCTCCCATTGCGACGCCTCGTCGGCGGCATCGGCCTGGTCGTACGACTCCTCGGCCTCCTCCCCGAGGTCGTCCTCCGCGTCTTCGTCGAGCACCACCCCGCGGTGCCGCATCCGGATCCGCGGTTCGGAGGGCTCGTCTTCTTCCTCGGCCTCGTCTGCATCCTCGTCTGCGTCCTCGTCGTCGTTCTCGTTGATGGCACTCTCACCGCCGCCGCGAGCGACAAGCCGGCCGAGCCAGGACCGGCGGGGGGGGGGGCGGTGGGGCTCGTCCGCGGCGTCGGTTTTTTCAAGCCGAAGGCCGGCCACGAGGCGAGCCACCGCCGTCTGCAGGCGGGCGAAGGCCGCAAGCAGGATCGTATCGAGGGCCAGAAACAGCCCGGCCCCGGCCAGGGCAATCGAGATGATCACGCCGCCGGTGTGGGCGAAGGTGCCCTCGACAAGCAGCACGCCGGTGGCCCCCACATAGCCGCCGGCGCCCCACAGCGGCCGGGTCAGCCAGGCGGGAGCGAGCAGGGCCAGCAGCGTGCACAACGACGCGATCGCCGCCACCGCCCCGCCGCATCGCAGCGGCAGATCGGCGAGGTGAATCCGTCGCAGCAGCACCACGGCGAGCACCGCGACAAACGCGACCACCAGCCAGGCGGCCAGTCCAAACACGGCAAACAGGGTCGTGGCCACCGTCGCACCGAACAGGCCGCAGGCATTGGTGGCCTCGGCATTGGGCGGAAAGACCGTCGCCGCCGGCGGGTCGGCCGGGTCAGCCGTGGCAAGCGCGGTCGCCACGAGGGCCACCGCCGCCACCAACGCCAGCGCCGTGACATCCCGCAGCCGGTCCCGCCCTCCGCGATCGGCAGCCTCCAGCGGAGCGGTGCGGGGAACCGAGACGCGGGCCGGCGACGGGGCGGGGTGGGTGGAGAAGGCCATTGGCGGATTGCTCGCGGTCGGGGTCGGGGTCGGGAAGTCGGGACGGACGGCGCAACGGCGTCGAGAGCCTCTCGGCAAGGCTACCCCCCGAAAAGACGGCCGGCGGAGCCGGACGGGCCGGCGGCAGCGGCCCATCCTGCCGGTCGTGCGGGCGTTGCCGGTAGGGCAAGAATGAGGGGCCGCGGACGGGCCGGGCGGCTATTATTACGTGTCACCGGGAGGCTCGTCGGGCCTCCGCTGGTTCACCGCCCAGGAGCACTCTGCGATGCGATGCTGTCTCGACACCCTCTTTGCGGTCACCGAACCCGTGGCCGCCATGCCACCAAGCGGCGTGCTCGTTGCCGCGGTCCTCGCCGGATGCCTGCTGGCGCCGGCGGCCCTCGCGGCGGAGGCGAAAGAGGGGCAGGAGACGGCGATCCTCGCGGGAGGCTGCTTCTGGGGCATGGAGGAGATCATCCGTGAGATTCCCGGCGTGATCTCGACGGAGGTCGGCTACATCGGCGGCTCGACCGACGCCCCCACCTACCGGCAGGTCTGCAGCGGCACCACCGGACACGCCGAGGCGGTGGAGATCGTCTTCGACCCCGCCGTGCTGCCCTATGACAGACTGCTCGACTTCTTTTTCAGGATGCACGACCCGACCACACCCAACCGGCAGCACAACGACATCGGCACGCAGTATCGCTCGGCAATCTTCACCACCAGCCCCGCGCAGCAACAAGCCGCCAAGCAGAAGATCGCCGAACTCGACAAGGCCCAGCGGTTTCGCCGGCCGATCGTGACGCAGGTTGTCGAGGCGGGGCCGTTCTACGCCGCCGAGGACTACCACCAGGACTACCTCGTGAAAAACCCCGGGGGCTACAACTGCCACGTCCTCCGCAGCTGGGACCAGATCGACCACTGAGAAGCGGTCCGCGGCAGGCGAAGCCCGGCTGCTGTAGGCCGGTTGCGCTGCAACCGGCTGGTGTAGGCCGGTTGCGCTGCAACCGGCTGGTGTAGGCCGGTTGCGCTGCAACCG
>CAZRKH010000006.1:0-11357 GCA_964600785.1 uncultured Chitinophagaceae bacterium
GCCCCAGCCCCAGCCCCAGCCGGGCATTCAACTGCCGGTGCCGTTTCCCGAGCAGACCAAGCCCGGCCCCGCCGCCGAGCCGACGCTGCCCCTCCGCCAACAGCCCGGTGGCAGGCAGGACGACTCGCAGGTCGAGCAGCTGCTCGCCCGGGCCCGCACGCTTGAGTCGCAGGAAAAATATGAGCAGGCCCGCGACGTGCTCCGCGAGGCGGTACAGGCCGACCCGCTCGATCCGGAGGCCCACCTCGCCCTGGGCATGGTGCTGCGGCGGCTGGGCAGGCTCAAGCCGGCGATCGAGGCCTACTCGATCGGCCTGCGGCTCGACCCGCTCGATCCCGAGCTCTCGCTGCGGCGGGGCATCGCCTGGTTCCATCTCGGGCAGTATGGGATTGCTCTGGAGGATTTCGAGGATGCCGCGGGCATCGCCTATGACGACCCGCGGCCGGAACTCTGGCGTGGCCTGACGTTGATGCGGCTCGAGCGGCGGCTCGAGGCGATCAGTGCCTACGCCTCATCGATTCGCCGCGATCGCACCTACATGCTCGCCTATCTCAACCGCGGGCTGGCCTACCTGGCCACCGACGAGCCTCACAAGGCGGAATACGACTTCGACCAGGCGATCCGCCACGAGCCGGTCGATGCCAGGGCCTGGTTCAACCGGGGTGTGGCCCAGGCTCGGCAGCGGGAATACCGCGAGGCGATCAAGTCGTACCGACTGGCCCTGGAGATCGATCCTGGCTACGAGGCGGCCCGTCGCAACCTCGCCGCCGCCGAGCGTCTGGCCGCCCGAGGGCGGGAGGCCGGTGTCGCAGGCGGCTCCCCGTGAATCCCGCCTCCGCTACCTGGCGGTGACTTCCAGCCGCGTGCCGTCGAGTTTCCAGGTGAGCCCGAGCGGCTCGGTGACCGCGTCGAGCAGGCCGTCGCGATCAACCTCCCGAACCTCCAGCCGCACGATGCGGGCCGGATCGACCGCCGCTGCCATCAGGCCCTCGCGGTCAAGCTCGAGTGTCAGGCCCAGCCGACCGGCAATCGCCGTGAGCAGCTCCTCCAGCGGGGCCGCGGCGGTGAGCGTGAACCGCTCGCCCGGCTCGCCACCGCCGGCGGGCCGCCGCCGCGCCGGCAGGCTGGTCCGCCGCGGGCCACGCGGGCGGGCGGACTCGTCGATCGGCACGATCTCGAGCGTGTCGCCGACGGGCCGGGCACGCAGGTCGTAGTCGAAGAGCACCAGGTCGATCCGGTCGATCAACGGCATCGGCGGCAGGCGTGCCGCGGCGAGCTGGTCGTGACGCAGCCGGTCGAGCCCGCCGATCCGCACTCCGGCGTCCCGGGCCGCCCCTGACACGATTCCAGCGGGTGTCGCTCCGGCCTGCCAGGCCAGCGGGCCGAGCTCGAGCATCCGCTGCCGGCTGCGAGCGGTGAGCCGGCGAAGGTCGTCGCGGCGTTGCTCGTCGGCGGCAAGCAGCCGGCCCACGCGGTCTGACGGCTCAATCCGCACCGACGACGTGAGGATCACGACCTCCGCGGCCGCTTCGGCGGCGACGCGTTTGAGCGCCGCGATGGCCGGCTCAGCGGATGCCTCGAGGGTGATCGCGGTGGAGGGATCGATGCGGCGGGAGACCACCACCGGCACGCCGAGCGAGCCGGTCACACGGCTGGCGACCTCCCGCAGCGGTGCCGCCTGCCAGGTGGCGGTGAGCGTCGGCTCGGCCGCGACGCAGGGTTTGGCGGCGGCGACGGGCCATGCCGCCAGCGCCGACGCGGCGAGGCATCGGGCCAGGGTGCAGACAGACGCGCGGTTCAGTCGGGCCATTGTCAAAGCCTCCGCTGGGACGGATGCGTCTCCCGAGCGTATCATCAGCGGCGGCCGCGGGGATCCCGCCGGCCCAAAGCCGCCCGCGGCAACGAGGAGCGAGGCAGACGGTGGGAACGAGCGTGCAGGCCAAGAAGGTGCTCGTTCTCGGCGCCGGGATCAACGGTGCCGCGGTCGCCAGAGAACTGGTGCTCTCCGGGGTCTCGGTGATTGTTGTCGACAGCGACGATGTCGCCTGCGGGGCGACCGCCTGGAGCACGAGGCTGGTGCACGGCGGGCTGCGGTATCTCGAATACGGCGAGGTCGGGCTGGTCCGCGAAAGCCTCGCCGAGCGGGAGCGGCTGGTCCGCCTGGCCGGCCATCTCGTCGAGCCGCTGCCTTTTTACATTCCGCTGGAGCGTCGTAGCGGCGGCATGTTGGCGGCGGGTGCCCGCCTGGCGGGATGGACCGGTCTGGCCCGCCGGCTCGCAGCAGGCGGCACGCGGGGCAGCTGGACTGTCGGCGTCGGCCTCGCGCTCTACGACCTGCTTGCCAGCGGTTCCCGCTGGCCCCGCCACCGCATGGTGCGAGCCGGTGGAGCGGGCCTGCCGGCGGTCGACTCGCGGCGATTTCCCCTGGCGGCCACCTACACCGACGCCCAGATGCTCTACCCCGAGCGGTTCACCGTGGAACTGCTGCTGGATGCCGCCGCCGCGGCGGCACAGCGGGGCGTCGAGTTCGCCGTGCTGCCCCACCACGCCGTCCGCAGCGACTCCCGCGGCGGCTTCCTGCTCGAGCCGCGGACCGCGGCGGGCGAGGCCCGCGAGATCCGTCCCGACGCGGTGGTCAATGCCAGCGGCGCCTGGGTCGATCAGACACGCCTCTCGGTGCCGCTGGCCGCGGGGGGCCATCGTCGCATCGGGGGCACCAAGGGCAGCCATCTTGTGCTCGACGCCGCCCGGCTGCGGCCGCTGCTTTGCGATTACGGTGTCTACGCCGAAGCCTCCGACGGGCGGCCGATCTTCGTGCTCCCCTTCGGCCGGCGGCTGGTGCTCGTGGGCACGACCGATCTGCCCTTCGAGGGCGACCCACGCGATGCCCGCACGGATGACGCGGAAATCGACTACCTGCTCAAGGCCGCCGCAACGATTTTTCCCGCCGCCCCGCCGACCCGCAGCGAGGTCATGCAGCACTACTGCGGCGTGCGGCCGCTGCCCTACGTGCCCCCCGGCACGCCCCCCGGGGCGATCACCCGTCGCCATCTGTTTCTCCGCGAGCCGCAGGCTCCGCTGCCGACCTGGTCGATCGTGGGCGGCAAGCTGACCACCTGCCGCAGCCTTGCGGAGGAGTCGGCCGCCGAACTGCTCGGCTGCCTCGGCCTGCCGGTGATCGCGACTTCGGCCGACCGACCCCTGCCGGGGGCACCCGGGCCGGGCGGTGGTGAACTCGACCGCCTCGCCGCGAGGCTCCGCGACGGCGGGCTCGACAGGGACGGGGCGGATGCTGCCTTGAGCCGTTACGGCCTGCTGGCCGAGGGGTTCCTCGCCGAGCGAACCGGCGGGGGAGGCTCTGGTGGCAACGGCCGGGCGATCGCCACGATCGGCCGTACCGGGCTTCCGCTTGCGGCGGTGGCCCGCGGAATCGAGCAGGAATGGGCGGCAACGCTCGAGGACGTCATCGAGCGACGGCTGATGCTCGTCTTCGATCCGGCCCTCGACATCAACGCTCTCCGCGAGGTGGCCCGGGAAATGGCCAGGCTCGGCCGTCTCGAGGAGGATGCGGTCGAGTCGGAAACCGCCCGCGTCGCGGCGGACCTCGCGAATCGCTACGGACGGCGGCTGGCCGATACTCCGGCCGCGGCAGTTGCCGCCGGAGGAGGTGGCGATGGGTGAGCCTGCAGATACCGGCGGAGCCGACGACGCACTGGTACTGGCCCTCGACCAGGGGACCACCTCCAGCCGCGGGATTCTCTTCGAGGCCGACGGCAATCCGCTGGTGGTGCGGCAGCAGGAGTTTTCCCAATTCACGCCGTCGCCAGGGTGGGTCGAACACGACCCGGAGGAGATCTGGGAGTCGCAGCTGGCCACGGCCCGCGATGCGGTCGCGGCCGCCGGCGGTCGGCCGGTGCGGGCGATCGGGATCACGAACCAGCGGGAGACGACGATCCTCTGGGAACGATCCACGGGACGGCCCGTGGCCCCCGCGATCGTCTGGCAAAGCCGGGTCTCCGAAGACGTCTGCCGCAGGCTCGAGGCGGCCGGGCACGGCGAGGAGATTCGCCGCCGCACCGGCCTCTTGATCGACCCGTATTTCTCCGCCACGAAGATCATGCACCTGGTCGAATCGATCGACGGGCTCGCCGAGCGGTGCCGTCGCGGGGAAATTCTCTTCGGCACCGTCGACAGCTGGCTGATCTGGAAGTTCACCGATGGTCGGGTGCACGCCACCGATCCGACCAACGCCTCGCGAACGCTCCTCTACGACATCCATGAGCGGGCCTGGAGCCCGAGGCTGGCCGAGATCTTCGGCGTGCCGCTCTCAATGCTCCCCGAGATTCGTCCTTCGGCGGGTGACTTCGGCACCACCCACCCCCGCTGGTTTGGCGGCCCGCTGCCGATCCGCTCGGTGGCGGGCGACCAGCAGTCAGCCGCCCATGCCCAGGGCTGCAGCCGCCCGGGCACCGCCAAGAACACCTACGGAACCGGCGCGTTTCTGCTGTTCTCGACCGGCCAGACGCCGGTGGCCAGCCGTCACGGACTGCTGACGACCGTCGCCTGCCAGACCGACGCCGCCGCCGGCTACCTGCTCGAGGGGTCGATCTTCGTGGCCGGGGCGATCGTGAGCTGGCTTCGCGACGGGCTGGGCATCATTCGCCAGGCCGCGGAAATTGAACCGCTTGCTTCAAGCGTGCCCGATTCCGGCGGCGTGGTGGTCGTGCCGGCGCTGACCGGACTGGGAACGCCCTACTGGGATCCCGCGGCCCGCGGCACGATCCTGGGGATCACCCGCGGCACGACTGCCGCCCACCTGGCCCGGGCGGCGATCGAGTCGATCGCCCTGCAGGTTGCCGAGGTGGCCGGCTGCATGCAGCAGGATGCGGGGATGCCGCTGGAGCGGCTGCGGGTGGACGGGGGCGCCGCGGCCAACAATCTGCTGCTGCAAGTGCAGGCTGACCTGCTCGGCGTGCCGGTGGAGCGTCCGCTGGTGCGGGAGACCACGGCTCTCGGCGTGGCGATGCTCGCCTCGCGCGGCAGCCTCGACCCCGCCGCGGCGAGGCGGGTTGAGCGGGTTTTCACTCCGTCGATCGACGAGCCGGTTCGCCGCCGCCGCCTGGCTCTCTGGCGGGCCGCGGTAGAACGCTCACGTGGCTGGGCCGACGTGGCCGGCCGCACCGACGACGCGGATCATCGCTCGAGTGTGAGCATCGCCCGGCCGAGTCCCTCGCCGATCAGCCAGTAGGTCTCGGCGTTGCGATTCCAGTGGTGGCCCTGATTGGCGGGCGAGGCCTCCGCCGGCCGCCAGAACTCCCGGGTGGGCACAAAGGCCACCGTGCCGTCAAACTCCTCGAGCGTCGCGAGTGATGCCTGGGCCTTCATCAACGAGAGGGCCCGGGGATGCTTTTCGTCGGGTCCCGCCATTCCTGTTTCGGCGATCACGAAGGGCAGCCCGGGGGCATCGAGGTCGCGGCGGACGTCGCGGATCAGGGCCGCCAGGTTCTCGGCATACTCTCCGTTGAAGCGGTCGTTGATCCGGTCGTTCCAGCCTTGGTGCCAGGCGAAGCCGGCGAGCACGCTGCCGCGATCCTTGGCGTCGGCGAAGAACTCACCGGCCGCCAACCGTTGGCGTGCCTGCTTCACCGCCGCGATCATTTCGCGGTAGGAGCGGCCGAGGATCTGCGGGTCTTTTGCAATTGCCGACTCCAGTTTTTCACCGAGCGGATACGCCGGTCGGCCGGCGCCAGGGCTGCGAAAATCGATCGCCAGGCTCCTGCCACCCCAGGAGGCTTTCACCAGCAGCACCGGCTCCGCGTGTGCGTTCCCGACCACCGTGCCAAACCCGAGTTCCGGACCGATCAGCCCGTCGCGGGCGCCATACCCGACGCCGAGCGGGCCGCAGCGGCCGAGGAAGTCGATCCAGACATCCTCCCGCGTCGCCCAGCCACCGCCCGGCAGAATGAGCGACGAGTACGTCCCGGCGGTGGCGGCGTCTTTGGCGAGAAACTCCAGGCTGCCCCGGCCGCCGTTGCGGTCCGGCCGAGCGGCAACCTCGCCGTGGCCCTCCATGTTCGACTGTCCGGCGAGCACATAGATGCGGACCGGCCCGGTCGGCTCATCGGCCACCGCGGCGACTGCCAGCACGGCCGCGAGTATCGCGGTTGCGACGGAGAGATTGCTGGCCGGCCACGACATGCGGGATGAAAACTCCGGGTGAGAGCGGTTGACCGGCGGCCGGTCGCTCGCTATCGCAGGAGTGTACCACCCGAGGCTGCCGAGGGGTTTTCCGCCAGCTGCACCCGCGTCGCGTAGGCCTGCGGATTGGCGGCAAACTTGCCCCGGGTTTCGAGGGTCGAGAAGAGATAGATGCGACCCTGGTAGGTCACGCCGTAGCGACGCTGCCCGGGAATCTGCGTGCCCGACTCGAAGGCCAGCACCGGATCGTCGCCGGAGAGTGCCGGGGCGTAACGGTCGGGGTCGGCAAGGAACTTCCGCTGCTGGGTCTCACCGGCGAAGAGGTAGGTGCGGCCGCGGTGCTGGGCTCCCCACTGGGCTCGCCCCTCGACCCAGGTGCCCTGCTCGGCGAGGCTCACCGGGCAATAGCCTTCCAGGCCCACCGGGAAGGGAGTGGTTTCGTCGGCAACCGTTTCGGTCTCGGTTTCGGTCTCGTCGTCGCCGTCAGCGTCATCCGACTTTGCGGTCGGCATGAAGTAGCGAAACGGCTTTTGCATCGCCGCGAGCACCGGATACTTTTCCTTCTTCGGCTCGGGTGAGTCTGTCTCGCCGTCATCGGTCGGCTTGGCCGCGTCGGCCGGCTTGGCGGCCGCGGTCACGACGGCAGCAGCGGCGGGGGGCTGGGTCGGTGGTGCCAGTGAGGCGAGCCGCTCGGAAGGCGGGCTTCCCGGGAAGCCGGCAGCGGCATAGCCGCCGTCGGAATTCGCCGCCTTGAGCCCCGTATCGGGATAGCCGCCGGTGGCGGCTGCCGGTGCCGCTGCCCGCGGCGCGGCCGCGGCGGAAGGACCGGTTGACTCCGGTGGGGCGGCCGAGAGCCAGGGCGCCTCAGTGGCGGCCGGCTCGATCAGTTGTCGCGACGGCGAGTCACCGTAGCGAGGGCCGACGGCCGAGGCGGTCGAGGCCTCCGCCGGCCCCCGGGCGGTTTCCGCCGGCCAGGCGGGCGGGGCCTTGGGCATCGTGGCGGCAGCCTGCTGCGGTGGCGAGGCATTGGCGACGGTGGCTGGGGGCTGGGCAACCGGCTGGGCAACCGGCTGGGCAACCTGCTGGGCAACCGGCTGGCTGGTGGGAGCGACCGCAGCGGCCACGGCGGCGGCCGGCGGTTCGGCGGCCTGCTGCACGGCGCGGCCCGCCGAGGCAATGAACCCCGATGCGGTTTCGGGCAGATCGAAGCGGGCTTTGGCCGTGCCGTCGGCTGCGATCACGCATGCCGAGGGCAGGTGCGAGACACCGTAGCGGCGGGCCAGATCGGGCACCGCGTCGACGTTCACCCGAACCGGCTCGAAGCAGGCGGCAACCAGCGCCGCCGCCTCGGCGTTGGTCCAGGTCGTGGCGTCGAGCCGCTGGCAGGCCTCGCACCAATCCGCCTCAAAGATCAGCAGCACCGGTCGGTGGCTCAGCTGCGAGGCAGCCTGGGCCGATTCGAGCGAATCGTGCCAGGGAATCGAACTCGCCGCGGCGACACACGGGCTCAGAAAGGCGAATGCGGCCGCGGCGGCCAGGAACGTTCCAGTGCGATGCGTGAACGGTGTCATGAAATCAGCCTCGGGCGAGGTGGCTTTGTTGGAAAGCGGTTGTGTGTTGGACCCGGCCGGATGACGCGGGCTTCGGCAGCGGCCAGGAACCGCTTGACAGTGGTATCGGTCGAAGCGGCTTGAAAAGTTGCAGGGATTCCTCCGGTTCTTCCGTCGGGTCTGCGAGCTGCCCGGCTGAGATTGCCAAAACCACCAGTTTTCCCCGGGAAAAACGGCCCATGCGGCCGCCGCTTGACATTCCGGGGGCGGGGGCCGATACTATTGCTAGTCCGGCAACAGCGTTTTTCCTGCTGTTTTGCTGCTTGGACGGGGTCAGTGATTTCTTCCTACCTCGGGTCGTTCCTCGTGGAAGGCCTCCAGGTGGCGACGAGGTTTCCCGTCGGTGGCGTGGATTCCCTGGGCCGTTCAAGGCCGTCCGCATCGCGGTCCCGCATCCTGCGGGGCGGTTCCCCGCAACCGGGGTCGGGTGGTTTTTCCGGCTTTTCACTCGTGCCCGCGGGCGTGATTCAAGGGACAGAGTGCAGGTTGTCGTCGGCGGAGGCCCAGAGGGTTTTCCGAATCGTTCGGCCCGAGGGGCAGGAAAGGGACGTTCCTGTGATGGCGGTGGTCGTGAGGTCATCCGAGGCCTGAAACGGGCCTGCTGCGAGCCACAAGACGCTCACGAAACAACGCACCGGTCGATGGCCGGGTTTTTTTCTCCAATAGGGACCTGATTGATGTCGAAGCGGAGGCGAAGCCGCTCCCACGGACGACCGGGGGGCGGATACGGGCAGGGGCAAGGGCAGGGGCCGGGGCAGGCCTACGGCGAGGGGGGCGGGCGACGTGGTCGCGGCCGTTATCGCCGCGGACGCGGGCCCCAGGGCGACCGACCGGTGCCGGATGATCCGGCGATGCAGCCTCCCGATGAGGAACCGGTGAGCGAAAACGGCGAGCCGGTGCCGCTTGAACCCGGTGAGGGCGTGCTCGAAATGCATCCCAACGGCTACGGTTTTCTGCGGAATCCCGCGCTCAATCTCCAGCGGGAGCGGACCGATCCCTTCGTGCCCGGCACGATGGTCGATCGCTACCGGCTTCGCGAGGGCGTCTACGTCAAGGCGATGGTGCAGCAGGGCCGGCGTCAGCAGGGCCCGCGGGTCCGTGAGATCAGCGAAGTCGAGGGGATGCCTCCTGACGACTACGCCAACGTCAAAACCTTCGACACGCTCACCCCGATCAACCCGGAGACCTGGCTGCGGCTGGAGACCGGCCAGCAGCCATTGACCACGCGGGTCATGGATCTGCTCACGCCGCTGGGCAAGGGGCAGCGAGCCCTGATCGTGGCCCCGCCGCGGACCGGCAAGACGGTGCTTCTGCAACAGGTCTCGCAGGCGGTCTCCGAAAACCACCCTGAGCTGACGCTCGTGATGCTCCTGATCGACGAGCGGCCCGAAGAGGTCACCGACATGCGTCGCAGCGTGAAGGGCGAGGTGCTCGCAAGCAGCCTCGACTGCGACGTGGAGAGCCATGTGCGGCTCTCGCAGCTGGTGATCGAGCGGTGCAGGCGGATGGCGGAGGCGGGCAAGGATGTCTTTCTTCTGATGGACTCGATTACCCGCATGGCTCGGGCCTTCAACAAGTGGGTCGGCAACACCGGCCGCACGATGTCGGGAGGCGTCGACATCAAGGCGCTCGACATTCCCAAGAAGCTCTTCGCCACCGCGCGGGTTTTCGAGGAGGGTGGCTCGCTGACGATCGTCGCCACGGCGCTGGTCGACACCGGCAGCCGGATGGATGAACTGATCTTCCAGGAGTTCAAGGGCACCGGCAACATGGAGCTGGTGCTCGATCGCAAGCTCGCCGACCGCCGCGTCTGGCCGGCAATCGACATTTCGCAGTCAGGCACGCGACGGGAGGAGAAACTGCTCGATCCGTCCACGCTCCACTCGGTGAACATGCTGCGGCGGACGCTCTCCACGATGCATCATGTCGATGCGATGGAGCAGCTCACGAAGCAGCTTGCGAAGTTCAAAAGCAACCGCGAGTTCATCGCTCTGATCGCGGGCAGCCGCGAGGAGTGATCCCGCAGTGCAGCGGTTCAGCCGGTGGTGCCCGCATGCTCGGCGAGCCGGGCGAGCCAGTAGGCATACTGTGGATCGCCGCAGCGGAAGGCGAAGACGGCGTCGGGGAGACGGCGGCCGTTGACTCCCTCCGAACGCACTCGCACGAGCACGGCACCGTCGCTTCGCTTCTCGAGCGAGAGCCGTTCCTCGGGCACGCGGAGCGGGTCTTGGGTGCTGGGCATGGTGTTGCTCGGGCGTTGTTGTTACGGCAACGGCGGCGGGTCGCTCACGAATTCCACAAAGAGTATGCCAGCCTCGATCAAGGAACGCCAGCATCCGGACGGCTGTATCGGCTGGGGAGATTGTGCCGCGGTTTGATGCAGAGTTGGTTGAGTCTTGGAGGCGATCCACTTTTGACAGTGGAAAATCCAACGCCGTATACTCGAGTCCGCTGAAACACCGGGTTTTTTGCGTTTTCCCCGCCGCGCGAGCCGGGGGGCTTTCCACGGGAGGTTGGCCGGATGACACCTTTTTCGTCGCTGGCGGATGACTTCTACGTCAACATGAATCTGGCCACGGAGATGGAGCTGCCCGCCCAGCGGGAGACGGTGCTCCATTTCTTCGAGTGCATCCAGAAGAACTACCCCTCGATGCGGAAATTCTACTGTCGCGACAAGCGGGATTTTGTGCTCGAGGAAGACAAGGACCAGGGCCGCTACCGATGGGCGGCGGTGGAGTCGCGTCGACTCTCTTCGGGTGAGGTGAATCCCTCGTCGGCCGATTCAGCGATGCAGCAGCACCGGCTGCTGCTTGATCTCGCTCCGGCCTTGCTCTCGGTGAGTCCGCTCGACTGCGAGGCGCTCGATCTACTCTTCGGCTTTGACTTCGCCTATCGCGGCAATCACAACGCCCTGCTTGCCGAGGCCCTCGGCGTTGGCCCTTGGCTGGAACGGGTCGTCGATCTGCCGGGCAGTCGGGTGATCAACTTCGAGCCCTCGCTGACGATCGCCATCGACGAGGAGTGCCGTACCCAGGTGCGGATCAGCACCGAGACGCGGACCAACGCCTTCCAGGTGCGGACCGGTGAGTATGTCGAGGACCAGCTGAGCGTCTACGTGACGGCCCGGCAATATGGAAGCCTCGACCCGCAGGTCGGCTATGTGGAGGCGATCGACCGTCTCTACGAACTGCTTGCCGACACCGTCGAGGAATGCGTGGTCGATCAGATTCTCCGGCCGCTCGCCCGCACGATCGCACTCAAGTAGGCCGGTGCGGCCCGAGTAGGCCGGTGCGGCCCGCACCGGCACTGCCGTTTGCAGCGCAACCGGCCTACAGTAGCCCGGTGCGGCCCGAGTAGGCCGGTGCGTCCCGCACCGGCACTGCCGGTTGCAGCGCAACCGGCCTACAGCAGCCCGGTGCGGCCCAAGTAGGCCGGTGCGGCCCGCACCGGCACAGCCGGTTGCAGCGCAACCGGCCTACAGTAGCCCGGTGCGGCCCAAGTAGGCCGGTGCGGCCCGCACCGGCACTGCCGTTTGCAGCGCAACCGGCC
>CAZRKH010000007.1:0-11418 GCA_964600785.1 uncultured Chitinophagaceae bacterium
GCTTTGCGTGGGCCCCTTGGCTGCCCCGCGAAGCGGAAAGCCGCCGGGGCCATGGATGGCCCGCCGGCGCACAAAATCGATGGCCCGCCGGCGCACAAACCCGGCGGCCCGGACGGCCGCCGCCGCTTCGCGTGGGCACCTTGGCTGCCCCGCGAAGCGGAAAGCCGCCGGGGCCATGGATGGCCCGCCGGCGCACAAACTAGTACCGCCCCTCGAAACCCGCAAACCCGCCGTGAATCACCGTTTCGCCGCCGGTGTCGATCGCGGTAAGCGAGTCGGGCGAGGTGATCGTCGTGGGCCAGATTGCGTCAGACTGCATGATGTTACCCACACCCACCACGCGGTAGCCGATCCAGAGGCTCCAGCGGGTGGTCACGTCCCAGGCGATCAGGCCGTCGACGCTACCGAGATAGGCGAAGCTGCTGCCTGTCGTGCGGACGTTGACCGGGGCTCCCGATGCGAATGCGGCCGGCGTGCCCGATTCGGTTGCCATGACCGAGGTGTTCGTCACCGCGTTGCCGGCGAGCATGATCTTCGGCACCGCGGCAAGTCGCAATCGTGGCGCGAACCGCCAGTCAAGCCGGCTGCCGACCTGGCCCCCAAAGAGAAGGTTGTTGCTCGTGACCGCCAGTGACAGCGGATTGCCGCTGTCGAAGGGGCTCTGGAGCGTGAGGGTGTCTTCGAGCTGGAAGAAGCGGAAGCCGGCCAGCCACAGCCAGGAAAGGCGGTGGTCCTCGTCGAGCAGTTCGGGATGCCGACCCACGGAATAGAGCCAGTTGATTTCGACATCGTTGACCAGGTCGTTGCGGGCGATCTGCTGCTCGGAGGCATTGGTGAAGAAGTTGGTGGCCGGAGTGCCGGCCACGGTGATCGAGCCGGCGAGAGCGGGGATCGCGTCGAGCCCGCCGCCGCCCGCCTCCGCGGCGGTGCCGATGTTGTAGAGGCCCCAGTAGATCGCCTCGACGCCGTGCCGCTGCTGCGGTCCCAGCCAGCCGCCGAGGCGGAGGTCGACACCGCCGGGCCAGTTGGCCGAGGCGTCGGCCGTGGTGAGGGCCACGCCGCCTCCCGGACCGAGCGAGACGGGAACACCCGAGGGCAGGGTGCGGGTCATCACCAGGCCGCTGGTGGAGGCAAACCACCTCGGCGGGCAGCCGCCGGCGGTATCGAGGCAGCCGACCGCGGAGGTGGTGCAGGTGCTGAAGGGGTCGCCCCCGCCCGGATCGGCGACATAGAGCGGCGGCGATTCGGGATTCGGCTCGTCGACCATCCGAACCGCCACGGTGAGGCCGTCACCCTCGGCTTGGGCAGGCTCGCTTGCCGCGACGACAGCCTGGAGCGTGGCAGCCACCGCGACGAGGCCAATGCCGATCATGGAGGCCGGCGACGCGAAGTGCATGGCCGTGCGGCAGGCGACAGGATGTTCTGGTGTGTGGGGAAGCATCGATCGCTCGGGAGCCCTTCGGGGGAGCATGGGGCGGGGAGGGTCGGCGAAGCAGCGCGGCGAGGTCAAGGTCAGCTCCCCCACGTCGGTGAGGCTGCGAAATCCCGGCGTCGCTGAGGGGTTTCCGGCAGCGGGGTGGTAGAGTGGGGAAGCGACGCGAAGGAACCCGACCGTGGCCACCCGATCCCGAAGAGACCACGAGGCGAAACGTCGCGGGCCGCAACCGCCCTTGGCCACACGTCGGGCGATGATCGAATGGCTCGATTCTCGCGAGAACCACGAGCATGGCCAGGAGCCGGGTGCCGCCCGGTCGTCCTGGGGCCTCGGGCGGATGCGGCGGCTGCTACAGCTGCTCGGCAGCCCGCATGCGGCCGTGCCGGTGGTGCACGTCGCGGGCACCAAGGGCAAAGGCTCGACCGTGGCGATGCTCGCCGCAATGCTGCGGGCTTCCGGCTATCGCGAAGGCTGCTATCTCTCGCCGCATGTGGAACGAGTCGAGGAGAGGATCTGCGTGGGAGGCCGTCCGATCCCCTCGCGAGACCTCGTGCGGGCCTGGCAGCGGGTTCTTCCGGCCGTGGAGTCGATGGATCGCTCGGCGGCTCGCCGCGGCGGGAAGGGGCCGACCTGGTTCGAGATCATGACCGCCATGGCCTTCGATCACTTCGCACGGCAAAGCCTCGCGGTCGTGGTCTTGGAGACGGGCCTCGGCGGCCGGCTCGATGCGACCAACGTGGTACGGCCACTGCTCTCGGTGATCACGAGCATCGGCCTGGATCACATGGATCTGCTCGGCCGCACCGTCGGCCGTATCGCCACCGAGAAAGCCGGGATCATCAAGCGGTCTCGGCCTGTGGTCAGCGGGGCGGTGCAGCCGGCGGCGAGACGCTCGATTCGCGAGGTCGCCACCGCCCGACGGTCCAGGCTCCTGGAGATCGGTCGCGATTTCAGCTACCGCTGCAGGCCCGTGGCCGAAATCGCCAAGAACCGTTTCTCCCCGAGGCAGTACGAGGTCGAGGTGCGGCTGCCGCCGGAGGCGGGGCTGCCTGACGCCGGCGGTCGGGAAGTTTCCCGGCTGCGTGCGGTGGTGGGTATGCCGGGCCGACACCAGGCAGCCAACGCCGCGGTCGCGATCGTCGCTGCGGGCCTGCTCGGGCCCTTGGGTTTCCCGGTATCGGCCGCCGCCTGCCGTCGCGGACTCGCTGGCCCGAGGCTTCCGGCTCGCATGGAACAGGTTGCCGTCAAGCCGGTGATCGTGATCGACGCGGCCCACAACACCGCGTCGATGCAGGCCCTCGTGGCGACCCTCATGGAGGCCGGTGGCAGCCGGAGCGGCAGGAGAGTGCTGCTGTTTGCCGCCAGCAGGGACAAGCCTGCCGCCGAGATGCTCGCGGAAGCGGCACGTTGGGCCGAGCGGATCGTCCTCACCGGCTACGCCGGCCGCCGGGCGAGCGATCCGCGGCGGCTGCTCGAGGCGATCGCGGCCGGCGGTCCACCGGCCGAGGTGGTCGAGAACTCCGCTGAGGGGCTGCACAGGGCCCGCCAACTCGCCGGTGCCGGTGGGGTGGTCTGCGTGGCGGGGAGTTTTTTTCTCGCCTCCGAGGTGCGGGGCCTCCTCGAGGCTGTTGAAGAACGCTGACCGCCCTGACCGGTGGTCACGTGCCATCGGCGAGCGCCGCGACGGCCCGGGCGAGCACCGGATCGGATGGCGGTGACACTTCCACCGCTTCCGCATCTGGGAGGGTGGCGGAGTCGGTCAGCAGCCGCCACCGGCTCAGCCGGGCTTGCGACTCACCAGTGGGCGTGACCTCGAGCCCGGCGTCGGGAACCACGCCCCAGCCCTCGCGAGGGCCCGCATCCAAGCGGCGATGGATCGCACTGCCCGAGGGCCGGATGTAGGCGGCTGTCGGCAGGCGGATCGCCGAATTGCTCTCGCGGAGTGGGATCAGCGTCCGCTCCACACCCTCGCCACGAGTACGGCTGCCGGCTATCCGGCCGCGACCGTGGTCCTGCAGGCAGGCGGCGATCACCTCGGCGGCACCGGCGGTGAGCCCGTCGACGAGTACGGCCAAGGGAATCTCGTGGAGCATCGCCGAGCCCGTGGCCCGGTGTACCGCGATCATCTGCCGACGGCCGCCACTGACGGCCCGGCCCTCGACCGAGACGATCGTGCCCTCACCGAGCAGCAGGTCGCAGATGGCCACCGCCTCGGCAAGTGTTCCCGAGGCGTTGCCCCGCAGGTCGACGACCGCCCCGGCAAGCGGCCCGTGGGCCGCGGTCACGTCCGCCGAGGTGGCCGCATCGATCGCCGCAGCGAGATTTTCAGCAGTCCCTCTCTCGCAGCAGGGGACCCGAAACAACGCGACTGAAGGCTGGTTGATCAGTCGCCACTGCCAGGATCCTTCGGCAGTTCGGCGGTCGCCCAACACCAGTTCGCGGACGATCTGCTGCCGCACGAGTTCCACCGACCGTCGCGGTCCGCCGCGAGCCGCCGCCGGTGCGTGCTCTCCTCGAAGCGAGGCTGCGGGCAGCAGGTCGATCGTCACATGGGAGCCGGGAACACCCCGGAGGTGCGAGACGGCCCAGGCGAGCGTGCAGCCGCGGGCCGGCATCCCGTCGATCGCGAGAATGCAGTCGCCCTGGGCAAGGCCGGCCTTGCGGGCAGGTGAGCCGGGAAGCGTCGCGACCACCCTCGGCAGGTCCTCGGGATCCGCGGTCTCGATCGTGAGATCGACCCCTACGCCCCCGAAGACGCGGCCCGGCGTCGTGTCGGCGGTCACGGGGGCGGAGGGGAATGGAATGTGCTCCGCCTCGTCACCGAGCGGACGGAGCATTCCGTCGATGGCCGCGTCGACGAGCTGCTCCCGCGACGGGCCGGTGATCGCCTGTCCGGCAACCGCATCGATCACCTCGCCAACCCGTCGCGTGTCGCGAGTGTGTTCAACGACCACCCGCGAGAGCAGGCAGGAGACGGCGATCACAATCAGGAACAGCAGGTTGCGGGCTGGCATTGTGGGCTGGGCGATCTGCTCGCGGCTGGGGTGTCAGGAGGCGAAGACGGCGGACGGTTCGAAGCGGTAGCCCTTGGGCACGACGGTGATGCCACCGGGCGAGACGTTCAGCCCCCGAGCGGCATCCTCGGCGGGATCAAGGCCGATCGAGGTGCCCGGAGGAACGCGAACGCCCTTGTCGACGATCGTCCGCTGCACGACCGCGTGGCGGCCGATGTCGACGCCCTCGAAGAGCAGGCTCTCCTCGACCCTGGCATAGCTGTTGACCCGCACGCCGGATCCGATGATCGAGCGATGGACGCGGCCTCCCGAAAGAATCGCGCCAGGGCAGACCACGCTGTCGGTCGCCTCGCCACGCCGTCCCTCGTCGCCCTCCCCGGCAAAGACAAACTTCGGCGGCGGGTATTGCGGGTGGTGGGTGCGGATCGGCCACTGCCGGTCGTAGAGATTGAGTTCAGGGTCGACGTCGACGAGGTCGAGATTGGCCTCGAAGAAGGCGTCGACGGTGCCGACGTCCCGCCAGTAGGCCTCCTTCTTGCGATTCTCGTCGCGGAAGGGGAAGGCCAGCACGGCATGCGTGTCGACGATGCTCGGCAGCAGGTCGTGGCCGAAGTCGTGGCGGCTGCCCCGTTGGTGGGCATCGATCCTCAGGCGTTCAAAGAGAAACTCGGTGGAAAAGCAGTAGATTCCCATCGATGCCAGGCACCGCCGTTCGTCGCCGGGGATCGTGGGCGGATTGCCGACCTTCTCGTAAAACTCGCGGACGCGGCCGGAGGCATCGACGGCCATCGTTCCGAACTCGGAGGCCTCTGCCACGTTGATCGGCAGGGCTCCCACGGTGACGTCGGCCCCGCTGCGTTCGTGGGCCTCGACAAGCCGCTGGTAGTTCATCTTGTAGATGTGGTCGCCGGCGAGCACCACCACATGCCGCGGGGAACTCATCTCCAGTGAGTAGATGTTTTGGTAGACCGCGTCGGCCGTGCCGAGGTACCAGTTTTCATCGATCCGCTGCTGGGGCGGCAGCACGTCGAGGAACTCCCCGAGTTCGCGGCAGAAGAGCGGATGCCAGGCGAGGTTGATGTGTCGCTCGAGGCTGTGTGCCTTGTATTGGGTCAGCAGGAGCACCCTCCGCAGTCCGCTGTTGACGCAGTTGGAGAGGGTGAAGTCGATGATCCGATAGCCGCCGCCAAAGGGGACCGCGGGCTTGGCCCGATCGCGGGTCAGCGGGTCGAGCCGGGCACCCTTGCCTCCCGCAAGGATCACCGCCACCACGTCGCGGACCCGGGAGGCATCGGTGGGAAACATCGTCTCGAGCCTGCTGGTGAGCCTGTGGGGCTCCGCGGAAATCGGGCCGGCGAGGACATTCCTCGGCCCCTGAATATACGGGTCGGGGTCGGGGCCTGACGATGGCGGTTTCCCAGATTTCCTCAGATACCCCCCGGGCGGCCGCGGCGACCGTTTCCCAGGCCCGACATGCTCCGAAGCGGTCTGGCGGCGGAGCGGCCGGTTGCCTACCCTCCCGCTCCCCCCGGAACGAGGAAACAGGCCATGCCGCAGCGGAAAATGAAGCGATCGTCCCCGCGAGCCTCGGGTTCGGATGCCGGCGAGGTGATCAAGCCACTGGTCGTACTCGGCTTGCTGGGGATGATCCTTTACGGCGGATATTCGGTGATCCAGAAGGGCGGAAAGGCTTCAGCGCCGGTCGAAAAGGTCGGAATGCCGGCCCCTGAGGCTGACAAGGCACCCCCTTTCGCCCCGGAAGGAGAACTGCCCGAGGCCACCGCCCCGCCGGCGGTCGCGATGCCGGCGGCTGTCCCGGCACCGGCGACGGCCGCCGCCCCTCCCGCGACGGAAGCCCCAGCCACAACCTATGTCAGCGGCCGAGAAGGCACGCCGCCGGACCCCGGCAGCCCCCTCGAGGACGAGCCCGGGGCTTCGCCACCGCCGGTGGCCGACCTCGGGCCGGCTGGCGAGATTGCCGTGGGCCAGCCACCGGCGGTCGCAAAGCCCGCCCAGCCCCCGGCCGACGCCGCCGATTTCGCCTCCGACTGGGATGACGCCCACGAGAAGCTCACCGCCGGCCGCTATGCCGAGGCATTGGCCCTCCTTTCGGAGTGGTACGGCGATGCTTCCCTCGGTCTCGAGGAGAGCCATCGGCTCGAAGAGCTTCTCTCCCAGCTCGCCGGCACGGTGATCTACTCCCAGGACGACCTGCTCCTGCCGCCGCATGTGGTCGCGCCGGGTGAGACACTTCAGAAGATTGCCGAACCGCTCGGTGTCTCGTGGAACCTGCTGGCCAAGATCAACGGTCTGGCCGACCCGGCCGCGGTCGTGCCTGGAGAATCGCTGAAAGTCGTGCAGGGACCGTTCAACGCGGTGCTGAGCCTCTCCCGGCAGCAGCTCAGCCTGCGGCTGGGCGGCAGTTACGCCGGTCGGTTCGCGGTCGTTGTCGGCCCGGGGGTCGTCGAGCGGGCGGAGCAGTCGCTCGCCGTGGTCGCGATTCAACGCGGGGGGCCGGATGCCACGATGCATGCCGTGGGATTCCGCCAGCCGCAGCCCGGAAGCGGCGAGCGACGCATCCAGCTGGAGGCCGATCTGGTGATCGTGGGTGCCGACGACCCGCTCACCATCGCCGACGCACCGCCAGAGCGGCAGATCATCGTCGCCAATCGCGATCTCGATGACCTGATCGACATCCTCGGGCCCGCTTCGCGGGTTCGCATCGAACCGTAGCCTCGCCTGGCCGGCGGCGATACATTCGCGGCGTGTGCCCGCCCCGCAGTGGCGGCGGGCAATCGTGTCGCTGCCCGGTTTTCTCCATGCCATCCGATCAAGCCGACCACAGCCGCGGGCTCGCCGCCCGGCTCGAGGCGGAACTTGCCGCCGCGAATTTCGTCGACCCCCACAGTCACATCGAGCCTGCCTCGGCCTCGGCAACCTGCCTGGCCGACATTCTGGGCTACCACTACTTCACCGAGCTCGCCCATTCCGCGGGGCTGCCCCGCGAGCGGATCGAGGGGGAAGGCCTCGACGACGAGATGCGGATGGAGGCACTCGTCGCCGGGCTCGGACCGCTTTCCAACACCGTGCAGTACGGCTGGCTGATGGAGATCGCCCACGATCTCTACGGCTTCCGTGAGCCGGACCTCACTCCGGCCAACTGGCGGAGTCTCGATGCGGCCGTCCGCTCCCGCGGGGCTGAGCCGAATCGGGCCGAGCAGCTGCTCGCCGCGAGCCACATCGAGGCGGTCTTTCTGACCAACGATTTCGACGACCCGCTCGAGGGTTTCAACACCGCCCGCTACGTGCCCTGCCTGCGGGTCGATGAACTCGTTTTCCACACCGGAAAGGAGGGCGTGCTCGAGCGGCTTGCCAGATCCTCCGGCGTGGAGCCGGCGAGCCACGCGGCCCTGCATGAGGCGATCGCCGCAGTCGCCGCCCGCTTCCGTCGCAGCGGGGCGAGGGCTGCCGCGATCTCCCTGCCGCCGGGATTCCGACCTGATCCGGTCGAGCCCGCCGATGCCGCCCGGGCCTTTGAGGCGGTGCGGGCCCGCGGGAGCGAGGCCGACCCGGCCGCCCGGGCGGTGCTCGCGGCCGACATCTTCCGGGGGGTCGCCCGCTGTTGCGAGGCCGAAGGGATGCCCTTCGACCTGATGATCGGGGTGCGGCGGGGGGTCTACCCGGGCGGGGTCCACCAGGGGCAGGACCTGCTCGACGGCCGGCTTTCATTGGCCGATTACGCCGGGCTGTTCAACGACTTTCCGACGGTGACCTTCCCGGTCTCGGTCCTCTCAGAGCCCCTCAACCACGAACTGGTGAGCTTTGCCTGGATCTTCCCCAACGTGCTCCCCTTCGGCCACTGGTGGTATGCCAACATGCCTTCGTCGATCGAGCGGGATCTCGAGCAGCGGATCGAGGCGGTGCCCCGCACGAAGCTGCTCGGCTACTACAGCGACATGTACAAGCTCGAATTCGGCTATCCGAAGTTCGCGATGTATCGACGCGTGCTCGCCGGGGTCCTCGCCCGTCGCTTCGTGATCGAACGTGGCTGGACGGAGGAGGCTGCGGTCGACCTCGGCCTCGATTTGCTCGTCCGCAACACCCGTCGCGTTTTCTACCCGGAGGAGGGTCTTCTCCGTTGACGGGACAGAGATCAGGAAAGAATCGCGTCCACTTTCTTGAAGCCGATCGCGGCGATCGCCAGGCAGGCCCAGCCGATGAGGAACAGCACGCCCCCGATCGGCACGATCGCCCCCAGCCAGCGGATGCCCGAGAGGGCCAGGGCCGCCAGGCAGCCGCTGAAGATCAGCGTGCCCACGAAGAACGCCCAGCCGGCGACCGCCAGCCAGCCGCGGGCAGGAGCCGCCTGCGGCATGCCCGCCGCGAGGCCGACGACCAGCAGGGCAAGGGCATGGAAAACCGCGTAGCGAACCGCGGTCTCCCAGTTGGCCGCCTGGCCATTCGCCTCGAGGGTGGCCTTCAGGCCGTGGGCGCCGAAGGAGCCGAGGGCCACGGCCACGCCGCCGAGGATGGCGCCGAGCAGGAGCCAGAGTCGCATGAGTCACACCTGCAGGTGGGAACGAGGATTGTACGACCGCGGCGAGTCAGGGCTGCCGCACGCCCAGCAGTTTATCCTCTTCCTCCTCCTGGATGATGATCCGCGGGGTGACCATCAGCATCAGACTCTCGGTTTCCCGGCCGAGGCCGACGTTCCTGAAGAGCCGGTTGATGTAGGGCACCTTGGAGAGGATCGGCACGCCGAACTCGTTGCGGCCCTCGCGGAGCCGCTTGATGCCGCCGAGAAGCACCGTGCCGCCGTCGGGCACGCTGACGGTGGTCGTCACGGTCGTGAAGATGAATTCCGGCAGCTGGATCGTGGTGCCGCTGGAAAGGGTCTGCTGCTCGGCAGCCCGGCTCTCCCCGAAGTTGATGCCGGCGCCCAGCGGGTTCTGGCCGGCCGCGGCCACGTCGGCTCCGCTCTTTTCGTCGCTGCTCTTGGAGGTCGTTGAACGGGTGCCCTCGAACTGAAACTCCTCGACCTTCCCGATCTGCGAGAAAAATGGGACCAGCGTGAGTCGCACGAATCGTCGGTCGTTGGAAACGACCGCCTGCACGTTTACCGCCGTGCCCTCGGAAAGCACGGTGATCACCGGCTGCTGGGCCGCGGCGAAATCACCCACCACCGGCACCACACTCGTCACGAAGGGACGTTGGCGGGTGTCGGAGACAAAGGCGTTCTGCCCGTTGAAGAGCGTCACCTTGGGGGCCTGCATCACGTTGTTGCGGACGTTGCCCTGGGCGGCCTGGATCAGGAAGTAGGCCTCGATGTCGGAGAGGATGGCGAAGCCGAAGTTGGCGGCGTTTTGGGCGAGCGCCTGCTGGGAGACGTACGGGGCGATCGCCGGGATGTTCGCCGGCGGCAGGGCCTGCTGGTAGCTGCCCTGCCGGAAGGGGACCGAGAAATAGTTCGGTGCGGTCACGCCGACGTTGCCCTGGTTGTCGAGGCCGACCACCTGCGAGGGCCGGCTGGTCGAGGTGGCAATGCCGTCGGGCAGCACCGAGCCGCCAGCATCGGTCGGCTGGGCGGTCATGTTCAGCGGCTGGGTCACGTCGGACTGGATGTTGAAGTCGAAGTCGACGCCGATTCGTTCGAAGAAGGCGTCGTTGAGGGTGATGAATCGGACCTCGATCGTGACCTGCAGGTCCTGCAGGCGGCGGAGCTGTTCGAGCAGGTCGGCAAGTTCCTCGTGCACCTCCTGCGTCTGGCTGACGACGATCGAAAGGTTGGTGCTGAACGGCTGGATCGCCCCCTGGCCGCCGACGGTGTTCCAGGTCTGCGGGGCGACGGTGTTTTGGATGAGGTCGATCAGCGACTGGAAATCGGCCTGGCCGCCGCCCGCGGTGGGAGGTCCGAAGGGGATCGAGGGGGTCGTGCCCGCCACCGGCGGGTTGCCGCCGATCGGCTGAAACTGGGCGAGGCTCTCGGCGTTGACCGGCCCGCCCGCGGCCCGGCTGACACCGTTGATTCCGACCGGGGGGGCGCCCGTCTGCACCGAGAGGGTGTTGCGGAGGCCGATCCGCGAGTAGCCGTCTCGCAGGGCGCCGGTGATTCCCAGGCCATCGGAGGAGAAGTTCGGAACGGGGATCACGAGGTCAGCCACCGGGTAGGTCACGCTGTAATACTCACCGCGAACCAGCGAAGGGCTGGTGACCTTGAGCACCTCGTCTCGAACCGCGAAGTCGAGTTTGAGCGGCCCCAGCACGAGCTTCAGGGCGCTGTTGAGCGAGATCGGCTGCTCGATGGCGATCGTGACGGGCGTGTCGGTGCGGACCGCCTCCCTTTCGAGACCGACGGAGTCGAGATGGATCGGCACACCCGACTGCCGTCCCAGATCCTCGAGCACCTCGGCCAGCGGCCTGCCGCGGTGCGATGCGGTGACTTTCGTGCTGAGCTTGGCCTGGATCAGCTCTTCCTCGGCCGACAGCCGGCCGCGACCTTCGGCGGCGAGTCGGGTGCGGTTTTTGGTGAGGTCTTCCCACTCGCGTGTGTCGGGGAATTCGATCGGACCGACGAAGCCCGCGGCCGACCGCTCGGCGTCGTCGGCGGCGTCGAGGAAGCCGGACGCCTTGGCGTCGGCGATCTCCTGCTGGCTGGCGAGCCTGCGGATGATGCGGCTTTGCGAGAGCAGCTGGCGAACCACGGGATTGTCGGGGTCAAGCTCGCTGGCCTTTTTGGCAAGCGACTCGGCCTCGACGAATCGCTGCTCGTCAATGAGGTCGTTGTAGCGGTCGATGAGCATCGCGAGCCGTTCCTCGACCTCCGCCTTGGCGGCCTGTTCCCGCTCGATCTCCGCTTCGATGGCGGCATTTTTCCGGTCCAGGGCGATCTCGGCTCCCCCGCCCCCCGGGCGGTTCCTGCCCCCCCCCCGGGGGGGGGTGCGCCGCCCGCCGGGGCCCGGGCGGCGCCCG
>CAZRKH010000008.1:0-40526 GCA_964600785.1 uncultured Chitinophagaceae bacterium
GGGGGGGGGGGGCGGGGCGGACCCGACCGCCCGGGCGACCGAGCCGATGGCGACCCCGCTGGGCATGGCCCTGGTGGGCGTGCGGGTCGATGCGGCCCCGACGGGTTCGGAAGACTCGCAGGCCTCCGGCGTCCGCAGCGGCTATCTGCTGCCCTTTGAAATCGTCTCGGTGCACCTTTTGGTGGTGCTCGTGGGTGCCGCCTACCTGGCGAGGGCCAAGCGGCGGCGGGGTCTGCCGGCGAGGCCGACCGCCAGGATGGGAGGTGCCCCGTGAACCCACTGGCCGATCCGGTCGGCGTGAGCCACTATCTCGTCGTGGGGGCGATCCTCTTCACGACCGGGGTGGTCTGCATGGCGGTCAAGCGAAACGCCCTCGGGGTGTTGATGGGAATCGAGCTGGTGCTCAACGGTGCCAACGTCAATTTCGTGGCCTTCGGCTCGCCGGTGCTGCGGGGCGAGCAGGGTTCGATTTTGGGCCTCGATGGCCAGGTGATTGCCCTGTTCGTGATTTTGCTCGCGGCAGCCGAGGCGGCGGTGGCCCTGGCGATCACGCTGAACTTCTACAACAACCACGCGACGGTCGACGTGGACCGGGCCGACGACCTCAAGGGCTGACCTTCGCGGCAACGCGACGAAAGGCGATCAAAGACTGACGTGGAAGGCGACCTTGGCAACACGCTCTCGACGCTTCTCGGCCTGGCCTGGCTGATCCCGCTGGGCTCGTTCACAGCGATCCTCTTTTTTGGTCCGCGGATGGGCCCGCACGGCCGCAATGCCGCCTGGCTGGCGACCGCCGCAATTCTCGCCTCGCTGGGTCTCTCGGTCACGGCAATGGGCACCTGGCTTGCCGCCCATCCCCCGGCCGCGGTGCACCACGGCGACGAACACCACGGGGGCGACGACGAGAGCCATGCCGGCGGCGAGGCGGGATCGGCTTTTCGGTTCACTGCCGGCGAGGGAGCGTCACATGCCGCTGGCGGTCACGGTGGTCACGACGACGCCGAGGCTCCTCCGAGCTACGCGGGCGACTGGTACACCCTCTACTCGAGCCCCACGCTCCTGCTCTCGATCGGCTGGTATATCGACAGCCTGACGGTGCTGTTGTTTGTGGTCGTCACGCTGATCGCCTCGTGCATCCACATCTACGCGACCGGCTACATGCACGATGAACTGCACGAGGTGACCGATGCCGAGGTGACGCTCTCCGGTGGTGGTCCGCTGCATCGGCCCGGCCGCTATTCACGGTTTTTCCAGGCTCTTTCGCTGTTCTGCTTCAGCATGCTGGGGATCGTGATCGCCGGTAACCTGGCGATGGTGTTCGTGTTTTGGGAGCTGGTCGGCATCTGCTCCTGGTTCCTGATCGGCTTTTACTACGAGCGGTCGTCGGCATCGACCGCGGCCAACAAGGCCTTCATCGTCAACCGCGTCGGCGACTTCGGGATGCTGATCGGGCTGATGGCCCTGTGGGGAGCCCTCGGCACGCTCCATTTCGGCGACACGGTGGCCGTCGGCCCCGACGGTGACGAGGCGATCCGTCCGGGCCTGTTCAGCCTCGTGCGGCCCGCGGACAACGGTCATGCCCTGCAGGTGCCCGACGGCATGGTGGCTGCGGCCGCCGCCGGCCGTGTGGGCCGGATCGTGGCTGAGCACGGTTCCGCCGAAGATGCGGCCAGCGAGATTGCCGCCCGGATTCCCGACTGGCGGGCGATGGGCTTGGGCAGTTGGCTGCTGGTGGTGGCGGGCTTGGGCATCTTCTGCGGCTGCATGGGCAAGAGTGCCCAGGTGCCGCTGCATGTCTGGCTGCCCGACGCGATGGAGGGGCCGACTCCCGTGTCGGCCCTGGTGCATTCCGCGACGATGGTGGCCGCTGGCGTCTACCTGACCGGCCGCTTTTATCCCGTGCTCACCGCCGACGTGCTGCTGGTGATCGCCTACGTGGGGGCTGTGACGCTCTTCATCGCGGCTACGATCGCCCTGGTCTGCACCGACATCAAGCGGGTGCTCGCCTACTCGACAATCAGTCAGCTTGGCTACATGATGCTCGCCCTGGGGGTCGGCGGCTGGACGGCGGGGCTGTTTCACCTGGTGACCCATGCCTTCTTCAAGAGCCTGTTGTTCCTCTGCTCGGGATCGGTGATCCATGCCTGCCACACCAACGACATGCGGAAAATGGGCGGGCTTGCCCGCGTCATGCCCTGGACCTCAGGGACGATGCTGGTGGGCTGCCTGGCGATCATCGGGGCGGGCATTCCCTTCGTGATCGGGCTTTCCGGCTACTACTCCAAAGACGCAATCCTCGCTCAGTCGCTGCTCTATTCTCAGAACAATCCTGGCCATCTGGTTCTCTGGTATGCGGCGGCCGGCGGCGCCGCGTTGACAGCCTTCTACATGTTCCGGCTGTGGTTCATGACCTTCGCCGGAAGCCCCCGCGACGCCCATGTCGCCGAGCATGCCCACGAGTCGCCCGCGGTCATGACCGGGCCGCTGGTGGTGCTCGCGGTGCTGGCCGTGATTGCCGGCTGGTCGGTCGGTGGGTTCGGCGTGGCTGGCCTGCTCGAGCAGGCCCGGCCGGCGGGTACCGCGGGCGGGCTCGATGGCGGACTGCTCTCCGCGGCGATCTTCGTGCCGGCTGAGGCGGAAAGTCATGTCGGCAGCGTGCATGAAACCGCCACGCTCACGGCTTTTGCGACCGCCGGCGGCGGAGTCCTGCTGGCGGCGGTGCTCTATCTCTGGCGGCTCTTCGATCCGGAGGTGATCGCGACGAGCCTCCGTCCGGTCTACCGCTTTCTGGAGCACCGCTGGTATTTCGACGAAATTTACGAATGGGTCTTCGTCAAGCCGGCCCTGGGGATCGCCGGGGCGGCCACGGCCAACGATCGCGGCATCATCGATTCGATCATCCACGGTTTTGCCGCCGCCGCCCGCCTGCTGGCGGGCATTGACGCCTGGTTCGACCGTGTGGTTGTCGATGGCCTGGTCAACTCGCTCGCGGCGGCAACCTGGAGCAGCGGCATGCGGCTGCGCCAGATCCAGACCGGCCAGCTGCGGCAGTACGTGATGTTCATCGTCGTCGGAACCGTGACCCTGTTCCTGCTGGCGAGCCTTGCCTTCCGTATGACGGTCGTCGCCAACTGACCCTTGAAACCCCCGTGCTCGTGACATCCTGTCGATAGAGATCCTGGAATCCCCGGAACACTTTCATGTCCCAGCCCGCACTCTGGCCGCTCTCGTTGATCCTCTTTCTGCCCGCTGTGGTCGCCTTTGTGATCTCGCTGCCGATCGTGCCCAAGGCCCGCGAGGAGTTCATCCGTTGGACCGCCCTGGTCACGACCGCGGTCGTCTTTCTGCTCTCGCTGGGGCTTGTCTATCCCTGGGCCCTCGGCGGTGGTGAGGGATCCCGTTTCGCGGTCGGCGACCCGTCGATGCAGCTGGTGGTCAAACTCCCCTGGATCGACGCCTTCGGGATCGAATACCTGCTTGGTGTCGACGGCATCAGCCTGCCGCTGGTGGTCCTCACGACATTCCTCTCGATGCTCGCCTGTGCCGCAAGCTGGCCGATCACAAAGCACGTCAAGGCCTACTTCGTGCTCTTCCTGCTGCTGGAAACCGGCATGCTCGGCGTGTTCGTCTCGCTCGACTTCTTCCTGTTCTACGTCTTCTGGGAGGTGATGCTGCTGCCGATGTATTTCCTGATCGGCATCTGGGGCGGCCCGCGGCGGGAATACGCGGCGATCAAGTTCTTTCTGTACACGCTCCTTGGCAGCGTACTGATGCTGCTGGCGATCCTGATGCTCTACTTCACCAGTGACCTGCGGCTGCTGCCGGACGAGCAGTTGCTTGCCACCCACGCGGTCAGCCCCGCCATTGCGGAGGCCCTCCAGGCAGAGCAGATCGGCGTGATTCGCAATTCCGCGACGCCCGTGCACACCTTCAACCTGCTGGCCTTGGCGGCGATCGGCCAGCTGCCCGACTCTCCGTTCGCCGGTGCGCAGGTGCTCGGCATGAGTCTGGAGGTGCTGGCCTTTCTGCTGCTGCTCGTCGGGTTTGTGATCAAGGTGCCCGTGGTGCCGGTGCACACCTGGCTGCCCGATGCCCATGTCGAGGCTCCCACGCCGATCTCGATGATTCTCGCCGGCGTGCTTCTCAAGCTCGGCGGCTACGGGATCATCCGCATCTGCTATCCGATCTGTCCCGGGGGCGGGCTGGAGCTTGCCTGGCTGGTCTGCGGGCTCGGCGTGCTCTCGATGGTCTACGGCGCCTTCGCCGCGTTGGCCCAGACCGACTTCAAGCGGATGGTCGCCTACAGTTCGGTCAGCCACATGGGCTACGTGATGCTCGGCCTGGGAGTTTGGAGTGCCGTCGCGGAAAGAGGATATGCCTGGGAGTCGTGGGCACAGGGCGTCAACGGGGCGATGTTCCAGATGCTGGCCCACGGGAT
Organism: uncultured Chitinophagaceae bacterium; assembly: GCA_964600785.1. GTDB lineage: Bacteria > Planctomycetota > Planctomycetia > Pirellulales > UBA1268 > M30B53. The sequence goes on from CAZRKH010000008.1 coordinate 4,439, forward strand.
TTCTTCAGCCGGCATGTTCTTCATGGTGGGCGTGCTCTACGACCGCGTCCACCATCGCAATCTCAACGAGTTTGGCGGCATCTTCGGGCGGATGCCCGTCTACGCCGGGCTGGCGGTCGCGGTCTTTTTCGCAGGGCTGGGGCTGCCGGGACTGTGCGGCTTCATCGGCGAAGTGCTGGTGACGCTCTCGGCCTGGAACTACAGCCGGGCACTCGCGGCGGTCTCCGCCTTCACGGTGATCCTCACGGCGGGCTACATCCTGTGGGCAATCCAGAGGGTTTACCTGGGCAGCGAGTACAAGGGTCCCCATGCCGAGGCCCTCGTGCCGATGACCCGCCGCGAACTGGCGATTGCCGCCCCGCTGGTCTTCCTGGCGGTGCTCTTCGGGGTCTACCCGCAGTCGCTGTTTGACTATGTCAGCCCCACGGTCAATCGGCAGGTCGAGAGCCTGGCCGAATGGACCCGTACGGTGCATGATGCCGAGGCGTCTGACGCGTTGGCCGCGGCTGAAGTGGAGGCATCGAGGCCGTGAACCCCGCGCTCTTTATCGTCCCGCCGCTTCGCGATGTCATCGAGGTGTCGCTGCCCCTGTTTCGCGTGGAACTCGCGCTTGCCGCCACGATCGTGCTCGTGCTTCTCGTGCGGATGCTGCCGTTGCTGCGGCGGCTCGATGCGGGACTGGTGGCGATGGGCGGGTTGCTGTTCGTGGCCTGGTTTGCCTGGGACGACCTGCGGCGGGTGCCGGGTTCACCCTGGCTGGTGGGTGAGGCGACGCCGCAGTCGGTCGAACTCTTCACGGGGCTGCTGGTGCACGATTCCTTGACGGCTTTCATCCGCCTCCTCCTGGCGGGCTTTCTCCTGCTCTTCGGGCTGTTCACCAAGGTCTCGGGGATTCCGGACCATGAAGACTCCGCTGACTTTCACGTGCTCGTGCTCGGCGGGACCTTGGGCATGTGCCTGATGGCCTCGGCCAACCATCTGCTGATGCTGTTCGTCGCGGTGGAGATGGCGAGTGTGCCGTCGTACGCCCTTGCCGGGCTGCTCAAGGGACGCAAGGCAAGTTCCGAAGCGGCCCTGAAATACGCGGTCTACGGCGCCGGTGCCGCCGGCATCATGCTGTATGGCTTGAGCCTCCTGGTGGGCTCGCTCGGCACCTGCCACATTCCCACCGCCGCGGCGAGGCTCTCCGAGATTGCGGCCGGCGGGTTTGCCGACGGTCAGGGTATGATCCTGGCGCTCGGAGGGCTGATGCTCGCGGTCGGCCTGGCCTTCAAACTCTCGGCGGTTCCCTTCCACTTCTGGGCCCCCGATGTCTTCGAGGGGGCCGCGGCCGAGGTGGGAGCTTTTCTTTCCGTGGCGAGCAAGACCGCCGCGGTGGCCTTGCTGATCCGGGTGGCCCTCGGCTTCGGCCTGCCAGCTGATCTCGCGCCGCCCGCCCCGCCGCCTGCCGCCGAGGCCGGCCTCGGCGGCGACGCAGGCACGATCATGACTGTTTCGGCCGGCGAGCGTGACGGCGACCCGCGGTCGGTGCTCGATGGCGTGGGTGAGGAGAGGGCGGCAGCCCGTGAGTCGCTCGCCCCGGTGCGACAGTTCAGCGTGGGGCTGATCGCGGTCATCGCGGCGGCGACGTGCACGCTCGGCAATCTCGGGGCCTACGGCCAGACCAACATCAAACGACTGTTGGGTTACTCGACGATCGCCCACGCCGGCTATCTGATGATGGGTGTCGCTGCGGCCGTCGCGTTGGCCGGAACCAGCAGCCCTCTGGCCCGCGACGCGATCACGGCGGTCGCCTTCTATCTGGGAACCTACCTGTTCATGAATCTCGGCGGATTTCTGATCGTGGCCGTGTTGCGAAACAGTCTGCGGAGCGAGGAGATTTCAAGTTATGCCGGACTGGTGCAGACCAGCCCCGGAATCGTGGTGGCGATGGCGGTGGTGCTGGTGAGCCTCATCGGCCTGCCTCCGCTGGCGGGCTTTGTTGGCAAGTTCCTGATCTTCTCGTCGCTGGTGGAGGGGATTGCTGCCGGGGCCGAGCGGCCGGTGCTCATGGCGCTGCTGATCGTGGGGGGCCTCAACACCGTGCTCAGCCTCTTTTACTATCTGCGGGTGCTCAAGGTGATGACTTTCGACCCGCCACCCAGCGAGCGACCCGTCACGGCCGTGCCGCTGGTATCGATCACCGGGGCGGTGGTGACCGCTTTCGTCGTTCCGATCCTGATCTTCGGGGTGTTCTGGTCGGGGCTCCACGCTCTGGCCCGCCTGGCGGGCGGCATGGTGTCGTAGTTCGCAGCAGGCCAGCAAAGGGCGAGCGATGCAGAGTGATTTTCGTGCCGAGCGTGCCGCGTCTTTGGTGGCCCGATTCATGACGCTGATCGGCCCGTCCATGGCCTGCTATATCGACGACTCCGGGATCTGGTCGCGGCCCGGGACCGAGGCGATCAAGCTCGCCCTGGCCGACCTCTCGAGCGACCTCCGCAGCCTCTATGAGCGGGCCGGCCTGCTGCACGACAGGCTGGTTGAATATCCGTCGCCGCAGGTTGAATACCCAATTCGGTTCTCTGCTCTGCACGATATCGATCTCGGCTATCTCCTGCCGCAGTTGCTCGCGGAAGGCCGGGAGCAGGTGGCGGCAGTTGACGCAATGGCGGCGTCAGAGGCCTCCGCGGAGGAGAGCGTGGCGGAGGTGGTCGAGTTTCTGCGGGAGGCCCACACCGCGATCCAATCCCACGTCGACGTGCTGGCGGGGCTCGCCGACGCACCGCAAGGCGCGGCCCGGGCCTGATCGATGGAACTCTTCGACAGCCACTGCCATCTCGATCCGATGCGGTTTGGGGAGGAGCTGCCTGCCGTCCTCGAGAGGGCCCGCGAGGCGGGCGTTGCGAGGCTGCAGGTGATCGGTACGCGGGCCTCCGACAGCGAGGCGGCGGCACAGCTGGCCGATCGCGAGGCGGGCATCACAGCCGCTGCGGGCATCCATCCCAACGACGCGGCGGAGGCGGACGACGCTGAATGGCAGCAGGTGGTGAGGCTCGCCGAGTCGGGACGGATCACGGCGATCGGTGAAACGGGACTCGACTGGTATCGTGACAGCTGCCCGGCCAAGCGGCAGCGTGAGATGTTTCAGCGGCACCTCGATCTGGCCGCCGGGCTGGGCCTGCCGGTGGTGATCCACAGCCGCGAGAGCACCGCCGATGTGCTGGCGATGCTCGAGGCCGCCCTCGCGAAGGGGCCGCTGCGGCCGGTGCTGCACTCCTTCACCGGCACCGCCGACGAGGCCCGGCGGGCGGTCGACCTTGGCTGCTACCTCGGCTTTGCCGGGATGGTCACTTTCCGTTCCGGAGCTGACCTCCGCGAGGTTGCCGCGGCCGTGCCGGCCGAGCGGATCCTCATCGAAACCGACAGCCCATTTCTCTCGCCGGAGCCGCTGCGGGGCCGCCGCAACGAACCGGCTCACGTGGTCCACACCGCGACCTGCCTGGCCTTGGCCCGGGGAGAGTCGCTCGAGGAATTTGCCGCGGCGACCACAGCCAACGCCCGCGGGCTCTTTGACCGACGCGGCTAACTGCACGTGGAAAAAGCCGGGCCCGCAGCCACCCACCTGCCCAGGCTTTTATGGTACCATTTGTTTTTTATGGTGCAGGGCGGATCAGGAACCGTCCCGCACGGATCCTGCCGGCCCGGCCGGCATGCCAATCAGCGGAACCGAGGAATGACCACCTACCGCAAGATCGACGTTTCCAAGGTCGGGGAAGTCGATGTCGCCGTATTCAAAGACAAGAAGATTCTCGACGAGGAGGCCCTCGACGAACTGCGGACTGAACTGCTCGGTCTGCTCGGCACTCGTGCCGGCGTCGATCTGCTGCTCGACTTCTCGAACGTCGAGTTCATGTCGAGTGCCATGCTCGGCCTGCTCGGGGTGCTCAATCGAAAGATCGTCTCGAGCAAGGGCCGGCTGAAGATGTGCTCGATCCGTCCCGAGATCTTTCAGGTCTTCAAGCTGACCAATCTCGATAAGCTCTTCAGCATCCATCCCGATGCCGCCGCCGCGATGGCGGCCTTCTGACCCGGTTCGCTTCCGGGAGCATCGCCGGATGACAGATTCCACCAGCCAGCGGCAACCTTCCGAAGCCCCATCCGTGCGGCCGGTCGACGTGCTCCTCGCCGAGGACAGCCGGATCCAGGCCCGCATGCTCGAGCGTGTGTTGACCCGGGCTGGCCACAGCGTGCGGATCGCCGGTCACGGAGGCGAGGCGACGGCCCTGCTCGCCGAGCGGCATCCCGACCTGATCATCTCCGACATCGAGATGCCGCAGATGGACGGCTACGCCTTCTGCAAGGCCGTCAAGACCGACCCGGCGACGAGGCAGATCCCCCTGATCCTGCTCTCCACGCTCTCCGATCCGGTTGACATCATCCGCGGCCTCGACGCGGGCGCCGACAACTACGTCACCAAGCCCTACGACCCGGAATACCTTCTCGCCCGCATGGCGGACCTCCTGGCCACGCCGCTCGGCGGCGATGCCGAGGAGGCCAGTCTCGAAGTCACGCTCGCCGGCCAGACCTTCAAGGTCAAGGCCGGACGGCAGCAGGTGCTCAATCTTCTCGTCTCCACGTTTGAGAATGCGGTCGCCAAGAACCGCGAGCTCGTGGTGGTCAATCGTGATCTCTCGCTGGCCCGTGACGAACTGCAGCGGACCAACGAGGAACTTGTCGGCCTCAATGAACGGATCTCCCGAATCAATTCCCAGATGACACGTGACCTGGAGGCCGCCGCACGCGTGCAGCAGTCGCTGTTGCCCGACGAGGCCGTCGAAGTGCCGACGATCGACGTGGCCTGGAGGTATGTGCCCTGCCAGAAGCTCGCGGGGGATTTCCTGAACGTTTTCCAGCTCGATGCGGAGCATGTCGGTCTTTTCGTGGTCGATGTGAGCGGTCACGGGGTGCCGTCGTCTTTGTTGGCGGTGACCGTGGGCCGGTTCCTCACGCCAAAGGTCTCCGATTCCTCGCTGCTGCTGCGGCCCGACGGCGACTCCGTGCTGATCACCTCACCGGCCGATGTGGCGGCCCAGCTCAACGATCTTTTTCAGGCCGACGAGTTTTCGGGCCTCTATTTCACGATGGCCTACGGGGTGCTGCACGTGCCGAGCGGACGGCTGCGGTACGTCTCGGCGGGACATCCGCCGTTGGTGCGGGTTGCCGCGGATGGATCGGTCGAGGTGCCCGAGTCGCGGGGCTTCCCTGTGGGATTCGTGCCGGGCGTGGAGTTCGACGGGCAGGACCTCTCGCTGGCCGCCGGTGACCGCCTGTTTCTTTACTCCGACGGTGTTCCTGAGGCGATGAACGCCCAGCGGGAGCAGTTTGGCGAGGAGGCGATGGTCGAGGTGCTCACCCGGCACCGGACCGACCCGCTCGACGGGAGTGTGGCGGCATTGCTTGCCGAGGTGGAACGCTGGTGCGAGCCCGAAGGACCGCTCGACGATGTCTCGATCCTCGGTCTCGCGTGGAAAGCCTCGGGAACCTGATGTCCGGGAACCTGATGCGGTAGCAGACTGTGGAACACGTCTGCCGCCGCATCACGCGATCGGCGACTCCCGCTTCGGCTTGTCAGGGAGTCGCTCGAGTGGGCTTTGTTCGCCCGCGGCCGCGGGCAGGGGGCCGGAAAGGGTCTTTTCAGGTGCCGTCAGGCCTCGGCAGCGGCATCCGGCCGGTAGTAGCTGCAGCCGTCTCCGCTGATCCGTTCGTAGCCGACCTCGAGGCCGAGCATCGTCTCGGCACCTCCGAGAAACAGCCCGCCGTCGCGGCGAAGCAGGCCCCGCATCCGCGAGAGCACCGCCCGGCGGGTGGGCACGTCGAAGTAGAGCAGCACGTTCCTCAGGAAGATCACGTCGCAGGAGGGCAGCGGCGGCCAGCTGTCATTGAGGTTGATCTGCCGAAACTCGACGAGCTGCCGGCAGTCCTGGACAATGCTCCAGCGGCCCTGCAGCGACTTGAAGTAGCGGCCCCGCAGGCCCGTCGGGAGGCCTCGTGTCGTTTCGAGGTCGCTGTAGATGCCGCTGCGGGCCCGGTCGAGGGCGATCTTCGAGATGTCGGAGGCGATGATCCGCACCCGCCAGTCGGCCAGCAGCGAGGCAAACCGCTCCCGCAGAAGCATGGCGAGGCTGTAGGGTTCCTGGCCGGTCGAGCAGGCCGCCGACCAGATCACCAGCTGCTTCATCACGCCGCGTCGGGCCACCAGTTCCGGGATCAGTTTGGCGAGCGTTTCAAACGGGCTCCGATCGCGGAAGAAGGAGGTCTCATGGGTCATCATCGCGCAGATCACCTCCTCCTCGAGGCGGTGATCGGTAGTGGTCCGCAGAATCTCCGCAATTGCGTCGATATCGTCGAGGCCCCGTGAGCGTGCCACCGGGCGGAGTCGTGCCTCGACGAGATACCGCTTGGTGTCGTCGAGCGCGACTCCTGTCCGTCGCTTGAGGAAGTCTCGCAGGTAGGCGAACTGCGGCGGGCTGACGTGCATGCGTGCGGTCTTTCGGCCCCGTGGAGGGGCATGGGCTGTGCGGTGGGTCACCGCCGCCGACGGCCGAGCCGCAGAAGAACCTCGGCGGCGAGTTGGGAGAGCGGCAGCACCGCGTCGGCCAGCCCCGCACGGGCGACTTCCCCGGGCATTCCCCAGACGACGCTGGTGAACTCGTCCTGAGCGAGCACCGAGCCGCCCGCCTCCACGATCTGTCCGGCCCCGGCGAGGCCGTCGCGACCCATGCCCGTCAGCACGATCCCCAGGCTGCCCGCGCCCCACTGCCTCGCGGCGGTGCGAAAGAGGACGTCGGCGGCCGGGCGGCAGGAGTGCTCGGGGGCGGTGTCGGTCAGCCGAATCCGGCCATGGATGCCTCCTGCCGCGACCCCCATATGGCGGCCGCCGGGCGCGAGGAGCACCGTGCCGGGCCCGAGCGGCTCCCCCTCGGTCGCCTCGCGAACCTCCCGGCCGATCGTTTTGGAGAGTCGCGAGGCGAGCTGGGCGGTAAAGAAGGCGGGCATGTGCTGCACGATCAGAATCGGCACCGGGCAGTCGGCCGCGAACACCGGCAGGATCTCGGCGAGGGCCGCGGGGCCGCCGGTCGAGACGCCGATCGCGATCCCCCGCACCGCCACTCGTTCGGCCCGCGATGGCCGTCGCACCGCCACCGTGTCAGCTGATGCCCGATCGCCGCGGTCGCAGAGGGCTGCCAGACGCGGCAGCATGGCGCCTTCGATCGTCGCGGTCACCTCGGCCAGACTCCCGGCCGGCTTGGGAAGGTAGTCGTTCGCCCCGGCGAGCAAAGCGTCGATGGTGGCCTGGCCGCCACGCTGGGTGAGACTCGAAAACATCAGCACCGGCAGCCGTGGATGCATCCGACGGATCTCGCGAAGGGCCGTGATCCCGTCCATGACGGGCATCTCCACGTCGAGCACGACCACGTCAGGCGGGCTGCGGCGGACCGCCTCCACCGCGGCCTTGCCGTCGACCGCCACGTCGACCCGCTCGATGCCGGCGGCCGACGAGAGCACCCGACTGACGACACTGCGGATCGTCGGTGAGTCGTCGACCACGAGCACCCGCAGCCCGCGGCTGGCGGACCGGACTGCCGCGGGCTCGCAGAGGCCCAGTTCGGCGAGCTGGCGAAACAGCGTCCGCTGGGTGAAGGGCTTGGGAAGGAACGCGTCGGCCCCGGCGTCGATGGCCATCGCGATCCGGTGCTGCTCGTGCTCCGTGGAGATCATCAGGAGCTTACAGCCGCGATGCCGCGGGCTCGACCGCAGCGAACGGATCAGTTCGAGCCCGTCCATGACCGGCATGTGCCAGTTGACCGTCACCAGGTCGGTGCGACCTCCGCGATCGAGCAGGGCCAGGGCCTCGGCCCCGTCGCCCGCCTCCTGGCAGTCAAACCTCAGCGACCGCAGCGCGGTTGTCAGGATACTGCGAACCGGCTTTGAATCATCGACGATAAGTGCCCGCACGGTCCGGTCCCCTCGAGGCGGCTATCCCCGGTATTCGCCCACCAGTTGCTGCAGCCCCTGGGCCATCCGTGCGAGTTCCTGGGAGGAGACCTGGGTGTTGGAGGCTCCCTCCGCCGTGCTCTGGGCCGCCTGGGCGACCTGCACGATGTTCTCGGCGATTTCCGTCGTGCCGGCGGTCGCCTCGCTGATGTTGCGGCTGATCTCGGAGGTGGTCACCGACTGTTCCTCGACGGCGGCGGCGATCAGTGTCTGCAGGTTGTCGATCCTTCCGATCACCGTGCCGATCTGAGTGATCGCCTCAACCGCCCGCTTCGTGTCGCCCTGCATCGATTCGATTCTGGTGCCGATGTCCTCGGTGGCCTTGGCTGTTTCACGCGCGAGTTCTTTGACCTCGTTGGCCACCACCGCGAAGCCCTTGCCGGCCTCACCCGCCCTGGCCGCTTCGATCGTGGCATTCAGGGCCAGGAGATTGGTCTGCTCGGCGATCGTCGTGATCACCTTCACGACCTGCCCGATCTCGAGGCTCGAGGTGCCCAGCGCGTCCATTGTACCGCTGGTCGCGTCGGCCATCTCGACGGCGTTGCGTGCCACCTTCGCCGCTTCCTGGGCGTTGGCGGTGATCTCGTGGATGCTCTGCACGAGGTTCTCGACGGAGCCGGCGACTCCGCGGGTATTGCCGCTGACCTGTTCGGCGGCGGCCGAGACGAGATTGGCCTGGGCGGTGGTCTCCTCGGCCGCGGCGCTCATCTGCTGGCTGACACTGGTCAGTTCCTCCGAGGCGCTTGCCAGCGCCTGGGTGTTGTCGACGATGCCCTCCACGAGGGCCGCCTGCCGCCGCGCCTCCCGGGTGAAGCGTCGGGCGATCGCCGTGGAAACGATCAGCACGCCAAGGGTCGTGACGGCGAAAATGCCGGCGGCGAAATTTCGTAGCCGATGGATCGGGGCGAGCACCTCTGCCTCGTCGATCTCCGAGATCAGGGCCCAGCGGACCGGCCTCCCGCCGCCCTGGCCGCCGGCATGCACGGTGATCGGAGTCCATGAAGAGAGCACGCGGCTGCCGCGGTAGTCGACGCCCCGCGCGGTGCCCGCAGCGTTGGCCCCGAAGCTCTCGCTGACCGGTGAGGTTTCCACCCGGACGTCGGGGTTGATGATCGTGGTGTCCACGCCGAGATCCTCGAGGAACCGCGAGTCGGTGCGGAACAGTCCGTCCCGGCCGACGGCGTAGGTCTCGCCGGTCTCGCCCATGCCGGTGGTCTCGGAGGTGATGGCGTTGAGGCGGTCGACGGGAATCTGGAAGACGATCGCTCCCTGGACATCCCTGCCGTCGTAGATCGGGGCGGCGACGAAGCTTGCCGGAGCGTTGTAGCTCGGCAGATAGTTGGCGAAGTCGGCGAAGGCGACCTCGTCGCGACGGCCGCGGCTGACCGCCTCGTTGAAGACTTCCCCGAAGTTACCGCCCGAGAAGGAGCCGGTTTTCAGCGAAGTGCCGAAGTCGGTTTCCTTGCACACGGAGTAGACGACGGTGCCGGTTTCGGCATCGACCAGAAACAGGTCGTAGAGGCCGAACTTCCTCTGCATACTCCGCAGGATCGGATGAAACACCGCGTGGGTGGCGGTGTAGGCCGAGTCGTCGTCCGCGGCATCCAGCCGGTCCTTGAGGCCGATCGGGTTGTCGTTGCGGCGAAGATAAAGGTCCTGCAGCACGATCCCGCCGTCGTCCATCGCGTCGAGCAGCGGCCGGCTGTCGGGGGGGCTTTCGCCACGGTCGCGGAATCCCGCGGCGAAATCGGCCTCGTAGAAGGAAGCCAGATCGCCGCGAATCCGCCGCACCGCCGCTTCGTCGAGACCATCATCGGTCACGATGTTTCGATACCCGTCGCGAAACTGTCGCAGGGCATCGAGCACCATCCGGTCCTCGGCGAGCACCCGCAGTTGATCCTCGAGGTTGGCAAAGTAGCGTTCCACCGACTTGGCCGTGATCGTGCGGACCGTTTCCAGCTGGGCGAGCGCCTGCCGCTCCAAGGAAGCCGATGCGGAGCGATAGGTGGCGATCCCCATGAAGGCCAGTGGCAACAGCGAGACCGCCAGCAGGGCCAGCAGCAGACGGTTGCCGAGCAGTCCGACCCAGCCCCCGTCGTCGTGCCGGGTGGCCGGGCGGCCGGCCGTCTGGCGGGGCGGGGTCGTGTTGTGGACGTCACTCACGCGTCGTTCTCCTGGGGGATTGGTGCGGGGGTCGAGGGGAGGCGTGGCCGTGCTGAGGGTCGCACGACCTGCGGGAGGTCGAGCAGATAGACCAGTTCCCCGGCGGCCGCATGAATCGCGGTAGCCGCCTCGCTGGCCCGGCTGGCCCGCTGGGCGACGACCGGCTCGACCGCGTATTCGGGGATGTCGATCACGTCGCCGATCTCGTCGACCAGAAGGCTGCAGGAATCTCCCGCGTGGCAGACCACGATCATTCCCCGGTTGTCGGCCGGCGGTTCGTCGCCGAAGCCGAGGCGTTGCCGCATGTCGACCACCGGGAGGATCCGGCCACGGAGGTTGAGCAGGCCCAGGAGATCCCGCGGCCCGCGGGGAACCGGGTTGACCGGTCCCTCGTGCAGCACCTCGGCCACGTGATCGGCCGCCACCGCGAAGCGTCGGCCCGCGACGGTGAAGGTCGAATACCGCTGGGTGAGCGTCGGCTGGGATGGCTCCTCGCCTGCCGCGGGGGCCGCACAATCACCAGCGAAGGTGACCATCTCGGCTGCGGCGCCACCGAGACTCACGATCGGCGTGTCCTGCTCGCGGCCGCTTGCCGGCACACTCGTGGTGTCGATGTCGAGGATCTCGTCGACCACCAGGCCGCGGAGGCCTTCGGCCCCACCGGCCACAATCACGTGGGTGTCGCGTTGCTCGAGCGGCCGGGTGTGGCCGTCGAGGCAGTCCTCGATGTCAACCAGCCGCAGATACCCGTCGTGGTGACGGACGACGGTGCCGCGGCCGGTCTGCTCCAGTTGGTCGACGCGGAATCGCTCCAGCCGCGCCACGTCGGCCACGGGTACGGCGAGGCGGCGGCCCGACCGGGAACGGCACAGCACCAGCCGCGTGATCTCGCCGGAGCCGGGAGGCATCTCAGGCACAGACGGCTCCTCCCGCACCCGGCGGAGGCGGGCAGGGATCTCGGCGGCCCGGGCGATGCCCCGCAGATCGAGGATCAGGGTCACGCCGCCGTCGCCCATCACCGTCGAGCCGGCATAGAGGCCCAGCGGCGAGACAAGCGACCCGACCGGTTTGACGACGATCGTCGTCAGGCCCGCGGCCTCCGCATCGCCTGCGGAGTGGAGGCAGTCAACGACGAGGCCGAATTCGTGGTCATCCACCCTCACGCGAACCACGGTGCCGCCGCGGTCCGACCGGTCGGCCGGCGGCAGGCCGAGCAGGTCCCGCAGATTGACCACCGGCAGCAGTGAGCCGCGAAGCCGGATCACCGCGGCGCCGTCGAGGCCCTCGATCACAACGCCCCGACGCTCCCCGGCAGCCTGCTGCTCGCTGCAGCCGGCGGCGCGATCGAGCGGCACGAGTTCGCAGACGGAGGCCTGCGGGATCGCCAGCCGCTCCGACCCGCAGGTCACGATCAGGGCCGGGATGATGGCGAGGGTCAGAGGAATTCGCACGCGGATCGTGGTGCCCCGCCCCGGGCTGCTGCGAAGATCGACCGTGCCGCCGATCGACTCGATGTTTCGCTTCACGACGTCCATCCCCACGCCGCGGCCCGAGACATCGGTGACCACCGCCGCAGTGGAGAAACCCGGCTCGAAAATGCACTGCAGCACCGCCTCGTCGGAAGCCGTCTCCGCGGCCTCCGGTGCAAGCAGTCCGCGGGCGATTGCCTTCTCGCGGATCGCCTCGATCGGGATCCCGCGGCCGTCATCCTCGATCTCAATGCAGACCTGCCCGCTCTCGTGGAATGCCCGCAGCGATAGCCGCCCCTCCCGCGGTTTGCCGGCCGAGAGTCGGTCGGCCGGCGGCTCGATGCCATGATCGACGGCGTTGCGAATCAAATGCGTGAGCGGATCGCGGATGCTCTCCACGAGGCTGCGGTCGAGTTCGGTATCGGCCCCGTCCACGGCGAGCCGCACCTCCTTGCCGCAACTCGCCGCGAGGTCGCGAACCACCCGTGGCATCTTGCTGAAGACCTGGGAGATCGGCTGCATCCTCGTCTTCATCGAGGTTTCCTGCAGGCCGCCGGTGACCGCGTGGATCCGCCGCACGGCATCCTGCAGGCGAGGGTCGGATTGATCAGCTGTGACGAGCCGCAACTGGTTGCGAGCGAGCACGAGTTCACCGACAAGGTCGAGGATCGATCCGAGCAGGCCGACGTCAACCCGCACAGTCGATGCACCGCCGGCGGCCGGGGGCCCGGTCGCGGTGTCGGCCGCGGCTGCAGCCTGCCGCTGGTGCTGCACGGGCGTTTTCACGGCTGCCGGTGCGGGCGTGGATGGTGCAGCCTGCGTGTCCGACTCGACGGAGGTCTCCACGGCGGGAGTCAGCCGCTCGATGGTCAGTTCGCCGGCAGTCGGCGCCGACTCGGCCATCGAGGCGATCGCGTCGGAGAGCTCGCGAAAATCGGCGGCACCCTCGCCACCGGTTTCCTCGATCGTGCGGAGGATCGTGCGAACCGCATCGACCATTGAGAGCAGCGTGCCGGCGATCTCGTCGGTCAGCTCGAGGGTGCCGTCGCGGAGCCGGCCGAGAAGATGCTCGCCGCTGTGGGTCAGGGCCCCGAGCTTGGAGAACCCGAAAAATCCGCTCGTTCCCTTGATCGTGTGGACCGTGCGAAAAATGCTCGCCAGCCGCTCGGCGTCGTCCGGACAATCCTCGAGCGCGACGAGGTCCCGGTCGAGCTGGTCGAGGTTTTCCGACGACTCGACGAGAAACTCCTGCACGAACTCCTGCACGAACTCCTCGTTGTCCCCCTGGTTGTCCTCCTGGTTGTCCTGCATGGCGGTGTCCTGCGGGCGGGCGGCCTCCCCCTGCCTGGTGCTGTCAAGGCGGCTGGTGCTGCCGAGGCACCACAAAGAAAGCATACACCGCGGATTTCGCCGCGGAGCCGGGGGCGATGATGCAGTCGGGTCTGGTAGACTCCGCCGAGCGAGGTGGCCCCTTGTGCCGCCATGCCGTCAGCCACGCCTTCGGAGAACCCACACCATGGTCCGCACCCCCAGCACCATGCTCGCCATCGGCACCCAGGCTCCTTCCTTCACGCTGCCCGATGTCCACGGGCGACCGGTGAGTCTCGACGAGGCCGCCGGCGAGCACGGCCTGCTCGTGATGTTCATCTGCAATCACTGCCCGTTCGTGAAGCACGTGGCCGACGAGCTGGCCGCGATCGGCCGCGACTACCTGCCACGCGGCGTCGGTATCGTGGCGATCAATTCCAATGACGTCGCCACGCACCCCGCCGATTCCCCCGAACAGATGGTGCACGAGGTCGAGCAGCGGGGCTACACCTTCCCGTATCTTTTTGACGAGGATCAGGAGGTGGCCAAGGCCTACCAGGCCGCCTGCACCCCCGACTTTTTCCTCTTCGACGGCGAGGGACGGCTCGTCTATCGCGGGCAGCTCGACGACAGCCGTCCTGACAGCGGGCTGCCGGTGACCGGCAGCGACCTCCGCGGGGCGATCGATGCGTTGCTCGAGGGCCGGCCGCCGGCCGCCGAGCAGAAGCCGAGCATCGGCTGCAACATCAAGTGGAAGCCGGGCAACGAGCCGGCCTATTTCAGCCAGGCCTGAGCCGCCCTGTTGAATCGTGGACGAGCGTCGCGGCCGCTATCGCCTCGGACCGTCGCCGCCGGGCATCGGCCGGCGGCCGGCAAGTTTGCCGATGTCGCGGGTCTCGTCCGGGTCGAGCCGGCTGGCACGCAGGTTTTCCCGCTGGATCGCCTCGTAGACCTCCTGGCGATGCACCGGAACCTCTGAGGGGGCGTTGATCCCCAGACGGACCTTGTCTCCCCGGATATCCACGATCGTGACGACGATATTGTCGCCGATCATGATGCTTTCGTCGCGTTGTCTGGAGAGTACGAGCATCGTGGGTTCCTTCCTGCCGGTTTCCTTTGGGGGTATGCCTCACCGCCGCTGATCCTTCGGGCGAGGCACTCGATTATGCGCTCTTTTTGAGCGGGGGGCGTTCGTGGATCAATTCATAGTTCATGGGAAGGTCGCCGCTGGCGACGACCTGACGGCCCGTGCGGGCCTCGACGTTGATGACGATCGGAGCCTTGAGGTTGAGTGTGAGGTTTTTGCCGTGGCGGGCGACGATCACCAGCAGCTGGGCGTCTTGGACGTTCCGCATTGCCAGGGGTGTGAGTTCGCTGCGGGGGATCCGCACCTGGTAGTCCGGCACGAACCGCCGGGGGCAGACGACGGCCAGGGCCACGTCGCATCGCGTGGTGCTCTGCAGCCAGCCGAGGGCGTCGTTGGTCGAATCGGCCAGCAGCGCCCACTCGCGACAGTCCTCGAGCCCGGGCAGCCCGCTGATGAAATGCAGGACATCGTCGGCTTCGATGTCGATGCGTCCGAATCGGGTGGTGTTGATACGCATGGCCTGTGGCACTCCTTTGCCGGAATCGTGACTGGCATTTGCCCGGAGGGTTCTCCACCGCCCTCCGCTCCTCCCTATGGTTTCGGAACGTGGGGCTCGGATATCCTCTGGCGGTGGAACTCCCGTTCCACCATGCTTGATCGGTCGACTCGGAGGGTGGTGTGGAGCGAAAACGATTGGCGAAGTGGGCGAATGTCCGGTGTCGTTTCTGGTCGTGCGGGATCTGCCGGTTGCATCGGCGGGGCGGGGCTCTCGGCCTGCTGGGGTGGACCGCCGCGGCACTGCTTCTTGCCGGCTGCCACGATTACGAGCGTGACTACACGAAGCGAATCGAAGCCTTCCGCCGGGATGCCGAGTTTGCCCCGCTGTTTTCCCGAGCGGTGAGCCTCGATGAAGGGCGTCTTTCGCTGCGAACCCCGAAGCTGCTCGGCAGCACTCCCCTGCGGGAGGACTCGCCCGATCCCGAGCCCGGGTTCGCGGCCCCAGACACCTCCGACGGCCGGCCGCGGCCGATCGATCCCCGCCGGATCAAGCCACCCTTCCTGCAAAACTTTCCCGGATTCATCGAGGCCTACGAAGCTTTGATCCCTCTTGCCGACCAGCCCAACCGCAAAATGTTTGCCGTGCTTTCCCTGGGCGTCGTGCCGCTGCAGGGATCGGATCCCGATCTGGCCGGGATGATCCTCGAGCAGGTCCGCGGCATTCCCGCCTTTGCCGAGGCCCGGTGGCGGCTCGAGGAACTCTCCGCCCCCGCCGAGGGCGGCCCAGCCCGCTGGCAGGTGCTCGATCTGACCGGGGAGCAGCTCTTCGATCTCATGGAGGGGGCGGCCACCGAGTTCAAGCCGATGCCCGGCCGCTGTCTGGTGTGGCTTTCCGACGAGCCGGGTCAGCCGGCTGCGGCGGTGCTCGCCTGGCGAATCCCCGACGAACTCGCCGGACAGGTCAAGCTCGATCAGCTCGCACCGCTGGTGGCCCGCACGGTGAGGCTCGCCGAGGTTGCCGTCCCGGCACAGCCCGAAGAGCCGGCCGACGAGTCTGCTGAATCGCCTGCCGACGAGCCAGCCGAGCTTGGCGAGCCTGGCGGGGCCGGGCTGGGCGGGAGCTGAGTGGCGTCATCGCCACATCGGCTGGGCGTTCCAGGCGGCCAGAGGGGCCAGGATCAAAAGCGGGAGCCAGGCTCCCAGCGATGGGCTGAGAATCGCGTTCGACGCGAGGGCATGGCAGCTCAGTACGGTGAGCATGAATCCGGCGGTCAGGAGCACCGAGAAGCCCACGGCCATGAAAATACCCTTGCGGACCGGGCCGACGACCAGCGGCAGGCCGAGCACCACCAACGCCAGGTCGAGGGCGGGCGCCACGAGCCGGGCATGCACCCGCAGTGGCACGTCGGACGTCACGCCGATGCTCGGGTTGCCGATCGCGGAGATGAGTTCCTGCGTCGAGGAATACATCCGCCAGTTTCCCGTGCCGATCATCTGCTCGAAAGCGACGTCGCTGGTGACAAAACAGCTTCCCGGTTCGAGCCAGTCGGTCCCGCGGCGGGTGAGAACCACGTCGGTGCCGCCGATCGAGAGTCCCTCGAGCCCGTCGATGCCTGGCGGATCGCTGACGCCCCGCAGCAGGTAGCCGGAGGGCCTGCCATCGATCGCGGGCACCCACTCGGCGGTCTTCGCATCAAGCTGAGCTGCGAAGCCGGCCATCGTGGGGGGCAGCAACAGGCTCACGTCGTCGATCTGCCGTCCGGCGAAGCGGGCTGCCCGGCCGCGGAAGAGAATCTCCGTGCGGTGATCGTAGCGTGGCTCGAAGGTGTGGGCGGTCTCGCCGTCGAGGTCCTGAGCGTTTCGCTCGAACGCATGCCGGATGCGGGGCAGGACCAGCTCGCGGTTGGCCATCGCCAGCACCGCGATCATGGCCGCGAAGATGATCGTCGGCCGGGCGATCCTCCAGCGGGTGACCCCCGCGGCGAGCAGGGCGGTCAGTTCGTTGTGCCGCTCCAGCCAGGAGAGGGCGAACATGGCGCTGGCCAGCGCGATCACGCCGCTGGTGGCGTCGAAGAAGGAGATCAGGCGGTAGCCGTAATAGCGACCGAGCACCAGCCACAGCCCGCCCGCCTCGTCGGCATGGGCGATGAACTCCTCGATGTTGTTGAACGCGTCGACCACGAAGGTCAGCCCGGCGAGGCTTACAAACACGATCAGGAAGGAATTGAACTGGGCCTTCGTGATGTAGCGGTCGATGAGCACGGGCGGTTCCCCGGAATTTCGGGAGGGGCTTTCCCCTGCGGATGGGGAGTGTAGGGTGGCGTGGACGGTCGTCTGCGGTCGTCGTGTTGCTGCGGGCCGCTCGGGCGGGTGGCGGGAGATTAGGGATCATGGGTCGAGGACGTCAACCGGAACGGACGCGGCCAGCCCGCATCGCGGGCGGTGGCCCCCGCATGCTGCGGATGCCGATTGCTTTCCGGTCGTTCGACAGGCCGTTGGCGGCGGCGGGAGACCTTCTCTTTCCGCCCCGCTGCCTGCTCTGCCGGCGAGACCTGCTGCGAAACGCCGCCGCCGACCCCCGATTGCCCCGGCATTTCTGCCGTGGCTGTGCCGCCGAGCTGACCGCCGACGTCGATCGCTGTGATCGCTGCGGCGGCGCGACCGCCGGCGGCTGCCGGCGGTGCCGTCATCGGCCGCCGCCCTGGCGTGGGATGGCGGTGCTCTCCGGGTATGATGACCGCCTCCGCGAGGCGGTGCTTGGCGGCAAGCGGGCCAGTGGCGAGCCGCTGGCGGCGGCTCTCGGCAGACTGCTGGTTATCGTCACCGCGGGGCGGCTGGCCGCCTGGAATCTTGACGGCGTGGTCGCCGTGCCGATGCACTGGCTGCGGCGGGCCATGCGGGGCACGAGTGCCGCCGACGTGATGGCCGCGGCGATCGGCCGTTCGCTGGGGCTGCCCCGGCTGCAGCCGCTGCGTCGGGCACGGGCCACCGTGATGCAAAACACGCTGCCCCGCCCGCAGCGTGCTGCCAACGTGCACAACGCCTTTCGTCGGCGTCATGCCGTGGCCGGCCGGCGGCTGCTGCTTGTCGACGACGTGGTCACGACCGGGGCGACCGCCGCGGCCTGCACCCGCGAACTGCTCGCGGCCGGAGCCGCCGCGGTGTATGTTGCCGCTGCCGCCAAGGCGGAGGCGACCCACCCCGGGCCGGCCGAGCCGTAGCGGGCGGTGGCCCTGGCGAATTCGCGTCGGCTCCTTTCCCTCGAAGCATGCGGTGATGCCAGATTTGATCACCCTGGGAACTCGCGGCAGCCTGCTGGCCCGCACACAGACTGAGAGCGTCGCGAAGCTTCTTCGTGATCGCGGGGCGGAGGTCCGGCTGGAGGTGATTTCGACTCGCGGCGACACCTCGCGGGACGCCCCGATTGCCAGCCTCGGCCGCGACGGTGTCTTCGTCCGCGAACTCGAACACGCCCTCCTGGATGGTCGCATCGACCTCGCGGTGCACAGCTGCAAGGATCTCCCGACGGCCGAGACGCCTGGTCTGGTGATCGCAGGCATGCCACCGCGGGCCAACCCCTTCGATGCCCTGGTCTCCGCCGGGAACCTCCCGCTCGAGCAGCTCCCCGGGGGGGCTGTGGTGGGCACCTCGAGCGTCCGCCGGGTCGCCCAGGTGCGGCGGCTGCGTCCCGACCTCGTTTGCCGTCCGATTCGCGGCAACATCGACACACGGCTGCGAAAAATCGCGGAGGGCGAGGTGGCGGCGGTGGTTCTCGCTGCAGCCGGTCTGGAGCGGCTCGGTATGGCGGGCCACGTGAGCGAGTTGCTCCGCCCCGACCGCTTCTGGCCGGCGGTTGCCCAGGGCGGGCTGGCCCTGCAGACCCGGGCCGACGACGCCGCCACGATCGCCGCGGTGATCGAAGCGGCCGACGATGCGGCAACCCACCGGGCGGTGCTCGCCGAGCGGGCCTGCCTGGCCGCCCTCGCCGGCGGTTGCCTGGCGCCGGTGGGAGCCATCGCCGAGGAGTTATCTCCCGGCCAGATCAGGCTTTCCGCCTGCGTGCTCGAGGAGCCGGCGGCCGGTGGCGTGCGGCGGATCGTGGCTACGGCGGAGAGATCTCTCGAGGTGGGTGGTGAAAAATCCCCCGCGGAACCCGGCTTCATGCGGGCTACCATGCAGGAACTTGGCCGCGAGGTGGCCGGGATGTTGCAGGCACAAGGGGCCGACGCGATGCTGGCGGCAGCCCGTGGTCAGGGAGTGATTGACGGGCCGCCTCGTGATCCTTCATCGTTCGGGTGAGGGCGGCGAATCGCCTCGGGAGAGGGAACTTCTGCCGAAAACGGGGAGGCCGTTTGAATCAAAATTTTTGAACTGTTAATATCTTGTGAAGGACACGCGGCGATGGCTGCCGCGAACGCCTGTGCCGGTTGCTCGCGCCCGTCGGGTGCGGACCGCGGCAGGCGAGACAATCAGGCACGCAGAGGAACACGATGCCGATCAAGGTGGTGATCGCAGACGATCACGAGGTGGTTCGCAAGGGACTGGCCGGTCTTTTTTCAGGGTCGAACGTCAAGATTGTGGGCGAGGCCTCGAGCGGTGACGAGGCGATCAAGCTCACGAAGAAACTCAAGCCCGACGTGCTTCTGCTCGACATCCGGATGCCCGGCAAGGACGGGATCGCGGCGCTGGAGCGGGTGCGGGCTGACATGCCGGCGGTGCGGGTCGTGATGCTCTCGACCTTCGACAACCCCACCTACGTGGCCCGGGCCGTGGCCGCCGGGGCTCACGACTACATCCTCAAGGGCTCGAGTCGCAGCGAGATGCTCGATTCGATCACCGGAGCTGCCGCGGGCGAGCAGCCCTTGCGGGCGGGAGAACTTCGCCGCGTGGCGACCACGATGGCCAACCGGATCGCGGCGCCTGATCCCGACATTCCGCTTACCCAGCGGGAGACTCAGGTGCTCAGGCACATGGCGTTGGGGCTGTCGAACAAGGAAATTGCCCAGTCGCTGACCATCAGTGTGGAGACGGTCAAGGAGCATGTGCAAAACATCCTCCGCAAGATCGCCGTCTCCGACCGCACTCAGGCGGCGGTCTGGGCGGTGCGACGCGGCCTCGTCTGACTGCTCGCGGCGGCAGACCTGCTCCGCAGTCTGCCAAAATTCAGCTGCCAAAATTCAGCTGCCAAAGTTCAGCTGCCAAGATTCAGCCACGGCCGGATCGTGGATGGGCCCGGTCGAAGGCCTCGAGCAGCCGGGCGGTGGTGACGTGGGTGTAGATCTGCGTGGTCACGATGCTCTTGTGGCCCAGGAGTTCCTGCACGCTGCGGATGTCGGCCCCGGCATCGAGCAGATGGGTGGCGAAGCTGTGCCGCAGGGTGTGGGGGCTCGCACGACCGGTCAGCCCGGCCTCGCCAAGACGCTTCTCGAGCAGTCTGGCCACGCCACGCACCGAGAGCCGGGTGCCGAAGCGGTTGGTGAACAACGGCTTCTCGGCGGTCCGTCGGGGAGGGCGGGCTGCCAGCCATGCCCGCACCGCGGTCGCGGCATGGGAGCCCACGATGCCCAGCCTTTCACGGCGGCCCTTGCCCCGGATGCGGATCGTGGCCGAGTCGAGGTCGAGGTCGCCATCGTCAAGGCTGGCCAATTCGCCCACGCGAACCCCCGAGGAATACATCAGCTCCAGAATCGCCCGGTCGCGAAGATCGGCCGACCGCTTCCCGCGGGGGGCTGCGAGCAGCCTGGCGATCTCGTCGCATGTCAGAAACTTCGGCAGCGGCCGGCCCCGCCGCGGGCTTTTCACCGGCCGGGCGGGGTTGCCCTCGACCCAGCCCTCCCGTTGGCCAAAGCGGTAGAAGCTCCGCATGCAGGCAAGTTTTCTCGCGGTGGTGGAGGCGGCGTAGCCGGAGGCATGCAGGGCCGCGGCGTAGCGGCGCAACAGGCCGCTTTTCGCCTCGGCCGGTGACTCACAGCCCGCGGATTGAAGGAAGCCGGCAAGCTGCAGGAGATCCTCGCGGTAGCTCTTGCAGGTCAGCGGCGAGGCGTTGCGTTCGGCCTCGAGATGGCGGAGAAACCGCTCGATGGCCCGCCCGCATGCAATCCCCGCCGCGGGTGGACGTCCGCGATCCGTTCGGCGTGGACGTTCAGGCGGCATGGTCGGCGGGTGGCACGAAGCGGGTGCGGGCCGATCGGCAGGCGCTCTGCCGCACCTTCTGCCCGAGTACGGCCGCGTCGTACCAGGAGAAACTCAGGTCGGGGTCGGCCGCGTAGCGGCCGAGCGTCTTGAGCGCCTCAGTGCGGCTTTGGTCATCGAAGAGAAACACATACCGCTCCGAGCCCTTGACCAGAGCGATCACGTTGATGTCGCGGGCTGCCATGGGTGACCTCTCGCTTGTGTTGCTGGATGGGACGACCGCGGCAGTGCCGCAGGCCGCCCGGCACGCCGGCCCCGCTGCGGCTCGGCTGAAATATCGGCCGTGGTGCGGCAAGAGGCCCAGTTTTTGTCGGCACGGCCCGGGCGTGCGGCCCGATCGTGTCAGGGGGTCGGAGGTCTCCGGGAAAGGCGGGGCGGCTCTGCGGTTTGGGACGGATGCAGCGATCCCCGCCCCGCTCGGCGAGCCGGGCCTCAGCGAAGCAGGCCAAGCCCCGTCAGGCCCACCGGCTCCCGGGCGTAGAAGGCCTCGCCGTGGCGGCAGCCGATCGAGGCTCCCCACCAGGCGGCTGCCGCCTCGACCCGCTCGAGCACCCCCGGAGGGCCGTCGCCGGACGGTGGCGGGAACTGGCTGGCATAGCAGCGGAGGCTTTGGAGCTTGAGGTCCCAGGTGTCGGTCACGTCGACCACGAATGCCGGCGGGTCGACTATCTGCAGGTGCACGCAGGGGTAGTGGAAAATCCTCCGGGGGTGAAACGGCTCGCCGGGGAGGTCGGTCTTGGTGAGCTTGGCCCAGAAGCGGGCTGCCTCGGCCAGCGTGGTAGCGGCAAGATGGTCGGGATGGGCGTCCTGCCAGTGCGGTGCGAATAGCCACCGCGGGCGGGTGCGGCGGATCACGCCCGCCACCACCGCCCGCGCGGCGAGCGTGGCTTCGAGACTGCGGTTGGGCAGGCCGGCCTGTTCACGCCAGGGAATGCCCAGCACGGCGGTCGCCTCGGCCGACTCCCTGGCCCGCAGTTCACGGCTGCCGCGGGGGGTCGGCTCTCCGTCGGTAAGATCGAGCACGCCCACGGCCATCCCGTCGGCGAGCATCCGGGCGATCGTGCCGCCCATACCCAGTTCGGCATCGTCCGGGTGCGGGGCGATAACCAGTGCGTCGAGCTGCATCCGTGGAACCTGTCGAAGTCTGCGGGGGTTTGCCTGGGCGTGATCGTGTCCCACAATCGTAGTCACCGCCAGCCACTTTCTCCCACGAGGCTCTCGTGAACGATCCCGCCGCCGCGACCCCGGTCAACTCGCCCAACGACATCGAAGGACCGTCCGACGAGCTGCAAATTTTCAGCGAGGTCTGCAAACACGCCCGCGGGACGGCGGTGCTGTCGGATGTGGAGGCGCTGCTCGGCTGGGACGAACAGACGATGTTGCCGCCTGCGGCAGCGGGCTACCGCGGGGACAGGCGGCGGCCCTCGCGAGCATCGTGCACGAACGCTGGATCGACCCCGCCTTCGGTGACAAGCTCGCGAGGCTCGCCGAGGGGCCGCTGGCCGAGGGAGACGACGCCGACGCGGCCGCCACGATTCGGCTGCTCCGCTACGATCGCGACTGCCGGACGCGGATGCCGTCTCGACTGGTGGAAGAGCTGGCCTCGACCGGCGTTGAGGCCCAGCAGGCCTGGGTGGTCGCCCGCCGTGATTCAGACTGGGCGTCGCTGGAGCCCTGGCTGCAGCGGATCTTCGCACTCAAGCGGGAGCAGGCGGCATGCCGGCGGCCCGATCTCGAGCCCTATGACGCCCTGCTCGACGAATACGAGCCAGGGGGCCGTGCCGCGGCGATCACCGAGACCTTCAGCAGCCTTCGCGAGGGCCTCGTCTCGCTCCTGGCACAGCTCCGCGGAGGCCCGCGGAGCCCGAGCGATCGACCGGTCCGCCGCAGACTCCCACGCGAGGTTCAGGAAGCCCTGGTGCGGGAAGTGGCCGGGCGGATCGGTTTTGACTTCGACCGCGGCCGGCTCGACACCACGGCCCATCCCTTCTGCACCACGATCGGTCCGGACGACTGCAGGATCACGACCCGCTGGGACGAGGACTTTTTCCCGACCTCGTTTTTTGGCGTGCTGCACGAGGCGGGCCACGGCCTCTACGAACAGGGTCTGCGGCAGTCGTGGCACGGGCTGCCGCCGGGAGAGGCCGCCTCGCTTGGCATCCATGAGTCGCAGTCGCGGCTCTGGGAGAACCTGGTCGGCCGATCGCCGGCATTCTGGCGATGGTGCCTGCCGCTGTTGCGAAAGGCGAGCGGCGGCTTCGCCGACGTCAGCCTCGAAGAGATGCACGAGGCGATGCTCGTCGTGCGGCCCTCGATGATCAGGGTCGAGGCCGACGAGGTGACCTACAACCTGCACGTGATGCTCCGTTTTGATCTCGAGCGGGCGATGGTCCAGGGAGAGCTTCCGGTGGCCGACCTGCCGGCCGCCTGGAACGAGCGTTGTGAGCGGGACTTCGGCCTGCGGCCGTCGAATGCCGCCGAAGGGGTGCTCCAGGACATCCATTGGTCGGCGGGACTGGTGGGCTACTTCCCGACCTACACGCTGGGCAATCTGTATGCGGCCCAACTGATGGCCGCGGTACAGCGGGAGCAGCCGGGCCTCGAGAAGGCGATCGCCGAGGGGGATTTTCGCAGCCTGCTCGATTGGCTGCGGCAGCGGGTCCACGCCCGCGGCCGGCTGCTGGAGTCGGGCCCGCTCGTCGCGGCGGCCACCGGCGAAGCCCAGACGGCGGACTGGCTCCTGGAGAGCCTGGCCCTCCGCTACGGGCCGGCTCACGGTGTTGAACCGGCGTAGCCGACCCCGCAGAAGCCCGCCCGGGCTTGCTGGAACCAGCCGCAAGAGCGGTGGTAGACTTGTCGGCGGCTTGGGCCAGTGACGGCCCCGTGACGGCCCCGTGACGGCCGAGACAATTCAATTCGCTGCAGAGGATCAGCTTCAGGGGGCCGGTACGATGGCAGACGACAAGCAGGACCAGGAGGATCTCCCGGAGGATCCCTGGGCGGGAATCGAGGCGGAAGTCGAGGGCGGTGGCTCTGGCGTCGATTTCGGCGAACTCGACCTCGATATCGGCGGCGGCGAGGCTGGTCTGCCTGCTGATGCCGGCCTGCCCGCTGATGAATTGACCGATGGTCAGGGGAATGAACCCTCGAGCGATCTGGGGAATGATCCGGGTATCGTGTCACCGCCTCAGCCGGCCGCCTCTGAACCGGCCGAGCAGGATGCGGATGCGGCTACCGAGGAGGCTGACGATCCCTTCGGATTCGGCGACTTCGGCCCGGCGGAGGGTGTCTTCGACGAGATTGCCGCAGAGGAACTCCCTGCCGACGCCTCGGCCGTGAGTTCTTCGGCGATCCAGATCGGCACCGGACAGTCGGGCATCGTGCCGGACGAGTGGTCGCTCGCCGGAGGTGGCGACGACGAACCGGCGGAGGATGAGGTGCCCGCCGCGGCAACTGCAAGCGACCCGCCTGCGGGCGACGCCGAGAGTCTGTCGTTGAGCGGGGAATCGCCCGACGAGCCGGTCCCCGAAGACTTCGACGTGTCGAGCTGGCTCAGTGAGGCCGCTGGTGACGGTGGAACAAGCGGGCCGCCGGACGAGGCATTTTCCGGCGATGACGGGCTGCAGGCTGGCGATGAGTCCGAACAGGTCTCGGAGTTTCCCGGTTTTGGTGAACTCGACGACGCGACTGGCAGCGTTGACCTCTCCGGGGAGACTTCGCAGGAGGCCGGCGGACTGGAGTGGGGCAGTGACGAAATGCCCTGGGGCGATGAGGGCGACGAGGCCGTCGTCGACAACGGGGGCGACATCGGCCCGCCGGACTTCGAGGGCGGCTTTGATCCCGACGCCCCGGAGCCCTCCGGCGTTCCGCTGGAGGGT
The DNA here is from genome assembly GCA_964600785.1 of uncultured Chitinophagaceae bacterium. GTDB lineage: Bacteria > Planctomycetota > Planctomycetia > Pirellulales > UBA1268 > M30B53. The sequence continues at coordinate 29,068 of CAZRKH010000008.1, forward strand.
GTCGGTGAGGCGGCGGCCGTGGGAGCCGCCGCTGCGGCAACCGGCGCCGAGACACCGGCCGACACCAAGGCCACCGGCAAAAAGAAGAAGGCCGGCAAAGAGGAGAAGGCCAAGACAGCAAAGCCGCGTCGCAAGAAGAGCGGCATCGGGGCGATGCTCGCGGTAATGATGGGGGGCGTGCTTTCGATCCCGATCGTGCTGGCGATCCTGCTGTGGGGTTTTGGTCGCGATGACTTCAACCTGCGTCAGTATGTGCCGGAGAGCCTGGCGTTTATCCTGCCGGCGAAGTTCCGCCCCGGCGGTGGAGCCAGCCCGCTTGACAGACTCCCCGATGCCGGCAGCATGCCCGGCCTCGACGACGTGGCTTCCGGCGGTCCCGATGCTGCCGGTCCTGTTGATGACGCCGCGGCTGGAGCCGACAACGGAACCGACGCGGCGGTGGCTGCCGCCGGCGGCTCACCCTGGGATACCCCGCCGGGCGGCGGGGCGATGCCCCAGCCCGAACCCCAGCCGGAGCCAAAGCCGGAGCCGGAGCCACTCGACCTCAGCGGCATCACCGCTGCCGCCGAGCGGGCCGGGGAAACCCTGGATGCGGTGCTTGCCCTGCCTGAAGGGGCACCGATTGCCGACCGTAAAAAGACCTGGTTCGCCTGGTACATGAGTCTCGCCGGGCTCGGCGAGGAGGCGGTGATGCTCGACCAGGCCGCCGCCGATTCCGCGGCGGCCCGAGAGGTTCCACAGCCGCTTGCCGAAGCCGTCGGTCGGATCGCCGCCGAGGAGTCGGTGCACGACACGCTCGCGACGTTGGCGGGCCTCTGGATGCGGACGAAGAACCGCAAGGCCGACGGCGTGGTGCTGCCCGCGGAGATGGGCCCCAGCCGACGGCTCGGTCCGTTGTGGAGCACCACGGTTCGTCGCCTGAACGCCAAGCCGAACGAGCCCGAGATTGTGGTGCTCTCGCGGGACGAGCCGTCGGCCGGGCTTGGCGAGGAGGTGGTGGTGGTCGGGGTGGTGGCCGGGAACGAGGTGATCTGGGCGGCCGGCTGCCTGCCGCTCGAGGCACAACCCGCCGCTGCGATCGAGTCGGCCGACGATCTCTTCTCGCTGCCGTGAGCGGCCGGCCGCGGCGGCAGCCTGTCGGACCGTTGGCGATCGCCGCGGATGCCGTGAGGGAGGGCCGGCTCGCGGCGGTTGACGCGGTGGCGGCCGCCCGCGAGCGTTGCGACGAACTGGCCCGGCTCAATGCCCTCGTGCAGCCACGCTGGGAGGCGGTGGCCGAGGAGGCCCGCGGGATCGCGGCCGGGGATGGCCGTCGGCTTGCCGGCGTGCCGGTGAGCGTCAAGGAATGTTTTCCGGTCGCCGGGCTGCAGACCACGCTGGGCATCCCGGCCCGTCTGGGCTGCCGTGACACCGCCGACGGCGACCTCGTGGTGCGGCTGCGTGCCGCCGGTGGGCTGTGCATCGGCAAGGCGAACGTGCCGCAGGCGATGTATCTCCACGAGACCGACAACCCCGTGTTTGGTCGCACGCTCCATCCTCAACGGCCTGACCGGGGACCGGGCGGATCGAGCGGGGGTGATGCGGCCCTCGTCGCGGCGGGAGTCGTGCCGCTGGCGATCGGCAACGACCTCGCCGGCAGCATCCGCCAGCCCGCCCACGCCTGCGGCGTGGTCGGCTATCTCCCGTCCGCCGCAACGCTCGGGGGAATGGGCGGGGTCTCGACAATGCCGCACCTCCGCGGTGTCTCGCCGCGGGCGGGGTTTCTCACCCGCTGCGTTGGCGATGCGGCGCTGGCACTGTCGGCGTTGCAGGCCGATTCGCCGACGACAAACGACGGCCCCGGCGGCATGCGGATCGCCTGGTGGGACGGGGCGGGGATCGTGCCGGCGGCCGCCGCGGTACGGCGGGCGGTGCGGAGGGCGGTCGAGGGCCTCGGCGAGTCTGGCTGCCAGATGATTCGGTGCGACGACACGCTTCTTGAACACGCCGGCTGGATCCACCTGGGAATCCTCGCGAGTGATGGGGGTCGCTCGATCCGCCGCATGCTCGCCGGTTCACCGCCGATCCCACCGGTCGCGGAGCTGCTCCGCATCGGGGGCCTGCCCCGCTGGGTGCGGCCGCCGCTGGCCTGGGCGGTCGCCGCGGCCGGCCGCAACCTCGAGGCTGAGGCGATTCGCCACACCGGCCCTCGCGGGACAGCGGGGCTGGATGCCCTGATCTCCCGCCGGGACCGGCTGGCCAGGGGCGTGGCCGCGTGGTCGCGGAGTGAGGGTGTGCGGGCGGTGGTCTGCCCCGTTTCGGCCGTGCCCGCGTTGCGGCATGGCACCGCCGGTCGGCTGACCCTCGCGGCGATGCCCTGCTTTCTGGCGAACCTGCTCGACCTGCCGGCCGGCAGCGTGCCGGTGGGGCGTGTCTGTGCCGAGGACCTCGCCGACGATGCCCTCCTGGCCGACCGCTCCACCGATCCGGTGCTCGCCGCGGCACGCCACACCGTCGAGGAGAGCGAAGGCCTGCCTGTCGGAGTGCAGGTGATCGCCCTTGATCGTCGGGAAGCAACGGCCCTTGCGGTGATGGCGGCGATCGAGGCGGCCGCCGGCTGATCAACCGGCAGCCCGGTCGTTGTCGAGCCGAGAGGCGACCGCCGCGGCCATCTCGTCAATCGGCAGGAGTTCCACGGCGGCCCCCGCCTCGGCGGCAGCCTTGGGCATCCCCCAGACCACGCTGCTCGCCTCGTCCTGAGCGATCGTGTGCCAGCCACGATCACGCAGGCGGCCGAGTCCCGCGGCCCCGTCCCGGCCCATACCGGTCAAGAGGACGCCAACCCCGCGCCGCCAGTGCTCGGCGAGGCTCGTGAAGAAGACATCGACGCTCGGCCGGTAGAAGACATCGCGGGGGAACTCGGTGTACTCGAGCCTGCCGGTCGACGAGAGCACGAGGTGGTCGTTCGTGCCGGCGATGAGCACCTCCCCGGCACGGGGCAGGTGGCCCGGCTTGATCACCCGCACCTCCCGGGCGATGCGGTCGCCGAGCCAGTCGGCCAGGCCCGCGGCAAACGCCACATCGACATGCTGCACGATCACCGTCGCCACGTTCCAGGCCGTCGGCAGGGGAGCGAGGAGTTCGGAGATTGCCCTCGGCCCGCCGGTGCTCGCCCCGATCGCCAGCAGGATCGGCGAGGCATCACGTGAGGTCCTGGCCGGGGCCGTTGGAGAGGAGCCCACGAGCTTGGCGATCATGCTGATCTTCTCGGCCAGAGCCCCTCCGCCGGCGAGATCCCCGCCGGGACCCAGGACCGGGGTGTCGATCGCGTCGAGCGCCCCGTGGCCCATCGCCTCGTAGACGAGGGAGATGCTCCCGCTGACCGTCGCGGTGACCACGAGGATCGCGCAGGCGGAGTTGTTCATGATCCGCCGGGTCGCCTCCACGCCGTCGAGTCCCGGCATGATGAGATCCATCAGGATCAGGTCGGGCCGATCCCTCTCAGCCATCGTCACCGCCTCGAGGCCGTCGGCTGCGGTCCAGGCGACCTCGTGCTCGCGGAGGCCGGCGACCACCCGACGCAGAGCCTCGCGGGCGGCGGGAACATCGTTGACGATGCCGATTCTCACCGTGCCGGTTCTCCGATCAAATCGATGATCGTGTTCAGAAAAGTCTCGTCGTGAAAACTGCTCTTCGTGAGGTAGCGGTTGGCTCCGGCGTCGAGTCCGCGGAGCCGGTCCTCCTCGCGGTCCTTGTAGGAGACGATCACCACCGGGATGTCCTTCCTTGCCGGGTCGGCCTTGATCAGCGAGACCAGCCCGATGCCGTCCATCCTCGGCATGTCGATGTCGCTCACGATCAGGTCGTAGTGCACCTCGCGAACCGCATTCCAGCCGTCCATTCCGTCGACGGCGACATCGACCGCATAACCCCGCGACTGCAGCAGCTGCCGCTCGAGTTCACGGACGGTGATCGAGTCGTCGACCACGAGGATTCGTTTTCGCTGTCGTTCCCGTTCGGCCATCCGCTCAAACTCCACCCGCGAGAGGCGGCGTCCGGCGAGCACGTTGTCGATCGACCTCACGAGATCCTCGACGTCGACGATCAGCACAGGGCCGCCGTTTTCCAGCAGGCTCGCGCTGTTGACATTGGGCACCTTGCCGAGCCTCGGGTCGAGGGGCCGGACCTCGAGGTCGCGCTCGCCGAGATAGGCATCCACGATCAGCCCGAATTGCTGGCCGCGGTCGCTGATCACGACCACCGGCATGGGATCGGGGGGTGGTGCCGGCTGCGGGACGTCAAGAATCTGCGAGGCGAGCACGAGCCCCACGGAGACACCGTCGCGGTCGAAATATTGCCGTCCCTCGACTGTCCGCAGTTCCTCGTGCCGGCAATGGATGATCCGGTCGATCCGCATCAGCGGGAAGGCATACGGCTCGCCACCGATGTCGACGAGCAACGCCCGGATGACCGACATCGTAATCGGCAGTTGGAGGGTGAAGGTGGTGCGGTGGCCGGGTCTGGTCGAGACCCGCACGTTGCCGCCGACGGCCTTGACCATGCTCTGCACCACGTCGAGCCCCACGCCGCGACCGGAGATCTCACTCACCGAGTCCTTCGTCGAGAAGCCGGGCAGGAACAGGAACTCGAGCAGTTCGAGATCGTTGAGTTGATCGGCGACCGTCTGCGAGACGAGGCCGCGTTCGATGGCCCGGGCCTTGAGCCGCTCGGTGTCGATGCCGCGGCCGTCGTCGATGAGCGTGATGTTGAGCATTCCGGCCCGGTGGCCGGCCTCCAGTCGGATCGTGCCCACCGGGGGCTTCGCCGCTGCCTCGCGTTCGGCCGGGGGCTCGAGACCGTGGTCGAGCGAGTTGCGGATCAGGTGTGACAGCGGCGCCTCGAGCTTGTCGAGAATGTCGCGGTCGACCCCGGTCTGATCGCCCTGAACCTCGAAACGGACCTGCTTTCCGAGCTGCCTCGCGACGTCGCGAACGAGCCGTGGGAACCCCTTGATGCCGTCGTCGAGGGGCCGCATGCGGCTTTTGATCACTTCGTGGTGCAGTCGTCCGGAGAGGTCTTCGTTGCGGCGGGAAAAAGCCTCGAACTCCTCGACCTGCTTCGTCAGCCCGCCAAGGCATTCCTCCGCCTCGCGGTGGGCCCGGGCGAGGTTTTCCAGCTCCGCGGCGGGCAGGGCATGGGCTCCCGTCTTGAGCCGCTCCTCGATCGCCGAGAGCCGGTCACACAGATCGACCTGTCGACCCCGCAGATGCACCATCGCATCGACGAAGGGCCGCAGCTGCCGCGACTCCACCAGCGACTCACCGGCCAGGGCCACCAGCCGGCTGAGGCTTTCGGCCGAGACGCGAACGACCCGGTCGGTCGATTCGATCGACGCAGGAGGCCTCTCGACTCGCGGGGCTTCCTGCGGCGTGGCCTTGGGTGCTTCAGGCATCGCCGCCGGGGGGGGTGGGGGCGTGGCCGCCGCCGCCGGCTCGGCTTCGGGCTCCTGCGGGGGTGACGGGGGGGCGGCGGAGGTCAGGCCCTCGAGATCGGCGACCACCGCCTCGGCTTTCGCCGGCCATTCACTGCCCTCGTCGGTCGCATCCTCGGCCTTGGCGATCGAGGCGAGGAAGTCGATCCCCGCAAGCAGCAGATCGACGTGCTCCGGTCCGACCTCGAACGCTCCTTTCCCGGCGAGCAGGAAACAGTCCTCGAGGGCATGGGCCACCTGCACGGCCGGATCGAGGCCGACAATTCTTGCGGCGCCTTTGAGCGAGTGGGCGGCACGCATCATCGCACGGATCGTCTCGGGAGAACGCTGCGTCTCCTCGATTGCCAGCACGCCTGCGGAGAGGGCGGCCGTCTGCGTTTCCGCCTCGAGGCGAAACAGTTCGAGCATCGAGAATCCGCTGAGGTCGTCAGCCATGTCAGCTCCCCACCGCCTCGTCGAGGTTCTCGAAGAGCCGCACGGTGTCGAGCAGGCCGACAACCTCATCCTGCCAGTCGACAAGCGCCTTGGCTCGCCGCTCGCCGGCCTGGCCGACCGTGGCCGGAACGGCCCGCAGGGCCGACTTCGGCACCGAGTGCACCCCGGCGACCTCATCGACGGCAAAGACCCACCGCCAGCCGCCATGCTCCACCACGAGCAGCCTGGGCACGGGTCCCGAGCCGATGTCCGCCTCGGGCTGCCCGGCGGTCGCATGGCGTGGTGGCTCGACATCGAGCCCGAGCAGCCTCGGCAGCGATACCGTCAGCTGCAGCTGACCGCGGATGTTGACGATCCCTTCGAGCACCCCGCCCCGGCGGTGGGGCACGCCGTGCAGAGGACGCATCTCGGTGACCTCGACGAGGCTTTCGGTCTCCAGAGAGAGCCATTCCGGACCGATGCGAAACACCAGCATGCTCACCGCGTCGGGATCGGCCTGCTCCTCCGGCCGCTCGAGAATCGCCGCCCACTGCTCGAGGTAGCCATCGGGGGCATCGCGGTCAAAAAATCCCCTCGCCGCCTCGGCGAGGACCGGGCAGTTGCGGCAGTGGATGAACTGCTCGAGTTCCGGGCAGCTGCGGTCGCCGGCCACGCCGATTCGGCTCCAGCATTCCGGCATCGGCTGGATGACGCTTCGCTCGGCTGATTCCCGGGTCCCCGCGTGTCGGCTTCCGCTCATCGCTCCGCCTTTCGCGAAAAGATCCTCGCCGCGGTGCCACGGTAGCTTTCCGCCATCCGTTCGTCACCCCGGCAGCCGGCGACCAGTGCCAGGCTGAGGGCCGCCTCCTCGTGGTGCGGATCGAGGTAGAGGGTTTTGTGGAAGCATCCTTCGGCACGTTCGAGGTCGCCGTGGGCCTGGTGGAGCATCCCCATCATGAAAAACAGCTCCGGGGCGGGGCCGATCTCCCGGGCCGAGGCCTCGCAGGCGGCGAGGGCATCGGCGTGGCGGCCGTCGTTGGCGAGGCTGCCGACCCGCGCGAGCAGTTCTTCAAGCCGGTCGTTCGCGGTTGCTTTCCCGGCCGCCACAGCGGCCGGCCGGAGTGCTGCCGCGGGGGGGCGATGACGCTGGCCAGTGGTGGCGGCCGGCCGTTGAACCGTCGGGCGTGGGCTACCTGCCTGTGGAAAAAGCCCTCCATGGCCTTTTTCCACTTGAGCGACTCCCCCAAAAGCCGAGGTTTTTGGGGGTCGCCGGACGCCGCATCCTGCGGCGGCAGACTTGTTCCACAGTCTGCTACAGGGCACTCGAAGCTGGCAATCTCCGGTGTTTTCACCGCTTCCGCGGCACCTGATGCGTGCGTGGGTTCTGACCGAGCACCCAGGCCCTTCTTTTGGAGACCTTCTCCTTTCCCTTGGGCCCGCCGGACGGATTCCGCCGTCCTGCCGCGACCACCCTTTCGTGGCGGTGCCCGGTCCGCCAAGGGAGTAGGTCTGCTGGCTGATATCCAAACCGTCGGCAGACATCAGGCACGGTCGAGCCCTTCCCAAGGTTCACATCAGCCTGTCGAAGCAAGCCCACGATCTGCTCTACACTGCGTCGCTTCTTCTTCCGAGAACCCTTTCAAGCCCCAACAAGGGCATGCGGATTCTCTCACAAGAACCGGCTCAAGACTTGGGGAGGGGGTCGGGGAGGCGGCCTCCCTGCCCGGTGTGCTGCACCTCGCTATCGTCACCGTCCGGAGGCGGGAGTCCGCTTCGCACCCGTCCCGGCTGGCAAGGCTCTGCGGCCCGCGCCGTTCGTGCCGGCGGTCAGAGCCTGATGCTGATCGGACCGGAATCAACCGGCTCTGCAAAGGCTGCCGCGGCGTCGGCGTGGGCCCAGTCGGGGTCGCTCACAAAGGCCTTGCTCGACGGGCCGGTCAGTTCGGTGCCGTCGGGCAACTCCAGCACGATCCGAACCCGCCGAACCTTGAACTTGTCGGCCGGGTCGCTGCTGCGGATCGAGACGATGTTCTCCGCGGCCAGCCGGCCGCGGGCCTCGGCATCGAGCGGCAGGCTCGCCGGTCGCCAGGCATCGCCGCAGGCGGGCAGCACGCCGACCGCCGCTCCCGCGAGCGCGACCGTCTTGTCGCCGTACCGGCCAGCGTCGTTTCCGAACACCTCGAGTTCGATGCGGGCGGCGGTCGCCGCGGCGATCTCCGCGGGGGTGGCCCGGCGGGGCGGGGCCACGGGCCCGGCGAGAACCGGCACGGTCTCGCGGTATGAGCCGGGAAAGGAAAGCGGTGTCGGGCGATCGGCCGGCGGGCCGTTCGCGGTCGGCAGGTCGGCCAGAACCCAGGCCTCGGCCGTCATTCCCTCCCCCCGCACCTCGATCGCGAGCGGCCTGCCGGCCGGGGAGGCCAGCGTGAAGGAGGCCATCTCCCAGGGAGCGGCCGCCTCGCTCGTCATGCCGTCGCGAGCGTAGCCGGCGAAGGCATTGAGCCTGCCGACCGCCGTTCGCAGCGGCCGGGCCGTGGCGCCGTCGAGGAGCACCTCCGGGAGGGTCGGGCGACCAATCACAAGCAGTTCCAGTCGCCCGGCGGTCACGTCGGCCAGCTCGACCGTCGCACGCCCCGGCCCACGCCGGGTGACGGCCTCCACGGCGGAAGGCCGCTGCGCCAGCGGGGCGAACGGTTCCCCCGGCTCCAGTTCGATCGCCACCGTCGCGTAGCCCGGAATTACGAACTCCGCCTGCTCGCCGGCGACCAGCCGCCCGGGCAGATCCTCCCGCCAGGGATAGACGACCCGCGCCCGCCAGGCCGAGCCCACCTCGCCGGTGAAGAGCGTCGCATCGTCGAGCGGCACGCGGAGCGTTGCGGCGGCCGCGGCGGGGTTGCGGGCCACGAGCGTGCCCGAGGAGCCGGCGTCATCAAAGCCGGCATACCCGTAGACATGACCCTCGTCGGGGCGGCCGCCGACATAGCAGGCGTGCGCCAGGCTTGGCCGCCGGGCATCTGCCCAGCGGTGGACGGCGAGCAGTGATTCCCACTCGTGCGGCTCGACGACTGCCGGTGAGAGGTACCACTCCCGCAGGAGCGTTCCGCGGCCGTAGTGCATCAGCACATGGTCGCACCAGTCGCGGGGGGTGTCGGTGGGAAACGACATCTGCCCGCAGGCGTTGCGGATGATCCCGTGGGTCATCACCGCCGACACGGGAAACCAGGGCCGGTCGGCAGGATCGCCCCACATCCGCCAGAAGTAGACGTCGCGATCGGTGGTGGCCTGGGCCCGGCCGGCAAGTTCCGGCCAGTTGGCGTTGAATCCGTCGTCGCCGGCCAAGAGCCAGACAGTATCGGCATGGAGGAGCCAGGCTGGAGCATGCCATGTCCAGTTGGTGGCGTTGACGAAGGCTCCCTTGTCGCGCACGAGCTTGCAGAGACCGAGCATCGCCGCGACTTCCGCCTCGTGCCCGTGACGATCGGTGGGAACGGCATGGGAGAGGTGGTTGAAGTCGAACTTGAAGTAGCCCACGCCGCACTCGTCCACCAGCCGGGCGAGCTGGGCGGCCAGGGCGTCGCGATAGGTTTCATCGGCGAGGGAGAGGTGGGGAAAGTACCGGCGGAAATAGGCATTTGGCACAGCCTGCCGATACCCCTGGGACGTCAGCCAGCCGATGTCGTTGGTCGTCTGATCAAGCGACATCCAGAGGCCGAGCGTCGTGCCCTGATCGCGGAGCGTCGCGCCCAGTTCCGCCAGATCGACCATGCCGCGGGGGAACGCCCCGCGGGCCGGCTCCCAGATGCTGCGGCGGTCCTGCCAGCCGTTGTCGGGCACGATCGCGTCGAGCCGGACGCCGCTCCCGGCCAGGGCCGCCGTGAATGCCCTGTGGATCGACGGCAGCGAGTCGCCAGCGAGCTTCTTGCCGGCCGGGTCGAACCAGTTGTTGTAGTGCGTGTGGGCCCGGGGAACCGGCCGGAGGGCCCGCACCAGGAACCGTTCGGGTGAGCTGCCGGCCGGCACCGCAGCGAGTGCCACCGCGTGGCTCTCGACCAGGCGGCCGCTGTCTGCGGCGGGGGTCGCCAGCGGAAAGTGGACGCAGCGGACGAGGCCCGGCGGGGCCGCCGGGTCGAGATCGGCCTGCTCGAAGTCGACGAAGCTGTGGTTGCCCACCTTCTCGAAGCGATGCGTGTAGGCGGGCGGCGTGTTGCCGTCGGTATGCCGCGTGAGCGTCGAGGGATCGAGCGGGATGAGCAGGAACCGGCCATCGAGCAGGACCGGCTCCCCGCGGCCGCCCCGCTTTGCAGGGGCGGTGATGACGAGCCGTTCGACTTCGATCGCCGCGGGGGGCGGCTCACCGGCAGGGACGGAGACATGCAACGATTTGACGAGCATCGGCGGCCCGCCGGCCGCGAGCGCCTGCCGCCGGTAGCTGACCTCGACGGCGGTCGGGGAGCCGGCCGGATAATCGCGATCGGGCAGCCGGCGATGCGTGATCCGGACCGGCCCGGCCGCTGCGTCACCCGCCACATCGGCTGCGGCGACGGCATAGTCGGCCGCCGTCAGGAGCGTGCCGTCGGCCAGGCGGATGCCAAACTCTCCACTGAGGACGGGCAGCACCGCGGCGGATTGATCAGCCGTCGCGGTGACTGCGAGGCTCGTCGTTACCAGGCTGTCGCCCTGCCGCTCGAGACGGCGGACGAGGCCATCGTGGGCGATTTCCAGGGGCGGCTCCGCCCGAGCCGCGGCGAGCAGGATCAGGCCGAGCAGGGCCGCAAGGCGGACAGCAGTGATATGTGGCATTGCGTCTTGTGCGTCTTTCGTCAAAGTCAGCCCGCGGCGACCGCCGCCGGCGTGGCTCAGCCGGTGGTGACCGGCAGCCCGCAGGCCTTCTCGAAAACCGCCATCCGCTGTTCAGTACCCAAGATGTTGATTAAAAGGATAGCCCGGCCAGAGAATAGCCCGCAAAAAAAGGTGCCAGCCACCAAATCTAGGGGGTTTAGGAAACGCCTTTTCCCCGTTTACCTGGTTTTGGTGGCTGGCACCTTTTGTCTACGAGCACGGCTGCATCCTCTGCTCGACCGACAGCGACTTCGCCCGGTTCCCGGGCCTGGTGTGGAAAAACCCGCTGGCGTAAAGGTCGGCCCCCGAAGGCTTGCTGGTCTACCGATCTTCACCTTCGCCTCGCAGGCACCCCTCTGGTTATCGACGGCAGCTGAGCCGCATCGCGACCCTGAACGATGGTACGGAGACGGATCGCCACACCCTCATTAAAGAGGGGGTTGCGGCGATCCCAAAGTTTATCATAATCCTATTAAACCGTATTTCACACGGTTTCGCGGTAGGGAATCTGAGCACACTTTCCATCCGAGGGTGGGGGTCATGGGAATCACTGCCAAGCGACACGACTGCACAGCCCTTCTGCCGACTCGTGGCTGCCCTGCCTATTGCAGCCCGCTTCGCTGGGCGACCGCTCGATTGGCCCTCCTGCTGCTCGCCCTCGCTGTCGCCTGCCTGCCGTCCCTGGCCTTCGCCCAGACGTCGTACTTCTGGAACGGCGGCGACCCGACAGCTTCACCGG
>CAZRKH010000009.1:0-34347 GCA_964600785.1 uncultured Chitinophagaceae bacterium
CCGGGCGGCGGCGGCGGCGGGATCGGCGGCGGCGGGATCGTGACCGGCCCCGGCGGGGATGTCTTCGAGGAGGTCGTCAGCCGGGCCGGTGACCTGGGCCTGTTCACCGGCGACGCGCCCTCCACGCTGACGGGCATCGGGCCGGGATCGCTCTTCCAGCTCGCCGACTGGGAGACCTACACCTCCAACAACATGGTTGGGCCGGAGTTCGGCCTGATGTTCACCGGCAGGAAGGGCCGCTGGTCGTGGGAGGCGGGCGGCAAGTTCACCGCCGGCTTCAACTGGCAGAACAACCTCTACCGCGGCTCCAACCTCGCCGACAGCCTGGGTGCCGACTACCTCCGCACCAACTTCGCCGGCGGCGGCCTGACGACGGTCAATGTCACCCAGGCCGGGGCTGATTTGGGCGAGGGGAGCACGACCTCCGTCGTCGAAATTCCCAACTCCCCGCTGATCAACCAGATCTTCACCACCGGCCAGCTCGACACCACCAACCAGGCCGAGCACCGCTTCGTCTTCTCGCCGATCGGTGAATGGCGGTTTGGTGCTCAGTTCAAGGTCAGCCAGGCGATCAACCTCAACGTCGGCTACACCGGGATGTGGCTCTCGCAGATCGCCCGGGCCTCGTCGAACACCGGCTACGAGACCCGCCTGCGGCCGGTGCAGACGGTGGCCCGCAACACCACCGATCAGGTGATCTTCGTCGACCGGGCCGGACAGCCGCAGCCCGGGCCGGGGCCGGGAATCACGGCGGTGCAGCCCGACCAGTCGTACGTGGAGACCGAACTGGCCGCCTACAACCAGATGGTCCCCCGCGATGGCGGCAACGAGTACGTCTTCACCAACGGCGTCGACTTCGGGCTCGAGATCAGGTACTGATCCCGGAGTCCCCCGATCCGGCCAGCCAGCCGGCGGTCGCCCCGCGGATTCGCGCCAGGCGGGCATATCGCTCGACCAGCGGCCGCCAGAAGGGATCCTCGCCTGCCGTCTCGATGCCCGGCGGCAGTTCCGCCGGCAGACCGTGCTCGCCGACCTGGGCGAAGCCGAACAGGCCGTCCATCCAGGGCAGGTCGCGGCCGGGCAGCGGCATCCCCACCACGCCCACCGCAAGGTAGCACTGCCGCACCTCGAGCACCGCCCCGCGAATCTCCACGAGCGCCCCGACCGGCACCGCCTCGCGACACTCGATCGAGAGCACCCGGCGAAGCATGAGATTGGCCGCCGGGCCGGTGGCCCGCCCGGCGGCGGCGTAGGCGGTCTCCAGGCCGTAGCGGAGCAGGGAGCCGGCGTAGAGCGTGCCGTGGTGGTTGGCCTCGGCCGGGAGCACGAGGCGATGGGTGGCCGTTTCCCGGCTGCCGGGCGGTCTGGCGGCAGGACGGGCCCCGTTGACCGGGACGGCATGGTTCGGGCTGGCGGGCTGCATGGAGGCCGGTTATAGCCGGGCGGCCGCCGCAGCCGGAAGGGCGGAGCCGGCAGGGGCGGCCACGGCCGCAGACTCCGCCGCGATCCGGTCGAGCTCTTCCCGCATCGCCGTGACCGTCTCGCGGATCTGGGCGGGTGTGTGCATCGAGGTGATGAAAAACCGCAGCCGTGCGGCGGCCTCCTCGACCGCGGGATAGAGGATCGGCTGCACGTTGATCCCGCGGGCAAAGAGGGCCCGCGAGAGCCGCAGGCTCATGATCGAACTGCCGAGGATCACCGGCACAACGCCGGAGCCCCCCGAGGCTCCCGTGTCGAGCCCCGCCTCCCGGGCAAGACGGATGAACATCGCCGCATTCTCCTGGAGCCGGGCCACCCGCTGCGGCTCCTTCTCCAGCAGCTCCAGCGACGCCAAGGCCGCCCCGGCCGCCGGGGGCGGCAGGCCGATCGAGTAGACGAAGCCGGGTACCGTGTATTTCAGCCACTGCACGAGGGCCCGGCTGCCGGCGATGTAGCCGCCGCAGCTGCCGAAGGCCTTGGAGAGGGTGCCCATCCAGAGGTCGACCGAGGCCGGGTCGATCCCGAAGTGCTCGGCGATGCCCCGCCCGGTCCGGCCCATGACCCCGATCGAGTGGGCCTCGTCGACCATCAGCAGGGCCTTGTGCCGCCTGGCAACCTCGATGAACCGCGGCACGTCGGAGAAATCGCCGTCCATGCTGTAGATCCCCTCGATCACCATCAGCACCCGGCGGTACTGCCCGCGGACCTGGGCGAGGAGGGCGTCGGCCGCCTCGAAGTCGTTGTGGGGGAAGGCCCGGCGGCGGGCTCCTGAGAGGATCGCTCCCTGCAGGATGCTGTTGTGGGCGAGGGCGTCGTGGAAGATCAGATCTCCCGGCCCCACCACGTGACCGATCACCGTCTCGTTGGTGGCATGGCCTCCCACGAGGGTGATCACGTCTTCGGTGCCGGTGAACTCGGCGATCGCCCGCTCGAGTTCCTGGTGGATCGTCTTCTCACCGGAAACCAGCCGGCTCGCCGAGGCGCTCGTGCCGTAGCGGTCGATCGCCGCCTTGGCCCCGGCAGCCACCGCCGGCTCGCCCGCCATGCCGAGGTAGTTGTAGGTCGCCCAGCTGATCAGCTCGCGGCCCCCGATCACGGTGCGGTCGGCGGCCACGCCCTCGTGGACGCCGAAGTAGGGATTCTCCAGGCCCGCCTCGCGGATCATGGCGAAGTTCTGCTCGAGGGCCCGCACCTCGGGAAACTCCTCGATGCGATGGGCGTCGGCGGGAATCTCGCTGATCGTCATCGTCGGCCGCGAGCCGGCCGGGGAACCGTCACCGGGAAGGTGGTCGAGGATCGCCTCGGCCACCTCGCGGCAGGTCTCGATCACCGGCAGCACCTGCTCGGGGAAGCGGCCGCCGAAGGTGTTTTCCAGGGCCGCCACGATCTCCATCCGCTCCAGCGAATCGAGGCCGAGCTCGACGATATTGGTGTCGAGCGACAAATCGCGGGCCCGCTCCTTGGCGATCCTTCGGACATGCTCGAAGACCGCCTCGACGACCGGCTCGGGCAGCTCGCGATGCCCGCCGCCGCGGGCAGGCTCACCCACCGGACGCAGCCTCGCCAGCCGCGGCTCTGCCGCAGCCGGCTCCGCACGATGCTCTGGCTCCAGCCAGCCGATCTCCTCGGCCACCGCCGCAAGCTCGCGGTTCTCGAAGAGCCGCCGACACTGGTGCCGCTGGATCTTGCCGCTGGAAGTCTTGGGGATGCTGTTGGGCCGCACGAAAACGACCGCTTCGAGGGCGATCTCGTGCTCGCTGGCGAGCCGGCGGCGGATCGCGTCGCAGGCGGTGGTGATCTCGCCGGACATTCTCCGGCCCCGCTCCAGCTCCGCCACCACCACCACCCGCTCGCGGCCCTCGGCCTCCACCGAGAAGGCGGCCACGCTGCCGGCCCGCACGATGGGGCTTGCCGCCTCGACCGAAGCCTCGATGTCCTGGGGATAGTGGTTGCGGCCGCGGATGATGATCAGGTCTTTCAGCCGGCCGGTGACGAACAGCTCCCCTTCGTCAAAGAAGCCGAGATCGCCGGTTCGCATGTAGGGCCCCGGATGGCGGCCGCTGCGATCGCCCTCGGGCAGGGTGAGCATCGCGGCGAAGGTGGCCTCGGTCGCCTCGCGGCGATTCCAGTAGCCCTGGGCCACGCTCGGGCCGCTGACCCAGATCTCCCCGACCCTGCCTGCCGGCTGCGGCTGGAAGGTCTCGTGGTTGACGATCACCACGTCCTGGCCCTCCAGCTCGCCGCCGCTGCCCACCAGCCGCCGCGTGCCCGCCGCGAAGTTCCCGCGGGGCACCGCCACGTCGTTCTCCAGGCTCGCCGCGTCGAAGGAGCGGATCACCGGCGGCTCAAACTTCATCCCGCCGGTGACCATCAGCGTGCTCTCGGCGAGGCCGTAGCAGGGGAAGAAGGCCTCCCGGCGGAAGCCGCAGGGCCCGAAGGCCTCGCAGAAGGCGTCGATCGTCTCGGGCCGGACCGGCTCGGCACCGTTGAAGGCCAGCGACCAGCAGGAGAGGTCGAGCCCCTTCCGCTGCTCGGGGGTCGTCTTGCGGACGCACAGTTCGTAGGAGAAGTTCGGCCCGCCGCTGATCGTGGCCCGGTATTTCGAGATCGCCTGCAGCCATCGCAGCGGCTTTTGCAGGAAGGCCACCGGCGACATGATGACGTTGAACTTTCCGCCGTAGAGCGGCACCAGGATCCCGCCGATCAGCCCCATGTCGTGGAAGCTCGGCAGCCAGAAGACGCCCGACTGGCTGCGGGTGATCTCGAAGGCCTGCATGATCCGCAGGGAGTTGTGCAGCAGGTTGCCGTGGGAGAGCATCACACCCTTGGGCGTGCCGGTCGATCCGCTGGTGTACTGCAGGAAGGCGAGCGTCTCGCCGTCGATGTCGGGCCGCTCCCAGCGGTCGGCCCAGTGCGGCTCCAGTTCGCTGTCGACCTTCCAGAGGAGGGTCTCCAGGCTCGGGGCGTTGGCCCGCAGGGAGTCGAAGCGATCGAGCACGTCGCGGGTGGTGAGGGCCACCGAGGCATGGGCGTCGGCGGCAATTGTCTCGATCCGCTCCACGGAGCGATTCTTGCGGGGCGGGTAGGCGGGCACGGCGATCGCCCCGCCATAGAGGCATCCCATGAAGGCGGCGATGAAGTCGAGGCCCGAGGGATACAGCAAGAGCACCCGCTTGCCGGCCATGCCCGAGGCGGCCAGCCAGGCACCGACTGAGCGGGCCTTGCGGTCGAGTTCGGCGTAGGTGATCTCGAGTTCCGCGTGCTCGCCATCCACCAGAAAGGTGAAGGCCCGGTCGTTGGGCCGGTATCCCGCCCGCTGCCGCAGAAGATCGACGATTGTCGGCGCGAAGGATGCCTCGTTGGCGGGATTGGGATTCACGACGGGGAAGTTCTCCAGTGCGGCGTCGGCCCCCGGCACCCGCACAACGGCATGCCGGAGTCTCGAGGGCCTCGTCGGAACGCGGGCGGCCCCTCTCAGGTTCGGCACCCGCGACGCCGCAGCCTGCATTGTAGGCAGGGGGACGGCCCAATCGGTAGTTTCCGCGCCACTCCCCGCACGTAAGCACCGCCCGATTCGGCAGAAGCCGCACAACGCTCACCACCGGCCAAGCAGCGGCAGTCGGCCCGACGGCGAACGCCGGGAAACCGCGTCAGGACGCCCAGCTGCGGCCGCTCGCCTGCTGGCAGCGGGGCCCGAAGTTGCCAAGCAGGCCGCCGACCACGTCCCACGAATCGGGCCGCCGCACCTCGATGTCTCCCTGCTCGTTGATCCGCACCAGGCAGGTGTCGGTGAGCCCGGCCTGACGAAGCTCCTCCGGCGAGACCTCATCCGGCTCGAGCATGCTCATCAGCACCTTGCCAGTCATCTCGATGAATCGCATCGTTGCCTCCCTCGATTGGACCGCTGGTTGTCCTGACCGCGTCGAGTCTACCCGCTCCACGGAATTCCTCTACCGCCGCTGGCCGCCGCGGCAGCCAGCCCCGCCTCGAGCCTCACGAGGTCGTCGGCGGCAACCGCCTCGGCCCGCAGGCCTCCGTCGATGCCCAGTTCGGCAAGCACCGGCTCGACGCGGCCGCGGCCCTCGGCGGAATCGCGACCGGCCACCAGCCGGGCGAGCACGCCCACGAGCCGCTTGCGGCGGTGGCAGAAGATCTCCCTGACAAACCGTGCGAAACGGTCGAGGTCGTCGATCGCCGCCCGCCTATCCGGCTCGAGCACGATCCGCAGGATCGCCGATTCGACCTTCGGCCGCGGCCAGAAGGCACTCGGCGGCAGGATCCGCACGATCTCCGCGGTCGCCTGGCATCCGACCCATGCCGAGAGGGCCCCGGCGTGACTCGAGCCGGCCGGAGCGGTGATCCGCTCGGCGAGCTCCCGCTGGATGGTGACGGTCGCCTCGTCGAAGGGACGGGGCAGGGCGAGCAGGTTGGCGATCACCGGCGTGGCAACGCAGTAGGGAAGGTTGGCCACCAGAAGCAGGCGACCCCGCGCATCGGCCCGAGCCCGCTCGAGGGCCGCGAGCACCTCCGGGGCCAGCCGGTGCTTGCCGGCGAGCACGTCGGTCTCGAGAAAATCGACGTTGCCCGCGTCGAATAGCCGGTCGCGGGCGAGCTGGGCGAGCCGCGGATCGATCTCGACGGTCACCACGCGTGCCGCGGCGGCCGCCAGCCGTTCGGTGAGTGCCGCGGTGCCGGTGCCCACCTCGAGCACGATGTCGTCAGGACCGATCGCGGCGGAGCGGACCAGCAGGTCGAGCAGGTTCAAGTCGACCAGGAAGTTCTGCCCCTTGCGGCGGTCGATCGTGTAGCCGACCTCCGCGAACCAGCGTTTCAAAAAGGCGGTGGTCTGCCGCGGGGCCCCGCCACCGGGCGGCCGGCTCATGCCCGCGTCTCCCGCGAGCCCGTGGCGGGCGGGCCGACCGCAGCCGCCGCGAGCCAGGCCTCGATCCGGCCGGTGACATACTTGCCCACCAGGTCGGTCTCGAGGTTGACGCCGTCCCCCTCGACGAGGCCGCCAAGGGTGGTCTCGGCGAGGGTGTGGGGAATCAGGGCGACGCTGAATCCCGTGGGAAAGACATCGGCCACCGTCAGGCTCACCCCGTCGACCGCGATCGAGCCCTTGGGCACCACCTGACCACCGAGGGCGGCGGGCATCCAGAAGCGGCAGCTGACCCAGCCGCCGTCCTCCGCCTTCGTCTCGAGCCTGCCGACGGCGTCGACATGGCCGGTCACCAGATGGCCGCCGAGTCGGTCGGAGAGCTTCAGCGACCGCTCGAGGTTGACCCGGCTGCCGGGCCGGGCGGCCCCGAGGCCGGTTTTGACGAGAGTCTCGGGGCCGAGTTCGAAGGCCAGCTGCGAACCCTCGATTCCGACCACCGAGAGGCAGCAGCCGCTGACACAGATGCTCGCACCGATCGCCGCATCATCGGCCACGATTCCGGCCTCCACAACGAGCCGGATGCCGGGCGGCTGGTCGATGCGATCGACGACGGTGCCGAGGGCTTCGACAAGTCCGGTGAACATGAACACCCCGTGAGGGCATTGGATGGCCGCGAGAGTCCCCGATCCTACCGCTGCCGTGCCGCCTCGACCACCGGCAGCCAACGGCCGCCCCCACGGGGTTGAAATCAACGGCGGCTTGCGGGCCGCAGGCTTGCAAGCACAATGTCCCCGGCGTCGGCAGGGCGGTCCGCCGCGGGCCGCCGCCAGCCGCCAAACCGTTCAAGACACATCCCACACGAGGCCCCCACGATGTCCACGATCGTCGATATCCACGCCCGCCAAATTCTCGACAGCCGCGGCAACCCCACGATCGAGGTCGACGTGACGCTGGCCGACGGCACCTTCGGCCGGGCGGCGGTGCCCTCCGGAGCGAGCACCGGGGCCCACGAGGCCTGGGAGAAGCGGGACGGCGACAAGAACGTCTACCTCGGCAAGGGCGTGCTCGAGGCGGTGGAGAACGTGAACACCCAGATCGCGGAAGAACTCGAGGGCTGCGACGCCCTCGACCAGACGGGCATCGATGAGCGGATGCTCGAACTCGACGGCACGCCCAACAAGAAGTCGCTCGGCGCCAACGCGATCCTGGGGGTCTCGATGGCGGTGGCCCATGCGGCGGCCGAGGAGTGTGGGCTGCCGCTGTATCGCTACCTCGGAGGGGCCGCGGCCCGCCTGCTGCCCGCCCCGATGATGAACATCGTCAACGGCGGGGCGCATGCCGACAACCCGCTGGACGTGCAGGAATTCATGGTCATGCCGCTGGGCTTCGACACCTTCGACGAGGCCCTGCGGGCCGGTGTGGAGACCTTCCACGCGCTGAAGGCCGTGCTCAAGGAGAAGCAGCTCGCCACGTCCGTCGGCGACGAGGGCGGCTTCGCCCCGCAGATCGGCTCGAGCAGCGAGGCCTTGGAGATGATCCTCGCGGCGATCACCGCCGCCGGCTACGAGCCGGGCAGCCAGATCGCGATCGCCCTCGACGTGGCCGCCACGGAATTTTACGACGCCAAGGCGGGCCGCTACGCGATCGAGGGGCAGTCGCTCGACTCCGCCGGGATGGTCGAGTTTTTGGCCGGTCTCGCCGGCCGCTACCCGATCGTCTCGATCGAGGATGGCTGCAGCGAGGACGACTGGGAGGGCTGGAAGCTGCTCACCGACAAACTCGGGGCACGGGTGCAGCTGGTTGGCGACGACCTCTTCGTGACCAGTGTCGAGCGGCTCTCCCGGGGCGTGGAGGAGAAGATCGCCAACAGCATCCTGGTGAAGGTCAATCAGATCGGCACGCTCACCGAAACGATCTCGGCGGTGCAGCTGGCCCACGGCAGCGGCTACACCTCGATTGCCAGCCACCGTAGCGGCGAGACGGAGGATGCCACGATCGCCGATCTCGCGGTCGGTCTGGGTACCGGCCAGATCAAGACCGGCAGTGCCAGCCGCAGCGACCGCGTGGCGAAATACAATCAGCTGCTGCGGATCCAGGAGTCGCTTGGCGATGCGGCCCTCTATGCCGGCCGCCAGGTTCGCGAACGCTGGCCCGGCATCGCGTAAGCGGCGGGTGGGCTCTCGCGCGAGCAGCTTTCGGCCGGGCCGGTTGCGGCGCGACCAGCCTACCGGTCGCGAGCCCGGTACTCGCGGGCCAGCATCCATCCCGAGCCGGCCGCCACGAGGCCCGCGGTCACGGCGATCGGCCACAGAGGGATCAGCCGGCTCCGCGGAGCCCCCGGCATCGCCACGGCATCGTCGGCCAGACTCGTGGGCCGCTCGCCCGCAGCCCGCCGCATTCTTTCGGCGGCAAGCTGGCCACGGCCCAGATACCGTCCTTCAATCTGCCCCTGACGACGATCGTATTTCGGGGCGATGATCGCCAGGGCCACCAGACCCATCAGCGAGAAGAGCAGGCCCCAAAACCAACCGCTGTCGGTCATGCGAAAGGGCGAGGGCGTCGGCTGACGGTCGACGGGAAGATCACTGTTCGGCATGGGAGGGCATTCTGAAGCGTCGGCGAGGATGGCAGTCTCAGCCGATGATCGACCGCCGCCTCTCGAGATAGTCCCAGACGACGAAGCGGTCAAGCTCGCGGCCGGCGGCGAAGAAGACCCGGCCGCGGGCGGTCTCGGCAAGCCGGTAGGCAAACTGGATGTCCTCGCGGGACTGCGACCAGCCGGTGAGCAGGAAGATGTTGACCACGATCCCCTCGCGTCGGCAGGCCTCGGCCTCGCGGATGGTGGCCTCCTCGGTGCGGCGGTGGGGCGGATAGAGCAGGTAGAGTTCGCTGCCCTCGAAGTGGGCGGTGGGCAGGCCGTCGGTGATCAGGATCACCTGCCGGTTGGGGGTGTCCTGCCTCGCCAGCTGACGCCGGGAAAGGGAAAGGGCGTGCTGGATGTTGGTGAAATGGGGCGGGACGGCCTGCTCGGTGATCGTGGGATCGGCCATGTCCGCCTTGAGGCGGACCACCGAGTCGAAGATCGTGACCGGCTTGGGCAAGAGCGAGATCAGTTCGCCGAAGGCCCGGGGCCGGGCGAAGGAATACATCTCGATGAACTGCAGGAAATCGCCCGGAAACTCCCGCTGCACGAGCCCCTGCAGGGCCAGCGCCATCCGCTTGACGCTGACATAGAGCCCGCCGTAGCGCATCGAGCCGCTCATGTCGAGCACCACAGTGGTGGCGGCCTTGGGCGTGTTGCGGGTGTGGTGCACCTCGATGTCGCGGGCCTCCATCCGCGGCGGGCCGCCGCCGGCACGCAGCATGGCGTTGACCAGCGAGCCGGGGATGTCCATGTGGGCCACCGAGTCGCCGAATTCGTAGGGCCGCGTCGGCACCAGTTCCACGGCTCCCTCGCCGGTCACCCCGCAGTCGTGGCGGCCGGTGCGGGAGGGGGCCATGGCGGCGAAGATCCGCTCGAGCAGCCGGCCCTGGAAGACCCGCATCGCCTTGGGAGTGAGCCGGTAGCCGCGACCGCTCTTCTCGAGGCCCTGTTCCGCGGCGGCCTGCTCGATTGCCTGCTCGACCTGCTGCCGCAGCCGCTCCAGCTCGTTGAAGGCACCCTCGCCCCCTTCCTCGTCGGCGAAGCGGCCGAGGGCCTCCATGTCGATCAGGCCGACCTTCGCGTTGCGGGCCGCCTCCTCGAGCTGTCGCAGCAGTTCCTCGATCTGCTCGAGCTCCGCCTTGACCTCCAGCGCCGTCGGCACGTCGAGCGGCTCGCGGCCGGTGAACTGCCAGCCGGCGGCGAGCTGGTCGAGTTCGTAGACCTCCGCCAGCCGCTCCATGAGCCGCACCAGCCCGGTCGAGAATCGCGAGCCCTCGTCATCCTGGGCATACCACAGCCGCTCGAGCCTGCGGAGCTGCTCCTCGCGAACCGCCCGCTCGTAGCTCTCGCGATGGGCCCGGGGCGGCCGCAGGCCGGTCGCCTCGCCGCAGAAGCTCTGGCGGGCCCGCCCGCGAACCGAGTCGGTCTCGTATCGCTCGAGGATCTTCTGACGCCGCTGTTCGAGCATCGCCTTGAGGCTCTCGAGGGAGGGGCCAAGGCCCCGGATCTGCTCCGGGTCGAGCACCACCGCCTCGGCAAGCTGCTCGTCGGTGAGCTCGTCGATGCCGCCGAATGTGAGGGCGTGTTCCATGATCGGGCTGATCATGTCTCCACCCTTCGGCCGCGGCGGCGGGATGCGGGCCGGGTCGTACCGCTGGTAGGCGTGAATGATTCCGCCGAGGCTCTCGCGGCTGGGCATGGACTCTCCTCGCGGCTCTTGCCGCTCGCTAGCGGAAGCCTCCGGTGTCGTAGACGGTGCGGCCGTGGCGTTCGAGGCGGGAGATCCGCTCCGTGGCATACAGTCCGGCGAGCACGAACTCGATGCAACTGGCCCGCACGGCCGGATCGGTCGAGGCATTGACCTCGAAGGCACGGTCCCAGATCTCCGGCACCTCCTCGACCACGCGGCGGTAGTCGGCCGAGGGAAGCATGTCGCCGACCTCGATCTTGACGCCCTCGGCGAAGACCTTGGCGATTTCCTCGAGGCCGTGGCGATCGACGTATTCCTCGAAGACCTTCGCGATCGCCTCGGCGATCACGCTCTCGAGCACCTGCCGCTCGCTCATCTGGTGGCTGCCCATCAGGTCGAGTTCGAGCTTGCCGAGGCTGGAGGTCGGCAGGTGGCCGAGATCGCTGATCCGCGGGACCGCCGGCTTCTCGCCAAGACGCACGCCGCGGTGCCGGGCGCTGGCCACGGCGGTGCGGTAGTTGGCGATCGAAAAGCGGGCGCTGACCCCCGACTGCTGGTCGATGAAGCGGCTGGCCCTCGCGGCGATCGTGATCTCCTCGAGCACCTCCTCCATGAATGGCGGCATGACCACCGGCCAATCCCCGCCGAAATCGACCGCCGCCTCCTGCCGGGAGACCTCGATTCCCAGCGACCGCTCGCGGGGGTAGTGGGTGTGGATCACCGCACCGATGCGGTCCTTGAGCTGGGGAATCACCTTGCCGGAGCGGTTGTAGGTGGCGGGGTTGGCCGAGAAGAGGAGCATCACGTCGATGTCGAACTTCACGGGGTAGCCCCGGATCTGCACGTCACGCTCCTCGAGGATGTTGAACATCCCGACCTGCACCAGTTCGTCGAGTTCGGGCAGTTCGTTCATGGCGAAGATGCCGCGGTGCATGCGGGGAATCAGACCGAGGTGCAACGCCTCCTCGCTGGCCATGCTCGTGCCGGCGGCGAGTTTGGCCGGGTCGATCTCGCCGATGATGTCGGCAAACTTCGTGCCCGGGGCGAGCCGCTCGGCATACCGCTCATCGCGGCGCCACCAGGCGATCGGCACCTCCTGAGGCGGCCGCGAGGCGACCAGCCGCCTGCCGGCGGCGGTGATCGGACGCTCCGGGTCGTCGTGCAGCGGGATCGCCGGATCGTCGAGATAGGGCAGCCACTCGTCGAGAAACCGCACCAAAAGCCGCATCAGCCGGCTCTTGGCCTGGCCCTTCTCGCCGAGAAAGAGCAGGTCGTGGCCGGCGAGCAGGGCCACGTTGATCTCGGGGATCACCGTGTCGTCATAGCCCACGATCCCCGGAAAGAACTCCTCATCCCCGGCGAGCATGCGAAGGAAGTTTTCGCGGACTTCTTCCTTGACGCTGCGGCTTTTCCAGCCGCTCTCGCGGAGTGCGGCGAGGGTCGAGGGGAGGGCGGGGGCTGGTTCGGGCATCGAAGCGGCTCCAGAATGCGTGTCCCCCGGGATTGTAGACGCGGGAGCGGAGCCGGCGCGGCGGGCGTGGCAAATCGACCGATCAGGCCTCGCGGGGTTCGCGGAGGGCGGGCAGCCGGATCGTGATCGCCGTGCCCTTCCCGGGGCTGCTCTCGACCCGAATCCGGCCGCGGTGGGCCTCCACGATCTCGCGGCAGGCCGCCAGCCCCAGGCCGCTGCCGCCCTTGCCGGTTTCGTCGGGGCCCTGTTTGGTGGAGAACCGCGGCTCGAACATCCGCCGCATCACCTCCGGCGGCATGCCGCAGCCGGTGTCGCGGACGGTCAGGTCGACCACGGGGCGATTCACGGGCCGGGAGAGGCGGAGGATCAGCCGCCCGCCGCCCTCCATGGCCTGGCGGGCGTTGACGAGGAGATTGAGCAACACCTGTTGCAGCTGCCCGGGGTTGCCGGTGATCCGCGGCACCGGCGAAAACTCCCGCTCGACCTGCACGCGGTACTTCATCATCTCCCGCTCCAGAAGCACCAGCACGTCCTCGATCAGCGGCTCGAGCGCCACCGGCTCGGTGCGGCTGCCGCGGTTGCGGGCCATCCCCAGCACGCTCGCGGTGATTTTCGCGCAGCGGGTGCCCGCAGAGAGAATCCGCTCGAGAGCCTTGTCGCGGGTGGGGGCGTCTTTGTGCCGCAGCCCCATCTTGGCGTAGTTGAGGATCGTCGTCAGGGCGTTGTTGAACTCGTGGGTGGTGGTGCCCAGCAGTTCCCCCAGGGTGGCCTGCTTCTGCATTTCCAGAAGCTGCCGCCGCAGGCACTCGAGTTCCTCGACCTGGTCGACCCGCTCCCTTTCTTCCTGGTCAATCGCCACGCCCGCTCCCCTGAGTGATCAACCCCGGCCGGTCGCTGCCCGCGAGGGGCGGCCGGCCGCTTCGAAATCCATGGCCTGGAATCACTTGCATTCATTGCGGGCTATCGTCGGACGGCGGGTTCGCGGCTGAAGGATTTCGCGGCGAGTCTTTTTGGCGACTGAACCGTTCAAGTTTTCCCGGAGTATGCTGTCGGGTGTTTTCGTCTCGACGGTGCCACGCTCGGTGCTGCAGGGCGTTGCCAGGAAAAGCTGTCCGGCCAGGGTAAAGCCTGCGGCCGGCGGCGGTCTATCGAGGATTCTCATGAGGCAAACGCGAGAAACCCTGCGGGCTGCGGCCAGGGGCATGACGCTGGTGGAGTTGCTCGTCGTGATCGCGATCGTGGGGGTTGTGGTGGCCCTCGTGCTGCCGGCGGTGCAGTCGGTGCGGGAATCGGCCCGCCGGACCACCTGCAAGTCCAACCTCAAGCAGGTGGGGATCGCCCTGACGGTCTACCTCGATCGCAAGACCCGCGGTCGGTTCCCCGTGGCCGCCCGCCTGCCGAGCCTCGAACTCGACGCCTACATTCCCGGCGAGCGGCCGATCAAGCCGAGCATCGCCGAGGTGCTCTCCCCCTACACCGAGGACAACCGCCTCTCCTTCCGCTGCCCCTCCGACACCGCCTACTTTGTTCGTCCGCAGGAGCGGCAGGCGGAATATCGGGCCAAGCTCGAGGCGATTCCCACCGCCGACCGCCCCCAGGAGTATCTCGATCTTGCCTACGAAGGCACCAGCTACGAATACCCGAACCTCAGGATCGAAGGGCAAACCCGCGTCGAGGCCCTGGAGTATCGCGGCAACGCCGGCTCCTCTGGAAAGCTCTGGGTGCTCTACGAGTTTGAGGCGTTTCACGGAGGCTTCTCACTCTTTGGCGGCCTTGCCGAGCTCGACTTCAACGATCCCGACCCCGAGCGTTTCTCGCCGGACGGGGCCCGCAACTTCCTCTATCTTGACGGACACGTCGACAACCTCTGACGATTCATGAGGCCCGTCCACCCTTTGTCGCTTGGGAGACCAGCATGAGCAGTTCCAGTTCGGATGCCCGCCACATCGTCGCGGAACTCACCGCCGCCCGCTCCCGCGGCCGGTTTGCCGACCGGCGGCTGTGGGCGGTTGTGGTCCTGATCGCCGCGGCTGCCGCGGGGGCATGGTGGTGGATGCAGCCGGCGGCCGCGACCAACGATCCCCGCGTGGTCGAGGTGGTCGAGATGCAGAAGGAAGTGCAGCGGCAGTTTTTTCCCACCGGCCGCGACGCCGCGAATTCCGCCGGCTACCGCGGGCCCGCCACCCCTCAGCAGGCCGAGGCGATGATCACCTCGATGACGGCGGTCCGCGAGAAGATCGACGCCCTTCCCGAACCGCTCCGCAACGCGGCCGAGCGGCAGACCAGGAGCCTCTTCTGGGCCGCGATGCAGGCGAGAATCAACGACTATTTCGAGACTCCCGCCAACCAGCGGCAGGCCCTGCTCGACCGTCACATTCGTGAGTCGGATCTGATGCGGCAGGCCTGGGCGGCCCAGCGGGCCGCCACCGAGACCGACGCCGACCGGGCGGCCCGCGAGGCCCGGCGAAATTCCCGCACCGAGGAGACCCGCAACGCCTGGCGAAAGCGGATCATCGACCGCACCACCCCCGAGCAGCGGGCCCGTTACACCGAGTACCGCACGGCGATGGAAAAGCGGCGGGAGGAGCTCGGCATCGAACCCCCTCGGCGGCCCGGCCGCTAGCCCACCAGCCCGGCAGGAAACGATGTCGGACATCCTCGGCCTGCTTGCCGAATGCACCCAGATTGCCACCGACCTCGGCTACCGCGTTCGCGAGGAGCCGCTCGGTGAGGGCCGGGGAGGGATGTGCGTGGTGGCCGGTCGGCGACAGATTCTCTTGAACCTCGAGCAGCCCGCGGGCAAGCGGCTCGAGACGATGCTCGAGCTGCTCGCCGTCATTCCGGCGGTGGCCGACGAGCCGAAAAGCCGGGCCCTCGCCGAGCGGCTCGCCGGTCATTCCGGCCGGTAGAGGCCGTGGCTGTGGATGAAGGCCTCCACCGCAGCGGGCACCCGGTAGCGGATGCTGCGGCCCGCCGCGATGTCGGCCCGCAGCTCGGTGCTGCGGATGCCGATCGCGGTGGAGCGAACCCGCCCTTCGATCAGCCGCCCGAGCGGCGCCTCCCCGAGCAGCTCCGCGAGGGACGCGTCGGCTACCGAGGCCACGTCATCGAGGATGTCTCGCTCCACAGGAAGCAGTTCGGCCAGCTCGACAATCCGCTCCGGCCGATGCCAGCGGGGGAACTCGGCCAGGGCGTCGGGCCCGAGCAAAAGCAGGAGCGTGTCGCGGGGGTGCTCGCGGTGGAGCCACTCCACGGTCTCCACGGTATAACTGACCCCGCCACGATCGATTTCGGCGGCCGAGACCTCAAAGGCGTCGTTGCCGCCGGCGGCCAGTTCAAGCATTGTCAGCCGATCGGCGGCCGACGCGAGCCTCGCCGACTGCTTGTGTGGCGGCACGCAGGCGGGCATGAAGAGCACCCGGTCGAGGCCGGCCTGCTCGCGAGCCGCCTCGGCCGCGATCAGGTGGCCGAGGTGCACCGGGTCGAAGCTGCCACCAAAAAGACCGATTCGCATGACTGCCATCCTTCGCCGGTGATCGTCGCGACCCACCGGCTTTTCATTTTCTCAGAATTCCCAGCCCTCGGCGGGCCGTGCCATGAATAGCCAGCATCGCCAGCATACGCCCCAGGGCCGGCTCTTTGAGCCCCGCCCGGCCTGGGAGGAGGATGACGCGACAACCGGCATCGTGGCGCGGGTCGTGCTCGCGGGAATGGTGGAGAAGCCGCTGGACTACCTCGTGCCCGAACCGCTCGCCGCGGAGGTCGAGCCGGGCAGGCGGCTGCGGGTTCCGCTGGGCCGCGGCAACCGTCCCACGCTCGGCTACTGCGTGGCGGTGACTGCCGGCGAACTGCCCCATGCCCCTCTCAAGGAGATTCTCGGGGTGGAGGACGAGCGGCCGCTGCTCTCGCCTGACATGCTCGAGCTGACCAAATGGATGGCCGAGCGGTGGATGTGCCGCTGGGGCGAGGTGCTCGAGGCGGTGCTCCCCGCCGGCGTGCGGCAGCATGCCGGCAGCCGGCGGCAGCCGCTTTTGGCTCGCACCGCGGCCGCTCCCCCTCGAAAACCGACGCCCCCGCAGGCCCGCGTGCTCGCCGCGGCGAGGGAGCCGCTGACAGCCGCCGCGCTCGCCGAACGATCGGGAGCAAGCCGGGCGGTGGTGGCCCGGCTGGTGAAGAACGGCCTGCTCGCCGAGGTGGCCCCGGAGCCGGCCCGGCCGACCGGCGACGGCGGCCGCCCGGAGCGGCTTTCGGCCGAGCAGACCGCGGCGCTCGAGCCGATCACCGACGCGATCGACGCTCGTCGGCACGAGACGGTGGTGCTCTTCGGCGTGACCGGCAGCGGCAAGACGGAGGTCTACCTGCGGGCGGTGGAGGAGACACTTCGCCACGGCAGGCAGGCGATCGTGCTCGTGCCGGAAATCAGCCTCACGCCGCAGACCTGCCGCCGGTTCCGTGACCGCTTCGGCGAGGTGGCGGTCCTCCACAGCCACCTCACTCCCGCCGAGCGGCATGCCCAATGGCGACGGATCGCCGCCGGTGAGGTGGGCGTGGTGGTGGGGGCTCGCAGCGCGGTATTTGCCCCGGCCCCGAGGCCGGGGCTGTTCGTGATCGACGAGGAGCACGAGACTTCGTTCAAGCAGGGCACCGCGCCGCGGTACCACGCCCGCGACGTGGCCCACTGGCGTGCCCGGCGGGAGGGCGTGCCGCTGGTGCTCGGCTCGGCCACGCCCGCCCTCGAGACCTTCCAGAAATGCCTCTCCGGGGAGTGGCGGCTGATGGAGCTGCCCCACCGCGTCGGCGGAACCCACCTGCCGGCGGTGGTCACCGTCGACCTTCGCGATTCGCCGGCCCGGGCCCGCGGCTCGATCAGCCCGCGGCTGGCGGCGGGCATCCGCTGGGCTCTCGATGCCGGAGGCCAGGTGATCCTGCTGCTCAACCGCCGCGGCTTCGCCACCCACGTGCAGTGCCAGGCCTGCGGCCACACCGTGACCTGCCCGCAGTGCGACCTGGCCCTCACGCTCCACCAGCCGGGCAGCAGGGGGGTCTGCCACGGGTGCGGCCGGGTCACAAAAATCGCTGCCGTCTGCGGCGAGTGCGGCGACCGTGGGCTGGCCCTGCGAGGCAGCGGCACCCAGCGGCTCGAGGATCGAATCGCCCGGATGTTTCCCGGAGCCAGGGTGGCCCGCATGGACACCGACACAATGCGTTCCCGGGGCAGCCACGAGCGGACCCTCGACGCCTTTCGTGATCGCTCGATCGACATCCTGGTGGGCACCCAGATGATCGCCAAGGGGCTCGACTTCCCCGCGGTGATGCTGGTGGGGGTGGTGCATGCCGATGCAGCCTTGCACCTCGCCGACTTCCGTGCCGCCGAACGCACCTGCCAACTGGTCACGCAGGTGGCCGGCCGCAGTGGCCGCGGTCCACAGGGGGGCCGGGTGGTCGTGCAGACGAGCACCCCGGAACATCCCGCGATTCGTGCCGCGGCAGCCCACGACTACGAAGCCTTCGTCCGCAGCGAACTGCCTGTCCGCGAGGCGCTCGCCTACCCGCCGTTCGGGCAGATCATCCGGGTGGTTGTCCGCTCGGTCGATGAGGCGATGGCCGGCGACTGGGCCGGGCATGTCGCCGACCGGCTTCGCACAGCGGTCGAGGCGGCTGGCGAGGAAGCGGAAGGGATGCGGGTGCTCGGTCCGGCTCCGGCGCCGATCGAGCGGCTCCGCGACCGCTGGCGTTTCCACGTGCAAATCCAGGGGCCCGACGGCGGGCGGCTGCGGCAGCTGGTGCGAAACGCCCTCCAAGATCTCGCCACGCCCGACCGGGTGGCCTGGATCGTCGACGTCGATCCGGTCGAGATGCTCTGAGCCTCGTGCCGCGTTGACAATCGGTCGCGACGGCGACTATTCCTGAGGCCTTCCTTTCCCCGATTCCCGCCGCATGAGCCATCGCCAACTCCGCCGAATTGTCGTTGCCGCCTTGGCGGGCCTGCTGATCGCGACGGCCCCTCCGCCGGCTACCGCCATCGAGCCGGGCATGCCCAATCCGCCGGCCAGCCCGACCCGCGTACAGTGCGGGCTGATCGTGACCGACGTGATCGCGATCGACGACATCAACGAGGCCTTCGAGGCGGAGATCACCCTCATCGCCAGCTGGTCCGATCCGCGACTGGCCTTCGACGCCGACGCCGAAGAGACCGAGGTCAAGATTTTCCAGGGCGAATACCAGTTCAACGAACTGTTCGCCGGCTGGTGGCCGCAGTTTTTGATCGTCAACCAGGCCGGCCGCGGCGACACCAGTGCCATCAAGATCGAAGTGCACCCCGACGGCACCGTGCGGTATCTCGAGCAGCGGAACATGGTGCTCGAGACGCCGATGGCGCTGCACGACTACCCCTTCGACTCCCAGCGGCTGCGGGCCCTCCTGATCCCCTTCGGCAACACGGTCGACGAGGTGGTGCTCGAGACCGACGGCCAGCTCCGCGGGTCGACCGAGGACTACATCCGCCGGGAACAGAGCGTGAACGTGGCCGGCTGGAACCTGCTCGGACTCGACGCGGAGGTCGACGAGGTTTCGCTGTTGGTGAGCCAGGGCCGGCGGAGTTTTTCCCGCCTGGTGGTCACGATCCATCTCGAGCGGCGGAGCTGGCAGCTTGTCTGGGAAATCCTGTTTCCCATGCTGATCCTGGTCTCGGTGGTCTGGTCGGTCTTCTGGATCGACATCGAATCGCTCACCGATCGGCTGAACATCTCCTTCATCGGCGTGCTGACGATCGTGGCCTACCAGTTCGTGGTGGTCGAGAATCTGCCGCGGATGTCCTACCTGACCTTCACCGACTCGCTGCTGCTGGTTTCTTTCCTGATGATGGCCGCCACGATTCCACAGAGCCTCTGGATCAGTTCGCTGGTGCGGGCGGGCCGCCAGGCCGAGGCCAAACGGATCGACCGCATCTCCCGCTGGGCCTTTCCCACCGCCTACCTCCTGCTGACCGTGGGGCTCTACACCTGGCATCGGATCACCTGAGCTGATCCGATGGGACGCGGCATGTCAGCCGGCGGCCGGGCCCCGGGGTGCGGATCGGGATCAGAACTGAAAGACGACGTCGGCCCCGGCATAGAACTGCCCGTAGCGGCTGCCGCCGGCGCCGATCTCCTGGCCCAGCGGCGAGCCGTAGGGCAGGGGGGTGGTCGCGGTGTTTGGGTCGAACCAGTCGTAGCGGACCTCCGGGCGGAGCATCCAGTTGGCATTCGGATACCAGTTGAGCCCGAAGGTCAGCTCCCAGAAGTTGCCGGCAAAGCCACCGGTCCAGTAGCCGGGATTGCCCCGCTCCGACTGGTTGCGGACCGGTGCGGTGATGATGTAGCCGTTGTTGTCGCGGAAATACTCCAGCCGCATGCCGCCCATCCACTGATCGTTGAACTTCCAGAACAGGAAATTCACGAAGGAATACCACTGCGAGAGGCCGCCAGGCTGGCCGATGTTGCCCGCCGGCAGGCCGGAGTTGAACTGCCAGGCGTTGTCGTTTTGAAACACCCAGGTGAGCCTGTCGGTGAGCCGGTTGGTGTAGACGGTGCTGATCAGCGAGCGGTTGCCGACCAGCGAGCCGTCGGCCGGCTGCGAGCCGAGCGGCGTCAGTTCGTTGCCGCTGGTGGCCCCGATCGAGAGGGTCTGGCGGTCGTCCTCGCTGGAGAAATCGACCGCGGCAAGCACGGCGGCCGTGCTCCCGGATCCGGGGTACTGCCGGTTGCGGATCGCGAAGGGTCCGACGGTCGGCATGGGGTCGCTGAAGTTGTTCCAGCCGTCGTGCATCCCGGCGTAGAACGTGACTCCGTCGTTCGGCTCCCAGATGCCGAGAAACCCGGTGAACGTGAAGGGGGAAAACTGCATGCTAAAAGCGTGGGTGTAGAAGAAATTCCCCACCGCAGGCACCTGCTCGTAGCCGAGCACGCTGTAGAAGTGGCCGAGGCGGAGGGTGATCCCCCGCCAGGCGACGTCGGCGTAGAGCTGCGGCATCGCCAGGCCGTAGTCCTTTGAAAAGGCCCAGGAGGCGACGTTCTCGATGCCGGAATCCTGGTAGGGCTCGGCGTCGAGGCCGCGGGCGGTGGTGTAGAGATAGTCGGTGCCGAAAAGCAGGTCGACCCGGCAGCCGAGGTCGAGGCCCTCGGAGCCGTCGGCCACCCGCTCGGTGATGAAGTAGAGCTGGTTCAACTGGCTTTGCCAGGAACGGTCGGCCAGCGTGATCGGGCCGTTGAAGGGCGTGCCCCAGTTGTTGGCCCCGATCCCGTAGTCGACCCAGCCGTAGGTGTAGATCTCACGGTCCTCGAGGAGAGGGAAGTGGATTCGCCGGTCCGGGCCGCTGCCGAAATCGATCGTTTCCCAGGCCAGACGGGTTGCCGTCGGTCCCACATCCGATTCCGGCGGCGGCTGAGCGGTGGCGGTGGCAGCCACGATCGCCGCGGCGACCGCCGCGGCGTGGACGACCCATCGGCGGCTGCAGGAGTTCGGCAATCGAGGCTGCATCGGCTTTCCGTGCGCGGGCCGCCCTCCGCCGCCCGCCCAGAGGGGCCATGAGAACGAATCTTTCTTCGAATCTGTACAGCCCGCCTGATCTGGGCAATCGGCCCGCTGCCCGCGGAAGATTTGGAAAAATTGCCCATCCCGACCCAGCCTTCCCCGCTTCCCAGCGACCGGCTCGGGCTCCGCCGAGCCTGCGAGGGTGTGCGGCGGGCCGCCGCGGTCAACCGGGCGACTTGGCCGAGCGGACTGCAGGTGGGGTAGGATCGGCTGGCGAGGAAAACCGATGTCCTACCGATCCTTCAAGGAAATCCTGGGCGAGACGAGCCTGGAGCGGAAATGCCGTTTCCTGTTCGGGCTCTGCCTGCTGCTTTTGATCACCGGCAGCTTCTGGTGGTACGGCCGGCGGACCGAGGACCTCGTCTACACGACCACCCGCAGCACCGGGCGGCACCTTGTCGATGCGGTGATGCTGCACCATCACTGGAAGACCCTCGAAGCCGACAAGAAATACACCTCCCTGATCGAGTCGCTCGGGCAGCAGCTGCAAAGCCAGCCCTACAGCTGGAAAATCCTGCGGCCCGACGCCACCCCTGAACAACGCAGCAGCTACACCCAGCTCGACGCGGCGGTGCTCAACTACTTCCGTCAGCGGCCCGCAGCCTCGGTGAGCGGCGCGGCCGACCCCGCCACAAGCCCGATGCTCCCGGGCGACAGCGACGAATACCGCGAGTTTCGCACGGCCGACAACTCGGAGTACCACTATTACCAGCCGATTCGGGCCCGCTCGCGATGCCTGATCTGCCACGAAAACCGCGGCGGGTCGACCGCCACGGGGGAGGTTGCGGCAGGGCCGAAGCTCGCCGAGAACGAGCTGATGGCGGTGGTCAAGGTGGTGATGCCCGACTCGGGAACCCAGAAGGCGATCAACTGGAACCGGGCGATCCTGCTGGCCACGGCGATCGTGACGGTCGCCCTGGCGATGCTCGCGGCCTATGCGATCGTGCGATACGTGATCGTCAAACCGCTGAAGCATCTTCGCGAGGTGAGCGACGAGGTTCGCCGCGGCAACGTCGAGGCCCGGGCGGAAATCCACACCGCCGACGAGTTCGAGGAACTCGGCGTGGCCTTCAACCGCATGCTCCGCGGGCTCGTGGAGTCGCAGGGCGAACTCCGCAAGGTCAACGAAGACCTCGACAGCAAGGTCGACCAGCTCGCCCAGGCCAACATGCACCTCTATGAGATGAACCGCCTCAAGAGCGACTTCCTGGCCACGATGAGCCACGAACTCCGCACGCCGCTCAACAGCATCATCGGTTTCTCCGACGTGCTCGGCGGAATCCCCGCCCTCGAGGAGAAGCAGCAGCGTTATGTGCAGAACATCCGCTCCTCGGGCCGGATGCTGTTGGAGATGATCAACGACATCCTCGACCTGGCCAAGATCGAGGCGGGCAAGATGGCGGTGCGGCCCACGGAGTTTCGCCTCGAGTCGGTGATCTCCGCGCAGTGCGACATGGTGCGGCCGCTGGCGGAGCGGAAGAACATCGACGTCGAGTTCGCCGTCGGCGACGGGCTCGAGGCGGTCGTGCAGGACCAGGCCAAGGTGCAGCAGATCCTGGCCAATCTCCTCTCCAACGCAGTCAAGTTCACCCCCGAGGGCGGCCGGGTGGTTGTGCGGGCCTCACTTGAACAGGACGATCCTCGGGCCGAACAGGACCCATGGCTGCTCGTCGAGGTGGAGGACACCGGCGTGGGCATCGCCGAGGAGGAGCAGCAGGCGATCTTCGAGAAGTTTCGCCAAAGCAGGCTCTTCCGCAGCGGCGAGGATGCGATGACCCGGGAGTTTTCCGGGACGGGGCTGGGGCTCTCGATCGTGCGAGAACTCTGCCGGCTGCTCGGCGGCGACGTGGAACTCGAGAGCGAACTTGGCCGCGGCAGCTGCTTCGCCGTGCGGCTGCCGGCCCGCCTGCCGCTCGACCGCGGCGAGGCCTCCGACGTCGCCGTCGACCGGACCGAGGGAGCACCGTCCGGCGGCGGCCCCGTCGATGCCGATGGCGAGCCCGATCCGCCCGGCCGACCGGCCGGCCGGTCGGCCGGGCATGTATCCGCCTGAGCCATCCTGGCAGGCACGCTGGAGCGACTTCCCGATGGCCAAGCGGCAGTTCGACGGCGAGGTGATCCTCTTCACCGACGGGGCCTGCAGCGGCAATCCGGGCCCGGGCGGCTGGGCCTACATCCTCAGGCACCCCGCGACCGGCAGTGAGCGGCACGACTCCGGTGCCGAGAAGCTGACCACCAACAACCGCATGGAGCTGACCGCCGCGGTGCGGGGTCTCGAGCGACTCAACCGCCGGACCCGCGTGACGCTCGTGAGCGACAGCGTCTATGTCGGCACCGGGCTTTCGGAGTGGCTGCCGAAATGGAAGCAGCAGGGCTGGAAGCGGAAGGAGCGGGGCCGGCTCGTGCCGATCAAAAACGAGGATCTCTGGCGGGAGCTCGACCGCCTCGCCGCAGCGCATGAGGTGACCTTCAGCCATGTCACCGGTCACACCGGCCACCCGGAAAACGAGGCCTGCGACCGGATGGCGGTGGCGGCCTACAAAGCCCTCGCCGAGTAGCCGCCGGCCTCTCTGATTCAGGCCGCCTGCGAGGGGGCCCCGATCTCACGGCCCACGGCAATTCGATACCCAAACTCGTAGTACCAGCGAAAGTAGTTGCGAACGAATATTACCATGGAGCCGATCTCGCGACGGTAGTCCTCGAGCGACCGCTCCCGGCTCTTCGCGGCGTTGCTCCGGGGCAGAGACGACGGAGGATTGAGGCCAAATTCGTCACAGACCAACTGCAAACCCTGCTCGAGGTTGGGAAAGTCGATGAGCCGCGTCCGCGGCCAGGCCGGTCCTTCAAAGTCGAAAAAGTGTTCATAGAGCGGGAACTGGTTTTTCCTGACGGCGGCGTCCACGAACTTGAAGAACGATCCCTCGTGAGCCGCTATCTGCAGCGGCGTTTCCACCGGCCCCGTCGCCGCATCGAATGATTGAAGCTGGTAGTAGAGGCGATTCCAGAATTCAAAAAGCGAGACCATCGATTCAAACGGGTCTCGCACGACGCCGAAGATTCGGACGGTCTCTGCTGCACGCGGCGGCAGCGGAGTCTGCTACTTCGGCCGCGGCTCTTCGGCGGCCAGAATTGCAAGCCCGGCCGCAACGGGCAGATGCGGATTCCCGGGGTCGAGATGAAAGGCGTCTGGCAGCAGTCCGGTCATCCATTCAAAGACACTTGTGCCCGCATTTTTCGGAAAGTGGGCGAAGGCGATGTTGGCTGACGGGCTGTAAAGCATGACGGCGGACGTTAGTCTCGCCAGCCGACGAAGACAAGGTCTTTTTCCGCGGCGAAGGGCTCGATCAGGGCTCCTGCGAGCCAAAACCCCTACACTGGCCACATGGCCACCGACGACCCGCCAGACAGCCCGCCTGACCCCCACGCTCCCGGCATCCAGCCGGAGGGGCCGCAACGGCAACGGTATGTGCTCATCGGCTGCACCGAGGAGATGGTCGAGGAGGCCCGCGAGGAGATGATCAACCGGCTCGAGATCGAGCCGCGGCTCTCCCGAAGGCTCTCCCGGCTCCGCGGCGTGACCGCGGCCCGAGCGGCGAAGCTCGCCCGGCTCGGCCTCGAGCAGGTCCGCGACGTGCTCATCCACTTTCCCCGCGAATACAAGGACTTCAGCGGGGCCCATCGGCTCGATTCGCTCGTCGCCGGCGAGCATGCCTCGGTGACGGGCAGGGTGCTCGACGTCGGCTCCCGGACCACCAGCGGCGGCCGCCAGATGCTCGTGGTGACCCTCGCCTGCGATGGCGGACGGCTGCGGGGAGTGTGGTTCAACATGCCATTCATGGCCCGCCGCTTCCGCCCGGCGTCGCGGGTGGTCTTCGCCGGCGCGCCGCGGCTCGCCGCCGGTGGCTGGGAGATGGCCCATCCCGAGGTGCGGCAGCTCGAAGGCGACGAGCAGAGCGACACCGAGTGGCTCCCGGTCTACCCGCTGACCGCGGGCGTGAAGCAGTCCGACGTGCGAATCGCAGCCGCAGCAGCGATCGACTCGGTCGGCGACCATCTCCGCGAGGCCTTCCTGCCGGAGGAACTCGAGGCCCGCAGACTCCTGCCGATCGCCGAGGCCTTCCGCGAAATTCATCGCCCCACCAGCCGCGAGCGACTCGAGGCGGCCCGCCGACGATTCATCTATCAGGAGCTCTACATGCTCCAGCTGGCCCTGCGGGTCCACCGCCGCCAGCTCGAGACCTTCGTCAGGGCACCGGTGATCGAGCTGCCCTCGCATCTCCGCAGCCGCATCGAGGGGCTCTTTCGGTTTTCCTTCACCGCGGCCCAGCGCCGGGTGGTCGACGAGATTCTCAGCGACCTCGCCCGGCCCACGCCGATGCAGCGGCTGCTGCAGGGCGACGTGGGCAGCGGCAAGACGGCGGTGGCGGCCTCGGCGATGCTCGCAGCGGTGCTCACGGGCCACCAGGCGGTGCTCATGGCGCCCACCGAACTGCTTGCCCGCCAGCATTTCGCCACGCTCACCGAGTTGATCCGTCGCCGCCGCCTGGTGGCAGCCGACGGCGAACCGCTCAAGCCGCGGGTGGAACTGCTCATCGGAGGCCAGGGTCGCGGCCGTCGGCGACGGGCGGCCCAACGGATCGAAACCGGAGTCTCGCAGCTGATCATCGGCACCCAGGCCTTGCTCACCGCCGACCTGAAGTTCGCCAATCTCGGTCTGGTGGTGATCGACGAGCAGCACCGCTTCGGCGTGGTCCAGCGAAGCCTCTTGCAGGGCTCGCTGCTCCAGCCACATACGCTGGTCATGACCGCCACGCCCATTCCCCGCACCGTGGCCCACTCCCTCTACGGCGACCTCGACCTCTCGACCATCGACGAGGTCCCTCCGGGCCGCCAGCCGGTGGCCACCTACCGGGTGGGTCCGGCCGAGCTCGACCGCTGGTGGTCATTCTTCCGCCGCAAGCTCGGCGAGGGACGCCGTGGCTACGTGGTCGTGCCGGCGGTCGAGGAATCCGCCCGGGGGCTCGCCAGCGTCGCCAGTGTTCTCGAGGAACTTGCCAACGGGCCGCTGGAGGCCTTTCGCCTCGGCCTCGTGCACGGCCGGATGGCCCCCGAGACGAAGCAGGGCGTGATGGAGTCGTTCCGTGCAGGACGGCTCGACGTGCTCGTAGCCACGAGCGTGGTCGAGGTCGGGATCGACGTGCCGGAGGCGACGCTGATGACGATCATGGACGCCGACCGTTTCGGCCTGGCACAGCTGCATCAGCTCCGAGGCCGCGTCGCACGCGGGGCGACCCGCGGGATCTGCGGGGCGATCACCGAGTCAACCGAGTCGGAACATCCCCGCATCGATGCCTTCGTCGGCTCGACCGATGGATTCCAACTCGCCGAGATCGATCTTGTGCTGCGTGGCCCGGGAGAGCTGCTCGGCACCCGCCAAAGCGGGGCCCCGCCGCTGACGGTGGCTGACATCGTCCGTGACGGCTCGCTTGCCGCCGAAGCCCGGGAGCATGCCATTGCCGTGCTGGCTGAGAATCCTTTCCTGGAGGGAAAGCCGTTTGCCCGCCTGCGGAAGCTGATCGGCCGTCGCTGGGGCGAGCGGCTCAACCTCGGGGCGATTGGCTGAGGGCCCCGAGCAGCTCATCGAGGGACACCGTGGCGAAACTCGTGGCGTAGTCGCTCATCGAGTAGGGAATCACCAGCAGCCGACCGTGGAGAATCGCCCCGCAGGTGTAGACGACATTCGGAACGTAGCCTGCCCGCTCGTTTTCGTCGGCGGCCAAAAGCGGCATGGCGAGCCTGCCGATCACCCGCGCAGGATCGTCCAGATCGAGGAGCATCCCGCCGATCGCGTATTTCCGCATCGGGCCCACACCGTGGGTCAGCACCAGCCAGCCGGCCTCCGTCTCGATCGGCGAACCGCAGTTGCCCACCTGCACAAACTCCCAGGGCTCGGTCGGCTTGGCCAGCAGCCGACGGCTGTGCCAGAAGTGGATCAGTTCCGAGGTCATGATCGAGATGTTCTCGCCATCCTGCCGCGAGAGCATCACGTATTTTCCGCCAATCTTGCGGGGGAAAAGGGCCATCCCCTTGCCGGCCACCTCGGGGCCGTTGAGGGTGCTTGCCCGAAAGGTCGCGAAATCCCCGGTCTCGAGCAGCTGAGGGAAGACAAGGCTGCCGTCGAAGGCAGTGTAGGTGGCGATGTAGCGAACCGACCCGTCCTCATCGACGAACCGCACGAAGCGGGCATCCTCGATGCCGTTGGTTTCGGTCGGTGCGTAGGGAAAGATCACCCGCTCGGAGAGATCGTCTCCGCCGTTGCAGCTGATCTCGTAGTTGCTCATCGCCAGCTCCCGCACCGCATTGGCAAGCGGCTCCCATTCGCTGCGACGGCTACGGTGCTGCCGCAGCACCGCGGCAATGCTCGTCTCGAGTTCGCCGAGGGTGAAGGCCTCCTCGAGCGGATCGAGCACGAGGTCGACGAAGGCGTCGGTGGTGCCGAGTTCGAGCAGCTTGTGGTGGAACAACGGCTTTTCGTAGCGGCTGTTGGGCACCACGGCGGGGCTCGTCACGAAGCGGCTGCCGGGGGAGAGGAGAATCGTGCCGGCCGCATCGATCGTGCCGGTGCGGAAGCCCACGCTCGAAATGTGGCCCTCGCCGGTGGCCCGCAGGCTGATGATGAATCGTCGCGTACCCTCCGCCAGCCCCGACTGGTCGGGATGCCAGACGATCGAGGGATTGAACAACGCGGCGCTTTCGAGGGCGTATTCCTGGGTGAAGTAGGAGCCGATCAACAGCCGCCGCGGCTCGGCCAGATGGCGGTCGGTGAGCAGGTGCCGCCGGACCGCCTCGTACCGCTGCAGGAAAAAATCCCGCAGCCGCTGGTGACGGCCATGGAACTCCGCAAGCACTCCCTCGAGAAGCCGTTCCACCTCCGCATCGGAAAGCTCCATCACGCGGGCGATGATCTTCATCGCCCGCCGCGGGTCAGCCGGCTCGAACGGCCGGAAGAGCACGCGGGCGTTGTTGGGCCGCAGGATCAGGCCGGTGCGGGCCACCCGCGGCTGACCGGGAATGCTCATCATGGCTTCCCGCGGATGGTGCCACGGGCCTTGGGACGCATGGCAGAGTCGATCGCCTTCCGCTGCAACTCAAAGCGGGTCATCTCCGTGACCGCCTGGAGATAGGCCAGCGTCGACTCGGCGCCCCGGTTTTCATTGACGCGATCAGGCAGCAGCCCGTCCCGGCAGCCGCCGCTGGAAACGTCGGCCAGCGGCTCACCGAGGTCGTTGCGACCGAGAAACCAGTCAAACGCCGACCAGGCCCGGGCCCGCCAACGGTCCTCGCCGGTGCAGCGGAAGGCCTCGATGGCCGCGGCCACCATTCCGCCCGCCTCGAGCGGCTGCTGGTCAAACCGGGACGGTGAACCGCCGCGGTGGTAGAAGCCGCGGCTGCCGACCGGCCGGAACTGGCCTGCCTCCGCCTGCTGCACCGCGTCAAGCCAGTCGAGCATCGCCAGCCCGCATGCGAGCATCTCGCGGCAGCCCAGGCGGCGACCGCAGGCAATCAGGGCCTGGCAGAGCCGCGGATTGTCGTAGGCCACGATCTCCTCCGGCCAGCACCAGTCGGCCGTTGCCAGCCCACGGTGGCCGTCGAGCATCCGGCCGGCGAGCAATTCCGCCTGCCGCCTGGCCCAGCGGTCACCGGGAAACCGCTCGAGGTAGGCATCGATTCCCAGAATCGTGAACGCCCAGCCACGGGGGCTCGTTGCGGCGACCGCCGCGGCCACCGCCGGGCCGAACAGCGGCATCGCCCAGTTCCGCAAGGTCTGCCGTCGCGAGCGGCCCAGGCAGACCCCGAGGGCCTGCACGCTCCGGCCGAGGCAGTCGTCTGATCCGAGATCATCGAGCCAGACACGGGCAAAGGAGAGGAAGTTGCGGAAGCGACCGCTGTCGCGATCGAAGGCGTGGTCAAGGAATCCGGCGTAGCGGATCGCCAGGGCATCGAGCCGCGGTCCGCGGCCCGCGAGCGACTCCAGCTGCACCATCAGCGTCAACGCCCGGGCGTTGTCGTCGGTGCAGTAGCCCTCCTCGTACCGCGGCACCTGATGGGAGGCATGCTGCAGGATGCCGGTGGGGTCGGTCAGCCGCCGCAGGTGGCGGAGCCTGATCCGCGGCAGTGGACCGACCACCCGCCGCGGCCGACGCGACCAGGGCCGTCCCGACGTTCCTCGGGCCTCGGCGAACGACTCGAGGTAGCGGAGGGCGACGCGGCTCCAGATCATCTCCCGGCCCGCCGCGTAGGACCGCCGCCGCATCGCCTCGAGCCGCCGCGGCTCGTCGAAAAGCCCGCAGACCTCGCGGGCGATCGCGTCAGGGTCGCCAAAGGGCACCAGCACCCCGCGGCCCTCGCCGAGCAGTTCGGCGGCATGCCAGTAAGGGGTCGAGATGACCGCCTTGCCGCAGCCGAAGGCGTAGGCCAGCGTGCCGGAGACCACCTGGGCCGGATTGAGATAGGGCGTGAGGTAGATGTCGCAGCAGCCGATGAACGCCAGCAGTTCGGGCATCGCGACGTAGCGGTCGAACAGCCGCACCTGCCGGGCGACCCCTGCCGAATCGGCGAGAGCCAGGAGTTCTTCCCGATACCGTTCGCCCTCGCTGGCGACCAGCCTGGGATGCGTCGCGCCGAGCACGAGATAAACCGTGTCGGGATGTCGCTCGAGGATCGTCGGCATCGCCTCGATCACCTGCTTGATCCCCTTGTTGGGCGAGAGCAGGCCGAAGGTCGCAAGCACCCGGCGGCCCTCCACGCCGAATCGCGGCTTGTGCGCTGCGGCATCCTCGAACGGTGTGTCGGGGATGCCGTGGGGTATGAGGTCGATCTTGCCCGGGCTCACACCGTGGCGATCGACGAGCATCTCCCGCCCGTGGCGGCTCATCACCACCAGCCGGGCCGAACGCTCGAAGAGTTCGCAAAGCACCCTCCGCTGGTCGG
This sequence comes from uncultured Chitinophagaceae bacterium, assembly GCA_964600785.1. GTDB lineage: Bacteria > Planctomycetota > Planctomycetia > Pirellulales > UBA1268 > M30B53. The sequence goes on from CAZRKH010000009.1 coordinate 29,726, forward strand.
CATCCGGCGATTCGAGCACGGTATGCAGCGTGGTGTGCAGCGGCACCCGCAGCCGGCGGACAAGCTGCAGCACCTGGTCACCCGCAACGCCGCCGAAGATTCCAAACTCATGCTGCAGCGAAACGACGTCGGCGTTGGCGAGATTCAGAAAATCGGCCGCCTGTCGATAGGCGGCCGGCTCCGCTTCGCCACACTCCAGCCGAACCTCGGGCGGGTAGCGATGCCCCGCGGCGGGCTCGTCGATCGCGACCACGGGACAGTCGGCGGCCGAGGCCTCCGCCACGGCGGCGCGGAGATCGCGAGTGAAGGTGGCAATCCCGCAGCGACGCGGGACGTAGCTGCCCACGAAGGCAATGCGATGACAGGGAGTCATGGACGATGGCGGCCGGCGGGGCCGGGAGATGGAAGCGTGACACTCGTGGCGTGCCTACCTCCGTTGCCGCCGAACACGACTCGGCGACGACATCCATGACGCGGGGAGTATAGCAGCGGCGGCGGGCGTGGAAAGCGGGCCCACCCCGGGGCCCGTCAGCCGGCCGCCTCGATCTGCTCACCGGCCCGCCAACTGCCGGCGGCCCGCTCCACGCGGCGGTAGAGCGTGTCTCGCTCGAGAGGCTCTCGGCCGGCCTCGCGAATCAGCCGCTCGATCTGCTCGACCGAGAGCACCTCCGGCGTGGTCGCTCCCGCGTCGTGGTAGATCAATTCGTGTCGGACGGTGCCGTCGAGATCGTCGGCACCGTAGGCGAGGGCGGCCTGGGCGGTGCCGATGCCGAGCATGATCCAATAGGCCTTGATGTGGTCGAAGTTGTCGAGCACCAGCCGCGAGATCGCCATCGTCCGCAGGCTCATCGCCGCGGTCGGCTTGGTGATCCCGGCCATGCGGGTGTTTTCCGGATGGAAGGCGAGCGGGATGAAGGTCTGAAAGCCTCCGGTCTCATCCTGCAATTCACGCAGTCGCAGCAGGTGGTCGGTGCGATGGTAGGCGTTCTCGATGTGGCCGTAGAGCATCGTGGCGTTGCTCCGCAGGCCGAGTTCGTGGGCGGTGCGATGGATCGCGAACCACTCCGCGGTGTCGGCCTTGTGCTCGCAGATCTTGTCGCGAACCTCCGGATGGAAGATCTCGGCCCCGCCCCCCGGCAGGCTGCCCAGCCCGGCCTCCTTGAGTTCGCCGAGGATCTCGCGGATCGACCGCTTGGTAAGGTGGCAAAACCAATTGATCTCGACCGGTGTCCAGGCCTTGAGGTGCAGCGAGGGATAGGCCTCGTGCAGGATGCGGATGATGTTGAGATACCAGTCGTAGGGCTTCTGGTGGTGCAGCCCTCCCACGATGTGCATCTCGGTGGAACCGCTCTCGACCGCCTCGCGACCCCGCTCGAGGATCTGCTCGTCGCTCATCACGTAGCCCCGGGCCTCCCGCAGATCAGCCCGGAAGGCACAGAAGATACAGCGGTAGACGCAGACGTTGGTGGGGTTGAGGTGGGTGTTGATGTTGTAGTGGCCGCGATTGCCGTTTTTCCGCTCGCGGACGAGGTTGGCCAGTTCGCCGAGTTCGTGGAGGTCGATCGACTCATCCCAAAGGCTCTCCGCCTCGGCGGCATCGAGCCTTTCACCCGCGGTGACCTTGTCGCGAATGCCCTCCAAGGACGCCGAAACGCTGCGAATCATTCGTGCCGTGCCTCCGGGGATGTCTCGAACTGACTCACAAGGAAAACCGCAATGCCCCGCCGCCTGCAACACCAGCCGCGTTTTTGACGACAAAGGCCGCAGCGGGCTACACGAACACGTCGATTGCCACCGCCACGAGCAGCACCCCGCCAATCACCGCGTTGGCCGTGAAAAATGCGGCATTCACCCTGGAAAGGTCATCGGGCCTCACCAGGGAATGCTCCCAAACCAAGAGGCCCGCGATCACCGCCACGGCGATCCAGTAGACCAGACCCAACTGGGGTGCCACCGCCGGCAGGGTTGCCAGCAGCAGGAGCGTGGCCAGGTGCAGCGCCGCGGAGACCGTCAGTGCCCGCGGCACGCCGAGCCTCGCGGGAATGCTGTGCAGGCCACGCTCGAGGTCGAAAGCCGCGTCCTGACAGGCGTAGATCACATCGAAGCCCGCCACCCAGGTGGTGACCGCCAGTCCCAGCACCACCGCCGGCAGCAGGTCGGCCGGGTCGGCGAGCACCGCCTCACCCCGTACCGCGATCCAGGCGGCCACCGGCGCCAGGCCCAACGCCGCCCCGAGCCAGAGATGGGCAAGCGCCGTGAACCGCTTGGCAAAGCTGTAGCCCAACAGCCAGGCCAGCACAGGCAGCGCGAGCACCAACGGCAGCCAGTTGGGCAAAAACAGCAGCGTGCCCGCCACGAACACCAGCGACGAAACCGCCACCACCGCCAGCACGTCACTTGCCGTCATTGCCCCTGAAGGCAGGTGGCGGCCGGCGGTGCGGGGGTTGCCCGCGTCGATGTCACGGTCGACGAGCCGGTTGAAGGCCATCGCCGCGGTGCGGGCCGAGACCATGCAGACCAGGATGCCCGCCAGCGGCCTGAGCCAGGTCGTCGGCGAACCGGCCGCTCCGCCGGCGAGGCTCCAGGCAAGCACCGCCGCGATGATCGCGAAAGGCAGGGCGAAGACGGTGTGGCTGAACCGCACCAGCGAAAGCACTGATTGTATCGAGGCGGTCACTGGCGGCCTCCCGGGGCCACTGTGCCGCGGCGGGCGATCGTGAGCGCCGCGATGCCCAGCGAAAGCGGCCGCATCTCGACGGCTTCGAATCCCGCGTCCCGCACCAGGGCTGCCAGAGCCTCGCCGTGGGGAAACTGCTCCACGCTGGCGTTGAGGTAGCCGTAGGCATCCGAGCGGTTGGCCGCCAGGCGGTTGCCCAGCCGCGGCAGCACATGGCGGAAATACCAGAGATAGCCCCGACGCACGAGCGGGTTGGCCGGCACGGAAAACTCCAGAATTGCCACGCGACCGCCCGGCCGGCAGACACGGGCGATCTCCGCGAGACCACGGCTGGTATCGGCGATGTTGCGAAGCCCGAAGGCCACCGTGACGAGGTCGAAGCAGGCATCGGGAAAGGGCAGGTCCATCGCGTCGGCCTCGACCCATTCCACCGGCAGACCCCGCCGGCGGGACTTCTCCACGCCGCGTTCGAGCATCGGCCGGCAGAAGTCGGCTCCCACCACCCGGACCGCCGCGGACGCCTTCGCCGCGTAGGCGATGGCGAGGTCTCCGGTGCCCGTGCACAGGTCGAGCACGGCGCCGGCGGCCGGCGGCGGGGCCGCGGCGAGCGTGACCCGACGCCACCACAAGTCGATGCCCCCGGAGAGTGCCCGGTTGGCCAGGTCGTACCGCGGGGCGATCTCGGCAAACATCCCCCGCACCCGCTCGCCGCTCTTGTCGACCGGCGGCGGCCGTCGCTGGGCGGGATCGGCCGCATCCGCTACGGTGCCGGCTTCACGGGAAGTGTCGGCATCGCATCCCTCGACCGCGTCGCCTCGCACTGCGGTCCCGGCGGCTCGTTGATGCTCTCCGCTTTGATCTTCCACGCCACCACAATTTCCCGGGCCTCGCGACAGATGACCGCCTCTTGGCACTGCCACGACTGCTTCAATCGTATGCCACCGGCCGCCGTCGCGGGAGGGATCGCGGTCGTGATCGACGTGATCCGGGCTTCGACCACGATCACGACGGCGTTGGCCCACGGGGCGGTGGCGGTCTATCCCCGGGAATCGGTGGAGGAATCGAGACGCCTGCTCGAGCGACTCGGCCCCGGAACGCTCGCCGGCGGCGAGCGGAAGAGCCTGCGGATCGAGGGCTTCGACCTGGGCAACTCGCCGCGTGAATACCGCCGTGAGACGGTCGAAGGTCGACGGATCGTGTTCACGACCACCAACGGCACCGCGGCACTGGCGGCCTGCCGATCGGCGGCGACGATCCTCGTCGGCGGGCTCGTCAACCGCTCGGCGGTGGCCGCCGCGGCCGAGGCCGAGGCCCGTCGTCACGGCGTCGACGTGCATCTCGTCTGTGCCGGCACTTACGGCGAGGTCACCGGTGAAGACCTGTTGGGAGCCGGCGGGATTCTGGCGGCCCTGGAGGGGACCCGCTGCCGACTCGACAAGCAGGCCCGTGCGGCCCTGGATCGGTTTCGCGATGCCGTCGGCGGGAGCCGTGGGGAAAAACGTGCCGAGCTGCTCGTCCCACTGCTTGCCGTGACCGCCGGCGGACGACGGATGGCGGAGGTCGGCATGCAGGACGATCTGCCGCTTGCCGCTGCGATCGACGCCTACGATCTCGTGCCGGTCTTCGAATCTGACACCGGCAGGCTCACCCCTTGGCGACGAGAGCCGGGTGCGGCCCACACCGTCACCCGCTGACCTGCCGCCAAGGTAGCGCAAAGGTAGCTCGACCGTCACGCCGCAGGACGCGATCGGCGACCCCGAAAACCTCGGCTTTTTGAGGAGTCGCTCACGTGGGCCTCGAGTGGGCATTTGTTCGCCCGCGTCCGCGGGCAGGGAGCCAGGGATGACAATCCTGTTCGGCACGAAACGTGCCGCCCCAGGTGGCCGGTGTTGGAGAGTTGTTTTTCGCTCCGCCATCCATGGCTCCGCTGGCAACAGCCAGCGGA
>CAZRKH010000010.1:0-95295 GCA_964600785.1 uncultured Chitinophagaceae bacterium
GTGGCTGGCACCTTTTTTTTCGCCCGACTGGGTCGGGGGCTCACCGCGATGCTCCACGCCCCGCTCCGGTCGTCGTCGACCCGCAAGCCAAGGGTCCATATTCGAGCACCACCGGCCTGCTGAATTGGTTACGATATCGTGTGCGGATGGCGACGACGCCAAGCAGGTTTTCGCCGAGTGTCGCGAACTTGTCAGAGCCGAGCCGCGGCTCACTCCGCCCCGGCCCAGAACAGGAGCAAATCCCCGTGCCCGCCCCCCACGAGCCCGCGTCGGCAGGCAGCCCCGCCGAGGGCCTCTTCGGTAGCCGCACCTCGGTCGAACAGGTCGAGGAAGGCCAACAACTCGCGCCCAAGTTTGATGCCGCCGGGTTCATTCCCTGCGTGACCACCGACTACCACTCCGGCGAGGTGCTGATGGTGGCCGTCATGAACCGCGAGGCGCTCGCCAGGACGATCGAGACAGGCGAGGCCCACTATTACAGCCGCTCCCGCCAGACCCTCTGGCACAAGGGAGCCACCAGCGGCCTGGTGCAAAAGGTGGTCGAGATGCGGATCGACGACGACCAGGACTGCGTCTGGCTCCGGGTGGAGGTGGCCGGCGGCGCCAGCTGCCATGTCGGCTACCGCTCCTGCTTCTACCGCAAGGTGCCGGTGGGCGACGAACGGGCCCGCGGCACGAGCCTCGAGTTCCTCGAGCACGACAAGGCCTTCGATCCCAAGGCCGTATACGGCGACGCCCCCAATCCCACGCAGCTCTAGCTTGTGAGTGCACCCATGCTCGACTCCCCCTTCCCCGCTGACGGCTATGAAGATCCCCGGCCCACGCAGCTGGCGCTCGTGCGACAGCTGAAGTTCTGCGCGGGCCACAGGCTCTACGGCCACGAGAGCAAGTGTGCCTTCTTTCACGGTCACAACTACCGCGTCGATGTCGAGGTTGTGCCGGCGGCCGGCGGTGGTGAGGTCGATGCCGTGGGTCGCGTGATTGATTTCTCGATGATCAAGAAACGGATGCTCGGCTGGCTCGATGCCAACTGGGACCACGCCTTCCTCGTCTACGCCGAAGATGCGACCGCCCTGGCCGCGGTCCGGACGGTGACGCCGACGAAGTACTTCGTGATGCCCTGGAACCCCACGGCTGAAAACATGGCCCGCTACCTGCTCGAGGTGGTCGCTCCGGCGGTGCTCGGCGACCTCGGCGTGACCGCCCGTCGGGTGGCCGTGTGGGAAACCGACGAGGCCTGCGCCGTGGCAACCCGCAGCGGTGACATCGAGAGCCCCTGCGAACTCGCCGCAGCCGTCTGCGTGGACGATCGCCCATGAGCCCCGCGAGCTTCCCCGGCCGCTATCCGGCCAGCCGGCTTCGCCGCACCCGCCGACATGCCTGGCTTCGCAGGCTCGTGGAGGAAACCCGGCTCACCTCGGGCGACCTGATCTGGCCCTTGTTTGTGCATGAGGCCGAGGGGCCCGTCGAGGTCGGCTCACTGCCGGGGGTTTGGCGGCTCTCGATCGACGGGGTGGTGGATGCGGCGGCGGAGGCCCGCAGCCTGGGCATTCCCGCGGTGGCGATCTTTCCGGTGGTGCCCGCCGAACGCAAGACGCCCGATGCCGCGGCCGCGGTCGATGCCGACAACCTCGTCTGCCGCTGCATCCGCGGCATCCGCCAGAAACACGGCGACACGATCGGCATCATTTGCGACGTGGCCCTCGATCCCTACACCAGCCACGGCCACGACGGGCTGCTCGCCAACGGCGAGGTGCTCAACGACGCGACCGTGGCGGTGCTGGCCCGGCAGGCTGTGGTGCTCGCCGAGGCCGGCTGCCACGTGGTCGCCCCTTCCGACATGATGGACGGCCGGGTGGGGGCGATCCGCACGGCCCTCGATGAGGCCGGCCGCAGCGACGTGGCAATCCTCTCCTACGCCGCCAAGTATGCCTCGGCATTCTACGGCCCCTTCCGCGACGCGGTGGGAAGCGCCGCGGCCCTCGACACCGCGGGTGATCTCGGCGTGGCCGACAAGAAGACCTACCAGATGAACCCGTCGAACACCGACGAGGCCCTCCGTGAAGTGGCCCTCGACCTCGCGGAAGGTGCCGACATGGTGATGGTCAAGCCGGCCGGCAGTTCGCTCGACGTGATCCACCGCGTGAAGTCCAGCTTCGGCGTGCCGACCTTCGCCTACCAGGTCAGTGGCGAATACGCGATGCTCCAGGCTGCCGCGGCCGCGGGCATGCTCGACCTCGAAGCGGCGATGCTCGAGAGCCTCGTGGCCATCCGCCGGGCCGGGGCCGACGCGGTGCTCTCCTACTTCGCCCCCGCCGCAGCCCGGCTGCTTGCCGAGGGCTAGGAGACCGTCGAATTCGTCCGCCGCCGCAGGATACGTCGCGGCCGGCGGACGGGCCCTTGGGTAAGTTGGTGAACCTGGCCTCTGCCACGCTTGCCCAGGCTACCAGACGACTTCCCTCAGAGGGGGGTCTCAGCCCGGCTGGAGCCGTCGTTGCGGCGTTTCAGCCGATGAACGGCCTGTGGCTGTGCCGATTCTAGGGACACGGCGAATTGGGCTGAGTTTACGGCCCCGCCGCTGAACCGAGTTTGAGAGGCCGCCGACAACGTGACCCGGCGAGAGCGACCGACTGCGCTGCTGATGGACATGGCGTCCATGGCGTCCATGGCGTGCATGGCGTTCATGACGTTCATGGCGATCGCCTTGTGCGCCGGCAAAGCCAGCGGTGAGCCACTTCCCCCGCCGGCCCCCGAGCCACCCGCCGTCGGCGAGGATGTCGCCATCGAGCCACCCGAGGGCGAACCGGTGCTCGCCCCCGATCAGCCGGGCAACATCCGCGATGGCGCTGGAGCCGACTTTGAAGGCGGCCCGGCCGCCGGGGCGGCCCGGGGAGCCGCGGACGAGCCGGTGCTCGACCCCAATCAGGTCGGCAACCTGCGTCAACGGCTGCGGGATATCGAGGGCCGCTTCACGGAGTATCCGCTGATTCGCCTCAGCGGCTTCTTCCAGCTCGATGACGGCCTTTTCAGTCAGACCAACGCCAGCCGCGAACGCTACGGCGACATCCAGGACGGCGTCGGCTTCCGCCGGGCACGACTCCAGGCGATCGGTGAACTGACGGAGTTCATGGCCTATACGATCGAGGTCGACTTTGCCCAGGCGGGCCGGCCAAGCCTGCTCGATGTGTGGGGCGAGATCGATGAAATCCCCTGGATCGGCACGATCCGTATCGGGCAGTTTCGCATGCCCGGGCTGATGGACTCCTGGACGAGCGTGCGGCACCTCGACTTCCTCGAGCGGTCGGCGGCCTTCCAGGCAACCCACCCCTTCCGCCGCGTCGGCATCATGGGCTATGCGATGGCCGAGGACGAACGCACCGCCTGGGCCTACGCCGTCTACACGACCGGCCTGACCTATTGGGACGGCACGAACACGATCTATCGCACCTTCGGTGACAATCGCTACGGCACCCAGATTGGCGACAACGGAGGGGTCTCCTTCTCATCGCGGATTACCCACCTGCTGTACTACGACGAGCTCTCCGGCGGCCGCCACCTGCTGCACGTCGGCGGAGGCTATCTCTACAGCCAGCTCGGCGGCGAGGGCGACCAGCTGGCCAACGCCAAGGCCTACAACTCCAAGACGTTTCCCGAATTTTTCGTGGGAGATATCAGCGGGGGCGGCCTGACAGCCGCGGGCACCCCGGTGGTGATCGATGCCGGGCAGATTCTCTCGAACGACTTTTCGCTCTACCACGTCGAGCTGGCCGGCAACCGGGGCCCTTTCCACTTCCAGTCGGAGCTGATGCTCGAAACGATCAACCAGCAGAACGGGCCCACGATGCTGCTGCCGGCGGCCTATGCCCAGTGCGGCGTGTTCCTCACCGGCGAGACACCCGGCTACCTCAAGGAGGCGGGCGTTTTCGACTACAACGTCGTGCCGCATACGCCGTTTTTCGGCACCGGCCGCCGCGGCCGGCTGCGGGGCTGGGGCGCCTGGGAGTTGGCCTTCCGCTGGAGCTACGTCGACATGTCGCTGACAAACGTCAATCCGGCCAACCAGCTCCTGAACCTGCCCGGCCCCCCGCCCTTCCCCAACTACGGCGTGCTCAACGAATCGACCGTGGCGGTGAACTGGTGGTGGAACCGCAACACCCGGCTGCAGTTCAACTGGATCCACAGCATGCCCAACCTGGTCGGCTTCGGCCTGGCCCCCTTCGATATCTTTGGAACCCGTTTCCAGGTGGAGTTTTGATGATGAGACGATATCCCCGCCCGCACGACAGCACGGGGCATCCGCCACTGGCTACCCTGATGACGGCCGGTTGCCTGGCTGCCGGACTCGCCGGATTTTCCCTGGCCGACTGGCCGCTCTTCCAGCCGGTGCAGCCGACCCCAAAGGCACGCCGTGCCGACGAGCAGCCCGACGCCGAAAAGAAGCCACCCCGCGATGGCCGCTGCGATCGCTGTGGGAGCTGCCGTGATGTCCGCAGCGTCTGTCTGCCGGTGGAAGTCGAGCGGGAGAAGGTGAAGATCTGCTGGAGCTACGAGCGGGAGGAGGTCTGTATTCCCGGGCCGAGCAAGTATTGCGGCAAGACCTGCGAGCGCGACGAGTGTGGCTGCTGGTGGCGGGAAATCTGGAAACCGACCTGTGCCCGCGTGATCCCCAAGCATGTGCCGGTCAGGCGGGAGGTGGTTCGCAAGCTGCCGGGTATCGAATGGCAGACCCGCGAGCGATGCTGTCGCTGTCGAAAGCTCCCGGAGCCGCCCCTCAAGCCCCCTTCGGACGGAACGCCACCAGCCGCTGGGGATCGGTCTCCAGCCGCGGCGGCGAACTGAGACCGGCCTGCACGAGGTCGATTGCATAGGGGATCGCCGGGAAGACCGCATCGAGGCATTCGCGGATGCTCTTCGGCCGGCCGGGGAGGTTGACCACAAGCGCGTGGCCGCAGATACCGGCGGTCTGCCGCGAGAGGATCGCGGTGGGAACATACGTCAGCGAGACCTGACGCATCAGTTCGCCGAAGCCCGGCAGCATTTTGTCACAGACCTCTTCGGTCGCTTCCGGGGTGATGTCGCGGGCCGCCGGACCGGTGCCACCGGTGGTCACCACCAGGCAGCAGCCCAGCCCTGCCATCTCGCGGATCGCCCCGGCGACCAGCTCATACTCATCCGGCACAACTCGCGACACCGCATCCCAGGGAGAGACGAGCACCTCACCGAGGTAGGCCAGGATCGCCGGGCCGCCTTCGTCGGCATACTCGCCGCGGCTCGCCCGGTCCGAGACGGTCAGAATCCCGATTTTTGCGGAGACCACATCGGCTTTTTTGGATGGCTGTGATGTCACCGATGCATTGTCGCCCATTCAGGGAAAAGTGCGAGGGCGGTGAATCTTCGGGCTCCGGTCGCAACGACGGCATCATCGTGACGATTCCGGAGTGACCGGGAGCACGAGATCGGCGATCACCGGGGCGTGGTCGGAAAAGCGGGCGGTGGTGTCATCGTCAAGCACGCGGCACCCGCGGAGGGCCGGCCCGAGATTTTCGCTGACGAAGATGTAGTCGAGTCGCCGAGGCGGGCCGTGGTCGGCGGTAGCGACAAGCGCGGTGGGAAAGGTCGGTCCCAATCCGTCAGCTCCGCGAAACCTGACGGCGGCATCGAGAAAACCGAGATCGAGAACGGTCTGGATTCCACCGTAGTCGATCTGGCCGTCGTGGAGGTTGCGGTCGCCGGCAATCCGCTCGTCGAGACGCTTGAAAAAAGGCACGAGGCCCGGACTCGAGCCGTAGGCTTCGCGGTCGGCGGGTGAGAAGCCGTTGAAATCGCCAGCCAGCACGACCCGCGGATCAGGCCGGCCAAGCGATGCGATGTCTTCGCCGATCCGTTTCGCCTCGTCGATGCGGGCCTGCCAATTCGAGGGATGCAAGTGCACCGCGTAGACGGTCAGCCCCGCGGCGTCGGCCCGCAGCACCGCGCGATGGAAACCCTGCTCGAGGCTCGCCACCCTTTCCAGCGGCCAGCGGGAAGTGAGCCCGACTGGGAAACGGGCGTCGTTGTGCAAGGCGGAGTGTGCATGGCCCCAGCTTGCCGCGTCGGCCTCGAGCTGTGCCGGTGTGTAGCCGCTGAGTTCCTGCAGGGCGACGATGTCGGGCCGCTGGGAGGCGACCCAATCCCGCCAGGCTGACTTGGCCTCGGGAGACACATTCTTGAATCCAACATAGACGTTGTGCGTCAGGATCCGCAGCGGGGTCTCCTCGCCCCGGGCCGTCCTGCTGCCGACGAATAACGGGCTGGCCACAATCAACAGGACGGCAGCGAAACTGCCTGTGCGAGCAACTGTGCGAGCGACGACGCGGCTGATGATCGATCTCATACCGATCCAAGCACCCACAGGAACCACTGCGGTCGGCCTTATCCTCGCTGCAAGCCGGCCGCCTTGTGACGGCTGCCGCGGGCGATGGCAACGACGGCCGCGCCACAGGCGACAATCACGAATGACGACGGCTCAGGCACGGCGTACGTCACGCTCACGTTGTCGATCGCGAATGCATCCAGACGGCCGTCTGTCGAAATGAATGCGAGCGTGTCGAAGCCGGAGAGTGCCGAAGCAGAGTCGATGAATTGGGCCGTCGAGCCGGCGAGCGTCGCTGTGATCTGAGTCTCAGTTGACGAGAGCCGCTCGAGCGTGAGCGAACCGGTGACGGAAAATGATTGGCCGGCTGCAAGATTCGGGGCCAGGACCCCGCTGAGGTTCTGCACGCCGTTGGTCAGCCGTTGCTGTCCGGAGGGACGCTCGCCGATCCGGAATCGAGAAGAATGCCCGCCGGTGAGCGGCGTTCGCAGGCCGTATCCCGTGTAATTTTTGTATGTAGCGACATCGAATCCGAGGCCGTCGGTCGAAATGCGGGAGCCTGCCGAATCGTAAAACCAAACCTGAAAGGCATCGTCGCCGTTGACACCCGGATTGGGTCCGAGAAGCGTGTAGTTCACGCTTAACGTGCTCCCAATGGCGTCAAGACTCAGTCGTTCACCCGCAGGCGTCAGGTAGGTCAACACACCGGAAGTGTTGCTGTTGGCATTATCGTCGGCAGTGACCGCAAGGCTGCCCGAGGAAACGGCAGCATCTTCGGTGTCACCGGCCGATATCCATGCTGCCGATGACGGGAAGGAAGCCGTCGCACGCTCGCCGTCATCAAAACTGTCACTCAACAGCGTTGCCGCATCACTCGCAGTCGCCATGTGCGTTACGCTCACCAACGCCCAGAGCGAGAGCCACCAAACAGGCCGCCGCCCCGCACTGAGCCGATGCGATCTTCGACGAGCACGGGTATTAGGAAGGGAATGCATGACTTCAAGTCCCGGATTCCTGACCATTGAGCACATTACGACAGCGAACAGAGTAACCACCGCCGGTGAGTTTTCCGTCAGTGAATTGTGAGATCTTTGCAAGGAGGCTCTTGCTGTCACACATCACGTGTAGACCGGTGTTTTCAGGGCAGAATCCAGCGAAACCGCGAGCTGCCCGGCTCATCAGAACCCGTTGAATCGGATCGCTCCGGCACGAGAGTGCCGAGCAGGCAGGGGGACGGAGCCTTCCAGCTGGCCAGTTCATCGCCGGGCAGCGGGTCGAATGCCAGGCACCGTGGCCAGCCCTCGAGCGACCGCGGCCTGGGCGGCAGACCCACGAGCGAGACCACCAGTGGCTCTCCGGCCAAGAGTCGCACCTCGCGAACCAACGCATCCGCATCCCAGGCAATGCGGCCAAACTTTACCGGGGCCGCGACTTCAATAACCGGCGGACCGAAGCCCGGCCACGCCTCGCGAAAACCTGCCACTCGGCAGCGGGTGATGAAGGTGTCGGGGCCCCGCAGCAGCACCACCGTCTCGGCGTCGCCGACCTCCTTGGCCCGCTTTGCAAGCAGCCGCCCGGCTTCGAAATGCAGATCCTTCTGCGCCATGATCAGCGGATGGGCGGGCCCGGGCATCATCCAGATGATCACCGCGATCGTGGCGATCAACGCCGCGGCCAGGCCCGCCAGGCTCTGCCAGTGTGTCGAGCCGCTGCGGACGCCGCGGCCGTGCCAATCTGACGAGAAGAGGCAGGCGGCCATCAGGGATACCGGTATTTCGCATCGGGGAGTTTGGCATACGGCGGGATCACGCCCTCGGGCCGCTCGCTGAGGCACTTGGGGTTTGGCTGAGGCGCGATGCAATCACGGATGTTCCAGCTTTCCAGGTGGCCATCCATGAAGACGATGTTGCAGGCGTCGCGGTGGCGAAAGCGGATCGTCCGCCAGCCCTGCCCCCATGAATAGAAGGAGTCGTCGCCCTCGCTGAACATGATCGTGGCGTCGGCACGCCGCACGTCTTCGATGGTGGGGGGTTTTATACCGTCTTTATCCGGGCCGGGTTCCCATTGATCGTTTCTTACAAAGTAGTGGGAGTTCGGCGTGTAGCTAAACGGGAACCCGGCGTCTTTCCCTTTCAGATTCTTGGGCTCACCATAGCCGTCGTAGTCGGCGGCGGTGACGATGAGCCCGCCGTCGGCGATGGCGAGATTCTGCGGTGACTGCAGGTCGCAGACCAGATCAGGCGCCGCCATTTCCTTCTTCAGCAGGTCGTACCAGGCGGGCTCGGCCCAGCGAGGGTTTTTCAAGGGAGGGTCTTTCTCGCGTGGGTCGGGGGCCCCGTGGGTGGCGAATGGAAAGATGCGATTGAGCTGGATTTGCGTCAGAACCGTCGTGCCGAGGTTGCGAAGTTTGTTTCTGCAGTCTGTGTCGATTGCCGTTTCTCTGACCGATGTAATCGCCGGCAGCAACAGCGAGGAGAGCATCCCGATGATCGCAATCACCACGAGCAACTCCACGAGGGTCATGCCCTTGCGGCGGGTCGCGGCCGGAATCTTTCGCAGTGATCGCCACATGACTTCAGTCCTCCACGATGATCCGCAGTTCGTCAAGATGGCCGATAAAGCCGCCAATCCGAAGAACGTAGGGATGGTCTGAAGCGGGCAGGTTCACCGGAAACTCCGTTCGCTCTCCACCGATCTCCAAAAATCCCCTGTTCAAATCACGGTCAACGCCCATCGCCATCAGTCGCCAGCCCGCCGCGGGTCCGAAGCGATCCAGCCCAATTGTATCGAGCGGCTGCTTTTTGTTGCCGGGCAGACAGAGTTCCCGGCCGGCCCATGTGTCCTGATGAACACCGAACTGAATGTTCCATGCGGCATCCAGAAGCAGAATTTCGGAGTGACCTCTCCCCCGCGGAACATCGGCCTCCCAGTGGACAACCGCCTCGACACGGAACCGGCGGATTGCAGGATCATTGAGCAGTCTGAGTGGAAGTTCTACACGGACACCGTCACTGGCAGCGTTGAATTGCACGCTACGGCCCGCGGGCTCGCGCATCCAGAGGAGATTGTCCGCCTGACAGCGGGCGTTGCCGGTGAGCGTGGCGGGGATGCCCGAGACGGTGTCGGCAAGACCTTCATCGAAGGTCCAATAAGCACGTGTCGAGTCCGTGGGTTTGAAGGCCACGCCCTTGCCGGGCAGTTCTTCGGGTGGCTGCGAGACCTTGACCGACACTTCGCGAAACGTAATCCAGCCGTCGTCGTCGGTGACTGTGCAGACGACCGGGTAGATGCCGGGAGTATCGAATGTCCAGGTAAACCGCCGGTCATTGACGCAGTCTTCGGTGGCCAGATCCCAGAAAAAGTAGCGAATCTGTTTTCCGGCCGCCCCTTCTGCTTCGGCCTCGAAGAAAACCTCCAAGGGCGCACTGCCCACTGCCATCGTTTCGCTGCCGTTGGCGGTGATCGTGAGCGAGGGGGCACCACGGGTTTGGCTTGCGGTATCGGCGAGCATCGCGTAGCTGGCGAGGGTGGTGGCGAGTTCCTGAACCGTGAACTCCTGGTTGACATACCAGCAGTCGACGTAGCGATGGGCAATCGGCAGGCCGCCATGGGTGAAGCGGCTCATCAGTTCACGATCGCCGCTTCCGCGGTTGAAACCGGCCGGATGGAAGCCGAGAGGGATGCCGGGAACCGGCTCGACAATTTGATCGTAGCGACTTGCCTGGTGCACGTGATCGATCGGCCGCCGATAGCCAAGGCCGGTGATCGAGACGACGTCGCCGGCGTGGTTTCCCAGTTCGTGATCGGCGTTGAATAACGCAGCCTGGCGGAAGCGGTCCGCCTCTTCTGCTTCGGTCAGCGAGGCGGCAAGCAGCAGGTCGTAGGTGGCGATGTCGGAAAGGAAATACCAACCCCACCGGCCAAACCGGTAGGGATCCTCAGCGAAGCTCGGGCGGGTTGCCCAGCCGCGCTGCCAGTCACAGGCAGCCCGGGCTGCAGCGAGCACTCCCTTCGGCCCTGAAACACATGCCGCGAGCATCTCAGGATTCTTGCCGTCGCGGACGGCATACGCATAGGCACGGGTGGCGAGTCCATGGGCATCTTTGAGCGGCCACCATCCCCAGTTCCAACCCTCTGCAGGATCATGATGCTCGAGAAAATAGTCGTGGAACTCCTGCTCGCCCGTGGCAAGCCACAGCTCGATTGCCGCCCATGTGTATTCGTCACGCGGTCCGAGAAATTGGCCGTAATGGTGGCCACCGACTCCTTTGTTCGGTGCTCCTTGCTCGTCGGTCTCCCGCTGGCAAAACGCCCATGCCTTGCGGGCTTTTTGCAGCCACCTGTTGCACTGCTCGTCATCGAGTGTCTTCAACATCGGTGAGCGGGCCGCCTTGGCAAGCACCGCCGCGTAGGCCGCCGTGGCCGGGAGATCCTTCCACCAAACCGTCCTCGGCCCGGCAAACTTCTCGCTGACATTTGATCCTGCGACGCCGTTTTCGTAGGACATCGTGGGGTGCGGCTTGACGATCGTGTGCACGCCGCCATCGGCCGGATCCTGCATCGCCGAGAGCCACCGCAGTTCCCAGACCAGCTCATCGACCAGATCCGGAATACCGTTGCCGGACTCCGGGATTGGCGAGGCGTCGAACGCAAGCGGGTGAGGGTAGACCTCGAGGGCCTGCAGAAGATAGCCGGCGAAGGCCGCGCCGTTGGTGACATACTTGCCGTAGTCGCCGGCATCATGATGGCCGCCCGGGCAAGGGTGTTTTGAGGCCGCCTTCTGCTCAAAGAAAGAGAGCTTGTCCTGGCGATACTCGGCGAGTTCAGGAATTCGCGCATCATCAAGATGGCAGGGCGGATGGGTGTGCCGGGTCCAGGGGCTTGCCAGATCAGTTCCACAACGCTGGTGGTAAACTCCCCGCATCAGGGTCCCGAGGACGACGTTGTAGCTGCGCGGTGAAATCGTGAAGGGGTATGAGACACCCAGCCCGGGCACGGCGATGCGGTAGCGGCCCGGCTCGCAAAAACCGCTGAAATCAAGCTCCCAGACACGCCCGCCGCTGAGTCGGTCGGGCCGAGCACCGTCTGTGGAACGACAGACCGGCGAGAGCTCAACCCTGCCTGTCGATACGGTCTGGAGCGAATCGGCATCGATGATCTCGAAGCTGTCGTAGGCAGTCGCATCGAAGTCGACCGGTTCGTCCGGTGACGCAGGATCGATGCCGAGGTAGCCGGTGAGATACGCGTACTTTCTGGCGCCGGGCGGATACCCGGCTTGATTGACATGGATCAGAGGGCTGCGACCACGATCTCCACGATGGCACAACTCGAGACGTGGTGGATCGACGGGGGTTTCCGACGCGGTTCCGTCGTGGGGGCTCATCGGCCGCATCGCGAGGTCGCGTGTTTCGAGCGTGTAGTGGCAGGCGGGCTCGAGCGGGTGGGGCAATGCGAGGAAAATCGAAGTGGCTTTGATCGTAAGCGGCTTGCGTATGCTGTAGCGAACGGGTCGAGCCCAGAGCGAACAGCGAACCGGAGTGAGCCCTGCGGCATATTTCGGGTCGTCGGCGCTTCGAAGAACGAAATTCTCCGGAACGATTTTTGGGGAATCCTCGGTGAATACGAGGTTCACAAAGCGGGCTTCGAGAAGGTTTTCGGCATACACGACCACGCTCGATTGTCGCAGCGGGGGATCTGAGTCGGTGGTCGCACCGGACTGTTCACTTTCAAGCGATTGACCCACCGTTGCCGCCACGGCTGCAAGGGTGACCAGGCCCGCAGTCAACAGGCGTCGAACTTTCGGGCGGTAAGACAGGGGTGCGCAAGCGGGCATGATTGGTGACCTGAAGATTTTTCTTTGCCGAAAACTCCATTCACTACACCATTCTCCTGCCCGGGCGGCGCGTGAGAATTTCGTGAGCCGCCGCCGGCCACCGCCGTTTACTCAGCCGCCCGCAGCCCGTCGGCGGCCCGGCGGATCTGTCGGAGTTCCGCCGCGTCTTTGCGGGCCACGTTTTTCAGCTGCATCGTCATGCGGTTGTTGCCGGCGAGCCGCTTGGCGTGGCGGGCGAGGAAGTCCCAATAGAGGGTGGTAAAGGGGCAGGCCTTGGGCCCGGTGGCCTGCTTGGGGTCGAAGCGGCAGCCCTGGCAGGCGTTGCTCATGCGGTTGATGTAGGCACCGCTGGCACAGTAGGGCTTCGAGGCCATCACCCCGCCATCGGCGTACTGGCTCATGCCGAGGGTGTTGGGCAGTTCGACCCACTCGACCGCATCGACGTAGACCGCCAGGTACCAGCGGTGCACCTCGGCCGGATCGACCCCGAAGAGCATGGCAAACAGCCCGGTCACCATCAGCCGCTGGATGTGGTGGGCGTAGCCGTGACGGAGCGTCTGCGAGATCGCGTCCCGCATGCAGGCCATCTCCGTCTCGCCGTTCCAGTAGAAGTCCGGCAGGGGAGCCTCGGCCGCCAGGGCATTGCGGCGCCCGTATTCCGGCATGAAATGCCAGTAGACGCCGCGGACATACTCCCGCCAGCCGAGTACCTGCCGGATGAAGCCCTCGGTCGATTCCAGGCTCGCCCGGCCCTTTCGCCAGGCACGCTCGGCCGAAAAGACCACCTCGCGTGGATCGAGCAGTTTGAGATTCATCGCCTGGGAGAGCCGCGAATGGTAGAGCCAAGGCTCTCCGGTCCAGATCGCGTCTTGATAGGTTCCGAAGTGGTCGAGGCGATGGGCCAGGAAGTCGTCGAGGGACCGCCGGGCATCCTCCGGCGTCACCGGCCAGTCGAACTCGGCCAGGCTGCCGGGATGACCGGCGAAGCGTTGATCGACAAGCTGGAGCACCTCGCGGGTGGTCGCGTCGGGGTGGAACCGCACCGGCTCGGGGAGCTTCCCGGGACCACTTTTGGGAAAGGCGCCACGATTGGCGGTGTCGTAGTTCCACTGGCCGCCGGCCGGCTCGTCGTCGTCCATGAGCACGTCGAACCGCTTCCGCAACGGGCGGTAGAAATATTCCAGCCGCAGCTGCTTGCGGCCGGCGGCGTGGGCGGCGAACTCGTCGATGCTACTGAAGAAGTGTCGGTCGCCACGGATCTCCAGCGGCAGTGAGAGCGATTCTGCCGCTGACCGCAACGACTCACGAACCCGCCACTCCCCAGGCTCGACCACGACAAGCCCCGCCGGCGGCCGCTGTGCCTTTCGCAGCCGCCGCACGCTCATCGCAAGGGCTTCGGCGAGGGTTGCCGGTTCACCGCTGCGGCCCTTTTTCGGCCGAGAGCCGAGTTCGGTGTAGTCGACCTCGATTCCCTCGGCGGCGAGCCGGTCGCGGAAGTGCCGCATCGCCGCGAGAAAGACCGCGATCCGGGCCTTGTGCGTCCAGACATGCTCCGACTCCTCGGCCACCTCGGCCATCCACACGAGGTCACTTGCCGGGTCGAATCCGTCGAAGGCGGCCCCGCTGCGGTCAAGCTGATCGCCGAGGACGAGCACGAGATGGCGGAGACCACGAGGCATCTTTGGAGTGTCCCGCCGGCATGCCGGCGATGCAACCGGGCCTGCATGTCCCGCCTTTGCACGGCCGGGAGGCGGACTGCGCCGCGGCCTTTCCACCTCCGAAGGGTCTCCCACGTCAAACCTGCCGTTCCGCGCGGGCAAGGGATGGTTGTACGAGGGGGGCATTCGTGTTCCGCTGCTTCCCGCGCAGCATCGAGACGGCGTCTCCTTTCTGGCCGCAATCGAAAACCCGGCCGCGGAGAATCGCGAGCGGCCGTTGTTGTGGCACTATCCCCACTGGGGCAATCAGGGGGGCCGGCCAGGCGGCGCCGTACGGCTTGGTGATTGGAAACTGATCGACTGGTATTGGGGCAGGGAGCCAGAACTGTTCAACCTGGCTGACGACCTTGGCGAGCGAACCAACCTGGCTGCGACACATCCCAAGCCAGCCCAGACAATCATTGGCAGCATTGCCATCATGGCTGGCCTCCTGCTGATCTGGCGAATCTGAGCGGTTCTGCGAGTCCGCAAACTGCGGCTACGGTTCCGAACGCAACTCAAAGCGAAACTCGTTGAACCCGGCGATGACATTCGCCCGCAGGGGAGAGTTCTTTGCGGTCGTGTAGATCAGCGGCATCAGCTGCTTCGGTTCTGCCGCGGGCACGTCGGTCGGCTCACCGGTGACCGGATCGATCTCGAAGGGCGAGAGTTTGCTCACCATGACGATGTAGCGGCCGATGGTCGTTCCCCGGCCATATTTCTGCCCCTCGGAGGCGTTGACGGCAAACGTCCCCGCGGCATCGGTTTTGCCCGCCGCCATCAGCCCCTCGGCCTCGGGCACAAAAATCACCGTCGCGCCGTCGACAGGCTCGCCGTCGAGCGTGACCAGCCCCTTGATCATCTGGACGTCGGGGCCCGCCGGCCCGCAGCCGCTGAGGCTCGAGAGCACGCAGGCGAGCATCCAGGCCACGATGGCCGGCATTGGGCGACGATCACCAGACATGCGAGGCCACCTCTCCCCCCTCGGCCGTCCCAAGTGCTCCCCAGACGCCGCGGATACTAGGCGTCTTCATGTCGTCGGGCCAGGCATGAGCTGGGCCGTTCGACGCGCCATCACCGGTGTCAATCGTATTGGTCACGAACCGCACGGCCCCGTCACACATCACGACGCCTGCGCCTCCCGGGTGGTAGCTTCCGACTGGCACCATCGAGAAGGTCCAACCGTTGGAATGACATCTCGGTCCATTCGGCCGGATGCCTGTTACCACAAGTGTGTTTTGATAGGCAGCCCAATTGCTTCCATGGATAAAGTTACATCTGCCACCGGTTGCGTAATACTCCCCATCAGCGTTGAGTTCGCCCAGGCAGATTGCCGGCGGGCTGTTGTCGGACATGCCGGCCAATCCAACGCCTCCCGGGAGCCGACCGGAGCGATCGTCGACGGCGGCTTCGCCGATCAACACGGTGTTGGACAGCCCGTCGGTGATATCGGAAGCGGTCGTCCGTACCCGTTCAACGAGCCAAGGATCCGTGTCGCCTTCGATTGGATACGCTCGGTTGGGGCTTGGCCTGTGGGTAATTCGATTGACGATTCTCGTGCCCGGCCGAAACGGACCGCGTTTGTTCGGCCTGTCGCTACGGAAGTTCTGGTCTCCCATGCTCATGCAATAGTTTGTGATCCCCAGATTCGAGCAAATTGGCTTCCGAGAGATCTCGGAGGGACAGAGGAAGGCAGGCGGTTGGACGCCAAGCACTGCCTGCGGGCTGGTAGGGTTGGTGGCGTTAAAGTGCAGCGGTGTCTGGTCTTTTGCCATTTCCGGAAACAGGCGATCTGCGAGTTTCGCCTGTTCGAGATACGGCAGCAGCCGGGGGAGGGCTCCCCAATGATGTGCGCCCCTTCCAGTTCCACCTGAGGCAACTTGCTGCTGTATCTGTCCGTGGTCAAAGTTTCCAGGAGGAAGACATTCGTTTGCGGTCCCATAGGCGGCGACCGCGAGTCCGAGTTGTTTGAGATTGTTGGAACAGCCTACTCGTCGCCCCGTCTCGCGGACGGCTTGAATGGCCGGCAACAAGAGTCCAACGAGCACCGCGATGATCGCGATGACCACCAATAATTCTACGAGGGTGAAGCCTCTGCGGATCCGCAATTGGGGCCTCACATAGCCCCGAATGGTGTTCCTGTGCATCTCGTTCCCCATGACAATTCCAACTTGAGCGACGAGTCTCCCCAGTCCCGCCGACAGTTCGCTTTGTGCGCGTATCGTGTCAACTACTCCGAAGACGTTGAAATTTGGCCGGCCAATCGAGGATTCTCCGCAAGAACCCAGTTTTCGATGTCGCCAGTCAGTGTGCCCACGAGGGCACTGTCTGTTCCCAGCAGGGCGGCCGCAATTGGAAGGCCGCCCTTGATCCGGACCTCTTTCTCCTTGATGCCAGTGGCGGACCAGGTGCGGAGATGGCCGTCGCGGCCGATCGTGACCAGTCCGCCATCGGGCCGGAACTCGCAGGCCAACACGCCGGTGGCGCGGGTGTATCGCGAGTCGGTCTTGCCGACATGGGCCGCGACGTTGGCCGCCGGCCAGCCGTCCTTCATGTTCCAGAGAATGAGATTGCCGTCGTCTGACACGCTAGCCACCGCCTGGCCGTCGGTCCGCCATTCGAGATCGGTCACCCGCTGCTTATGTTCCGAGAGCGAAAAGACGATCGCCCCCTTCTCCGTCTCCCAGACATGAATCCCGCCCGCGCGGTCGCCGCTGGCCAGCATGCTGCCATCGGGACTGAAGGCGAGCGCCGTGATCCAGTCGGTGTGTTTCTTGATCCGGTGCAGCGGCTTGCCCGAGGCGAGTTCGATCACCTCGACCACCTTGCTCGGGCCGCCGATCGCCACATACCGCTGCGTGGCGTCGATGTCGGCCGCTAGCACGACATCGACCATGTCGCCCACCTCGGCCCGTCGCTCGCCGGTGGCCACGTCGTAGACCACCGCTCGGCCGGAGTGGGCGCCGCGGCCGCCGCCGGCGACCAAGAGGCCGCCGGTGCGGCTGAACCGCAGGGCATGCAGCGAGCCCTCTGGAAAGGGGAGGCAGCCGAGGAGTATCAGCGGGCTCTCGTCCTCGCCCGGCCCCAGCAGCAGCACCTGCTCCTGCCCCGAAACGGCCACCAGCGGGGCGACTGGGCTGGTGGCCATCGCCTGCGGGGCCGGCGGATGGGGAGTCTTCGTTGGCTGCTTGATGGCAAGATCAGCCGGCATGATCGCTGGCAGATTCCCAAGGCTTGCCACGGCCGCCGGGTCGATAGCCGCCACGCCCTTGAGTAGCGACTTGCCCCCTTTGCTCTCGAGCAGCCCGCCCCGAATCCATAGATCGACCAAGTCGATTGCCGCGTCGGGCAGTTTCGAACTCTCCGGAGGCATCGCCGCGATGCCCTCGAGGTGAGCCATCGCGCGGTAGAGCGAACTGGTGGCCGGGCGACCGGCGACCACCGCGGGGCCGGACGAACCACCCTTCAACACGCCGGCGTAGGTCGAGAGATCAAGGTCTGAGTTGGCCTCGTCGACATTGTGGCAGCCAAGGCAATGCTCGCGAAGCAGTGGCTTGATGTCGTCATCGTAGGTCGGCGCGGCTGCGGCTAAGGCCGGAGCAGACACGACTGCCAACAGGATGACGGAGCAAGCAACACGAACAGCCATCGACACAACCTCAGTGGTTGAAGATAAACTCGTTGGAGTTGAGCAGCGCATGAGCGACGTTGCAGAGATACTTCCGCACGACTCGTGGATCAGCCGATTTGGGCTCGGCTGCGAGGATCGCGTCCAACTCCTCCCGGCTGGGCTGGCGGCTCAGCATCCGCACATAGAGCCCGCGCACGACCTCCTCGGCAGATCGCGAGGCATCCATCAATTGGTCGATGATGTTGCCGGCGTCGCGAAGCCCACGCTCAATCGTCTCACCGACAGCGAGGTGCAGCGTCTGGCTGATGTTGGGCTCGAGTACTGTCTCGCACGCACAGACACTCTCCCGCTTGGCTTGGCCGAAGGTGCTAAAAAAGTAGGCGTTGAAGTTGTCATTTCTGCCACCTTCCGGCATGACCACCGCCCGCTCGGCGGTGGACCGACGCATCGGGGCGTCATAGGCCAATGCCTGGTTGATACAGTCGAAGAGTACGTCGGACCGCAGCCGGCGGAGAGCGGCGTGCGAGAATTGGGCCACGTCATGCACGTTTGACGGGTTGGTCTCCGCCGATAGCTGATAGGTGGTCGAGAGGCAGATGTCGTGCATCAGCCGCCGGGCATCAAAGTGGTGCTCCTCGGCGAAACGGCGGGCCAACTCTGACAGGAGTGGCTCATTGCTGGCCGGGTTGGAGATCCGTACGTCATCGACAGGATCGACAATCCCCCGCCCGAAAAACTGGGCCCAGATGCGATTGGCCAGATTCCGCCGGAACAGTTCGTTACCCGGATCGAGCATCCAGTCGGCGAGGGCCTCACGGGGATCACGTTCATCCACATCGGCCAGGCCACCCCCCAGAAACGCCGGCGGCATTGGCCGGTCGTCCACCGGATGTTTGACTGGCGCAGCATCGATATCGACGAAGGTGAAATACTCGCGGGCTTCGCTGCCATGCTTCCGCCGCAGCCCGGTGAAGAAGGAGGTAAACCCGTAATAGTCATCCATCGTCCACCGGTCGAAGGGGTGGTTATGGCACTGGGCACACTGCGTCCTCAGGCCGAGGAAGATCTGGGCCGTGTCCTCGCCCAGTTTCATCGGGTCGATCTTTCCCTGTGGCAGCATGGTGTAATAGTTGCTGGTTGGGTTGCGGAAGTTCGAACCGTTGCCGGTCAGCAAGTCGCGAGCGAGTGTGTCCCAGGCCACCCCCGCCACCAGCTGCTCCCGCAGCCAGCGGTAGTAGTTCCAGCCCGCTTTCGTATCAGTGCCGCTTCCCGGATTCGTGTCGGTTTTGATCCGCAGCCACTCCCCCCACTGGGCCGCCCAAAGCTCGCCGCAGGCGTCGCGGGCGAGCAGGTCTTCCACCAGCAACTGCCGCTTCTTGCGATCGACCCCTTCGCCGCCTTGGCCGACGAATTTTTGATACTCCTCCGGCGTTGGTAGCTGCCCGGTGATGTCGAGCGTGGCCCGCCTGAGAAACTCCTCGTCGGTACACAGGCCGGACGGCTCGATCCGCAGCTCTCGCAGCCGTTCGAAGACAAGCTCGTCGATGTAGTTGGCTGGCTTGACCTCGGCGGGAAAGACGGCTTCCTGCTGCGGCAACACCACGACCTCAGCGCCCACCGTAAACCGGTTGAACCGGGCAAAGACATGCGTCGCCCCCGGTTTCCTGCCGCTGATCAAGGCCTGTTCATCGATCGCCCCGATCGATTCGTTTTGGTTCAGATAGAGGGCGAGGTCGGCAACATTGCGACGGCTGCCGTCGGAATAGTGGGCGATTACCTCAGCCTGCTGCTTTCCCGCCGTATTGAAGGTGAGCTTTTCGGGTGAAATCTCCAGCCGCACCGGCTCGGGCGTGTCGGCAGGGTCACGCGGGGCACCCGCGGCAATCCAGGCAAGCAGCGTCTGGTAATACTGTGAATCAGGCTTGAAGATCTCACCGCCTGTGTGCGTTACCTTGCCGGCAGCTTTCTCCAGCAGCAGGCTTTTTTCGGGGGCCGCCAGATTGATCCGCCGGCCCACGTACTCTTCGACGATGCGGAAGTAGTCACCCTCAGGGTCATAGCCAAACAGCGACAGCTTGAAACCGTCCTTCCCGGTGCCGGCACCGTGGCAGGCGCCGTTGTTGCAGCCCCCCCGCATGAAGATGGGCATGACGTCATTTTTGAAGCTTGGTACCGAGTCTGCCGCGAGTGCAGTAATGGAAGTGGCGGAGGCCAGCACCACCCACAGGCAGGCGATGGAATGTCGAAACAGGTGATGTCTGCGCATGATGTCAGTTCCTTTCCGGATCGACTCGCAACATGCCGCTGCCCGATTCCTCGCGAATCGTCTGCCCGTTCTCCCGAACGAACGCCTCGCAGTAGATGTCGCGGTACAGCCCGGTGAGGCAGTCTTTCGTCGCCTTCAGATGAAAGCTGGCCGTGGTGTCGCGGCTGGTCACCCGCGGAATCGGCTCGATCTGCTCGACGCCGAAGGGCAGCCGGCCCAGTCGAAGTTCGGCCTCTCCCTCAAACGGCTTCTGCTGATTGATCTCCGCGGTGATCGTGCCGGGCTGACCGCGTTCAATCGCCGCCCGCAGGAGCGTCACCATCAGGTGGGGCTCGCCCACCGTGACCGGCACGGCCGGCGAGCAGACGTAATGGAAGCCGGTGCCCGTTCGTGGATCGCCACCATCCTTTTCCCGCCCCGTAATGGTGAAGGGGAAATCGCCGACAGCTGCCCTTTTGTCTGCGGTAAGCCGATATGTCCCCTCTGTCTCACCGGCCTTGATGACCAGTGGCGGCTGCCGGTCAACACCGGTGGGCAGCCAGTCGGCCTCGAGATAGACCGCCCCCTCGAAGCCGGGCTCTCGATTCACCCGCACCGTCAGGTTGAGCGTGCCGTTGTGAACCAGCGGTGTCCGCGGGGGATCGACCGCCAGATCGAAGGCGGCCCCCTCCACCACGGCGAGGGCCAGCCGCCGCGTGATCCGGAAACACATCGCATAGCCGCCACGACGGTCGGTCGGTCGGGTGTTCATCACGAAGCCGCCGCGAAATGACTCGCGGGCCGTGGGATCAACCGGCTCCACGACCAGATCGACGAGCGTTACAGTCGGCTTCACGCCGGGCTCGGCGATGAATGTGACCGGAAGATTTCCATCGCCTTGCCGAAAGGGCGGGGCTTCCATGGTGACTCCAGCCGGTAGCCCTTCGGCCCGTAATCGGAGTGGCTCGTTGTAGGTCGAACCAAACCCCTTCTGCACAAGCAGTGGTCGAGTGACGCGATGCCCAGGAAAGAGCACTACACGATCTCGGGCCAGGGCATTCTGGCTCCGAGCAGACTCATGCGTCACAAAGGTACTGTTGATGTGCGGCTCAAATTCGACCCGGTAGACATGCCGCGGACCGGCCTCCCGGCGGGTGTCGCTGACGCCGATCAGCCAGTCGCCATCGGTCTTCGGCTCAAACATGAAGACCGGGTCGAGCCGCAGTTTGGTCTGGTGGCGGTAATGGTGACCCGTCAGGTCGTGGGGCTCCCAGCGGCTGTCGTCTTCGTCCCAATACTGCTTGGCGGGGTTCCCCTCAGCCGGCTTGATGATCACCCGGGCGTCGAGTTCCGAATCGAGGGTGGCGGCATAGGTGCGAACCCGGAAGCGATCCCCCTTCTTGGCGGAAAACTGATACCAGTCGGTCTCGCCCCGCGACGCAATCACGCCATTGATTGCCACGGGAAGCTGCCGATCGATCACCTGCGGAGCCCCTGTTGATTCGGTTTCAAACACATCGGGCAATTCGGAGACATGAATACGGTTGGGCCAGAAACTGCAATGCCCTTTTGCGTCGGTTGTGAAGATTTTGATTTCGCTCGCTTCATACGGCCCCGGCGCAGGCACCACGACGTATTCCTCGAGAGTGCCGCGGATGTCACCGAGCAGTCCGATCGTCGCGGTTTCACCCGCCTTGGCCCCCAGCGGAAAACAGACCATTGGCCGCGGAAACGTTCCCACATGCATGCCATATGGCCGGCAGGTCGTTTCGTAATCCATTGACTGCCGGACGTGAATAAAAAACCGGCCGGTCTTCTCCGGCACAAACTGAACGATCGCGTCCTGCAGATGAAGAGCATTGTCGTCGTTGGAAGCAAGCTGCCGCCCGCGGTCGTCGTGAACGCTGACCGCGAGATCGTTCAACCCCCCGTAATGATGCGTACCAAGCCGTGACGCCAGCAGCTCGACCGTGATCGGCTGCCCTTTGGCTGCCTGGATGACATACCAGTCGTGATCCTGGGGAGCGCTCCCGGGGCAGATGCCACTGATCGCCGTATTGAGCGGCACTTCCTGGGCAAACTCAGGTGAATCATTGCGGACAGGCTCGCCCTTCTCATCGCGGTCGGCCCACGGATGTTCTTCCTCAATGACCGGAAGCGTGGTCACCCAGAAGGCCACCATCTCGGACAGGGCATCGGCGGTGCGAATCCGCAGCAGATGTTCTCCCGGCGGGCAGTCGGGAGCGATCTCGATCTTCATGAGAACCGCTTGGCCAGGCTCCACTTTCTGCGACTGCCCGCGCCCATCGAGCACCTCTTCAAGTGGCTCAAAGCCGACGCACCGCAGTCCCTCCTGAAAGAAGAGGACTTCCCGGGCAGCCTCGAGATGGTGCCCGTACACCACCACCTCGACGGTCGTACCCTGCTGGCCAAGCTGTGGAAGGATTTTCTCGACCGTGTATTTGAGCGCGGCATCGGCCAGATTTCCGGCCATCAGCATCAACAAGCAGGCAACCGAAAGGCGATTCAGCAGTTTCCGAATCATCGGCATGGGCGACTCTCCGTCAGGCAATCAACGCATCGACCGGACGGCCGTCATCGACGATCTCGATCGGCCGCTCGCCCGGAGCCATCAGCTCTTTGTCAGAGTTGATCCCGATCAGCTTGTAGATTGTGGAGTGCAGGTCGTGCAGGGGCAGAGGGTCCTTGACCGGATCGGACGAGGTGGCGTCAGAGGCGCCGTAGATCAGACCCCGCTTGAGTCCGCCGCCAGCGAGCCCCAGCGAGAAGACCCGGGACCAATGATCCCGCCCTGCCGCCGAATTGATCTTGGGGGTCCGGCCAAACTCGCTGGCCACCCAGACCAGCGTGCTGTCGAGCAGGCCCCGCTCGTCAAGGTCGTTGATCAGAGCTGCCAACGCATGGTCGAGAGGTGGCATCTGCCTTTCATAGACCTCCCGCAGTTGCACATGATTGTCCCAGCCCCCGAAACTGAGCGTCACAAACCGCGCCCCGGCCTCCACCAGCCGCCGCGCGAGCAGCATCCGCATGCCGGCCTGCGACCCGAGCGAAGCCCCGTAGTGGCCCTGCGCCAGATACTTGCCCCGGCCGTAGGCGTCCTTGACCGAGTCGGGCTCCTGCGACAGATCGAAGGCATTGCGGACCTCCTCTGAGGTCAGCAGGCCGTACGCCCGTTCGGCGAAGGAGTCCATCGTGTCGAGAACGGCAGGGCCGGCCTCAAGCTGCTTGAGTCGGCCGTTGACAACATCCCGCAAATTTCGCCGCATCTCGAGATCTGAGAGTTCGATCCCCTGCGGCAGTTGCAGGTCACGAACGGAAAAGCCTTTGTCGGACGCCGGGTCACCCCCTGTCCCGAACGCGCCGTATTTCGGGCTCAGGTAACCGGTGCCCACTCCGCCGAAGTTGTCACTGCCGGGAATTCCAATGAATGGGGGCAGGCCATTTCGCCAGCCAAACTCGTGGCTCACCACCGCCCCGACATGAGGGTGCTTGATCGCCGGGCTCGACTTGTGGCCCGAGAGCATGTGGTACATCCCCAGCGCGTGGTCAGGCACCGAGCCCACCACCGATCGCACAACGCACATTTTGTCGGCGATCTTTGCACAGGCCGGCAGGGTCTCGCTGAACACGACGCCGGGGATCGGCGTCTTTGTCACGCCAAACGGGCCGCGATACTCAGTCGGGCTCTCCGGCTTGGGGTTCCACGACTCCTGGGCGGAAATGCCGCCTTGGCAGACGATCTGGATGACGCTCTTGGCGGTGCCTTCCTTCGACTCGTACCACTTCTGCTCACCGCGAGCCTGCTCCATCCTCAGCAGATCGGCCAGCGACAATCCACCGAGGGCCAGCGAGCCTACCTTGAGCACGCCCCGTCGCGACCAGTTGGCTGCCCGATAACCCCGGCAGCCACTCAAATCCACAGACCCGACCATGTTGATCCTCGACTGAGAAAGGGCCCAACCGAGAAAAATCGGCTGTCGGAAGACCTATGCTTCCCCGCCCCTGTGAACAAACCAAATCAAGGGCCGGCTACTCATCCGCATCGGATTCCCTGAGCATCCAGGTGCGGTTGCTATAGCAGGATCCGGCGGCCCCGCCGGCAACGATCAGCCGACCATCGACGACCGCGGCGCATCCCCAGACAAGCTCGCGGGGCAGATCGGGCCCGCTTCGCCACCGGCCCGTGGCCGGATTGAAGATCTGCACCTCGCGGCCGTTGTGGACACCGCGGCCGCCCAGCAGCCAGACCTCGCCTCGATACCCGGCCATCTGGCAGGACCGCGGCGGCCGCGGCACGGGAACCGTTCGCCAGGTGGACGTCTGCGTGTTGAAGACCGCCAGATACTTGTGGGGCACCGCCAGAAAAATCTCATCGCCCAACGCGCAGCCGGCCAGCGGCCCGAAGCCGACGGGCCCATCTGGCTCCTGCCGCCACGACTCCTCGCCGGAGCCGAGACTCTCGAGCTGGCCGGGCCGATCGGTTTCCTCTCGCGGATTGCCCGCCACGTAGACCCGCCCATTGACATGCAACGCGATCGGCATCGGCCGTGGCCGCGCAAGCGGCGGGCCCTCCTTCACGCCGCCCGTGGCCGGATCGACAAGCCAGGACGCGGCCTGCTCGTGTCGCCGGCCCGCAGCATCGATACGGTCGCCGCCGGCCACCACCAGCCTGCCGCCGACATGGCTCGTGCCGCAGTGCACCAGCGGATGAGGGAGGGTGGTGACGACGTCCCACCGGCCCCTGCGGGATTCGCTGTCGAAGGTAAACCGAAATACCTCCGCAAAGTCGTGGAGCCTGGCCGGAAACCCGCGGGCGTTGGTGCGGCCGCCAGCCATGTAGAAGTCGCCGCCAAGCAAATCCCCGGAGAGATCATGGTTGCTGCCCGGCAGGCGGGCAACGAGTTCCCAATTGTTCTGCCAGGCGTCGGCTTTCGGCCGGCTGGCAAACTCTTGACCACCGGCCGTGACCAACAGCCGCCCATCGCGGTCCGTCGCGACCCGGCTGACTGCTCCGGTCACCGGTTGACCGGCCACCATCAACGTCCAGACGTTCCACGCATAGTCGGCGGGCTTCCGTTCATCGGCCAGCGTGCAGATGACAAGTAGCCCGGGCTCGACTGCAACCCGCAGCAGTCCATCGGGGCCGAGTCCGATTGCCTCGATTGCTCCATCCGGAAAGCCCGCCCGACCGCGGGCATCCTCCCAGCCGGCGGCAGGATCGGGTGGATTGAGCCGGAGCAGCTCCTGCTTTCCCGCGACCCACACGCCGCCTGCCTCGTCGGCCAGTACTGACCGCCACCGGTCTCCGGCTGGCTGCGGCTCGACCGGCTCCCAGCGGTCGGAACGATCGGCCGGCAGCACGAGCAGTTGCGGCTGCCCCGGAGCGGTGAGGCAATAGTGGTTGTGGGCATGGTCGTAGGCGGTTGTCAGGGTACCCGTCGGAGGCGGCACCGCTGGCTGTGGATGGTGCAAATCCGCCTTGAATTCCGCAACGCTATGCCTCGTGAGTGCGGCGGATTCGTCGTAGGTCTCTCCCCAGACGATGCCCGTTTCATCCGCCGCGGTTTCGGCCACGCGGCCTGGTCCGATATTGCTGCCGATCAGCACCGCCACGAGCCACACCCACCGGCCCGTAGCCCGGTCCCGGAAACCACTATTCATTTTTACGTTCAGCCTCAGCATTTCGGCGGAAGCTCAGAAGGATTGCCCGTGCTCTCCGACGCAGAAGCCTCCGCAGAATGAATGAATCGGGAACGGGGAATCCTTACCATTCGCGGCAAGATTGCCGGTTATTTCAGTGGTGTTTGGTCGCTGCGGCCGGTCGGGAAGCCGGTTCGATCGGGATTCCGCGGCCGAACCGGGGTTTGTTCGCCCGGCTGTTCGTCATAGTTTTCGGAAAATCATCTTGGCCCCGCCCATCCCGAGGCTTCGTTTTCGTCATGCATGCCAGGTCCGGCCGACCGGCGACCGATGAACATCTGCTCATGGTGCAGCAGTTGTTCGTCAAACACCAGATGGCAATCCGTTCGTTCGCGATCGGCCTGACCGGCGACTTCACGGCGGCGGAAGACGTCGTGCAGGAGACATTTCTGACCGTGACCAAGAAGGCGGCTGACTTTCGACCAGACACCAGTTTCCTCTCGTGGGCACTGACAATTGCCCGTCTGAAGGCATATGAAAACAGGCGGGCAACGCGGCGATTTTCTCGTGAGGTGCTCGAATCGCTCGCGGCGTCCCTGCCGCGGCCTGAGGCTGATCCGTCTGCGAATGCCGATGACCGTATCCGCTGGCTGTTGGAGTGCATCGAAGAACTCGCCCCGAAGGCGCGGGAAGTCTTGCGGCTGCGTTATTTCGCAGAACACGGTCCCGGTGAGATCGCGGGTCTCCTTGGACGGACGGTCGCGGGAGTCAACGCCACGCTCGTGAAATCACGGGAGGCACTGCGGCTGTGCCTGGCCCGAAAACTGGCAACGAACCCATAGATAGGCAGCATTCCGTCAGGCGGGCACGAAGCGTGTAATACCGAGGCATTCCAGGAACCGGACGATGTTGGAACCGCGTACAAACGACCTGATTCACGCCTGGGTGGACGGCTGTCTTGATGATGCGGGCTTCGCCGAACTCGAAGCGACGCTGGCGGCATCGCCGGAGGCCCGCGGCCGCTTCTGGGACGAGGTTCATCTCCACAGTGATCTCTACGAGGCCTTCAAGACCCACTTGGCGTCCTCCGCCGATAAGGTTTCGGCCGCGGAAGGTGCTGCGAGCCTTGCCGTGCAGCAGGGTTCTTCCTTCGTGGAGCGTCTTGGACGGCGGCTGTGGCGGCATGGGGCAGCGATGGTCGTGGCGGCTGCGCTCGTTGCCGGTGGTTGCGGGCTCGGGAGCGTAATCACCTCGCTCTCACTGGCCTATGCTGGCTGGTCGCCGGCATGGTCGGAGTGCGTCGTGATCCTCGAAGAGGGCTTCGAGACCGGACCTGCTCCCCGCCACGACTTCGTGCCGACTCTGCCTGGATATTGGAGCGGTGATGTGACTGCGGTCGTAGGACCGGAACAGGGCGTGCGGCCCAAGTCCGGCCGGCAGATGCTCCGCTTCGTGCAAACAGTTCCGGCGAACCAGTCGCCGGCATCCAGTTCGGCCTCCGAGATCTGGCGGCTGGTCGATCTTGAGGCGGTTCGTGGGAAACTTGGTATGAAGGGACCGGGTGTCGATCTCTTCCTGGAACTGACGGCGACCTTCAACGGCGTTACGCCCTCGTCCGGGCGGGATCCGAAGTGCACGCTCAAGGCTGTAGCGACCGATCTCTCGCCTCCCTTCACGCAGGCCCTCTGGCTGCAATCGGGTCTGGAGGGCGCCCGACAGAGCGATCCTGGCGGTATCTTCGTGCTCAGCGAGCAGCAGGAACCGCTTGATGCTGATCCTGGCTCCTGGCAGCGACTCACGATCACGCTGCGTGCGCCGGCTCGGGCGCG
The DNA here is from genome assembly GCA_964600785.1 of uncultured Chitinophagaceae bacterium. Classification (GTDB taxonomy): domain Bacteria; phylum Planctomycetota; class Planctomycetia; order Pirellulales; family UBA1268; genus M30B53. The sequence continues at coordinate 27,249 of CAZRKH010000010.1, forward strand.
ATGGCTGCTGCTCTACTGCCTGGCCAGTGACACAAGTCACGCCGCCCGCGAGTCGGAGCCGCGGCTGGAGGGCCAATACGCCGACGAAATTCATCTTTCTGCCCGGCCGCTTCCGGCGGTGCGGTAGCGTTTTTTCGCGACATGCCGCCTCGTCGCCCCCCGGACGGGCCCGGAAACGCGGTATCGCGTAACTGCTTTTCTTGAAACGACTTGCTGCCGCTGCATGGGCTTGCATCGGGGCTTTGGCAGCCGATCGCCGCTGCCGGGTGGATTTCGTTGGTTTGTTCCGCCTGTGCGGCCTCATTGCTTATGGGTCATCGGCGGTGTGGGGTTTTCGCATCCGCTGGGGGCTTCCGACCGCGATCTTTTCCGATCTCATCTGGGCTTTACCGGTTTTTCCGAGCTTTCTCATAGTCTCCCCGTTTTCCTTGTCTTTTTGTTCGCGTGTGTTTTGGTTGTCGCTGCTCGAGCGCGAAACACCAAAGCCATGAACGCATGGCCGAGTGATACAAAAACCATGCCATTCGCCACCCGCACATTCAACAGGCCTGATCGAGTCAATGAAGATGGGGAAGACGGGGAGTGGACCAAGGAAAAAATGAAAATGACAAAATGTATTCGTTTCCAGCCTTTCCCGCGGCAACGCACGAATGAGTCTTGCGGCAGATGGCATGTCCACCTGTCCCGCTGCTCAATGACTGTTGCCTTGCAATCTTTCACTGTTCTCATCAGCTTTCTTATTGTCCTGCCTGGTGCTTCAACCAATGCTGAAATCATAACGCATGTCAGCTTTGATGCGGCAGGGATCCCGGTAGACAGCACGGGGAATGTCACTTATTTCAACAGCGGTGCCACGTATAGCCAAACAACCGGAGCCATCGGGTCCGGTCGTGATCTTTCCGCGGCGGGCGAGTATGTCGGAATAACGGCTGGCGCCGCCGCATTGAATCGCATGGGCGATGTGGACAACGAATCGGGTTTAACAGTCAGTATATGGATCAAGGGCACGTCGACGTCCGGGCAGATTTTTTCCTCGGATGATGGTCGCACCTTTCAGTTTGAGGCAGCGAGCGATGGTCAAGTTCGGTATCGCATGGCAAACAGCTTTGTGAATGTGCTCAGCGGGCCGCTGAATGCTCCTTTGGCGAGCTCGGATGGATGGCATCAGATGTTGCTGACGGCGGATTTTGCGAGTACCAGTGAAAACGTGCATGTCTACCTGGACGGCACACTGCTCAGCACTCTCGATCGGGATTTTGCTGCCAATGGCGAGTTTATTCCAGATGGCGGTTCAAACATCCGATTTAAATTGGGGGTGGACCGCAGGACCCCCACCTACTTGTCGGGGTCGGCTGACATCTCGTACGACGACATGGCGATTTGGGTCAATCCCTTAACGACGGCGCAGGCGGTATCCCTCTACAATTTAGGCATTACCCAAGGTTTTTCCGTGAATGCCTACGACGCCCAGCGACTCTGGGACCATTTTAACCTTGGCGCTGGTGCTGGTTCTATTACGGCTGGCAACCAGACCTGGGTCTATACTACCGGTCTGACCGGAGATCCCGGTACGTTTGACGGTAGTGCCATCATCCTGGATGAGTTGGGAAATGGTATGGTGGCGGTCCCCGAACCGGGTTCCCTGGCGATGTTGTTGGTCGGATTAGCCGCGATTGCTCGCACTGCGAAATATCGGTAATGATGTTCTGTTTTGGAAATTCTGATTCAATCGGTATGAAGGTCGCATGCCCAGAGGGCAAGGAGACTTTCAATGGCGGCAAGACGACGGAAGAAACACCGTTTCAACGTGCTGGCTGCCAAACTCCGCGACATGGACGCGATATGCAACGCCGCCAGGGCTTTCGCGGAAGTACTTCAGGCCCTTGAATGACGGCGAGTCGATGCTCGAGCGGTGGCAGGCTCAGAAAAGGAGCGTGAGGTGCCAGTAGGCCAAGCGGCTGGGGCACTTCGAGGATGAGAACCGGCATCGGCGGCATCGCGTAACTGCTTGTCTTGAAACGGCTTGCTGCCGCTGCATGGGCTTGCCTGGGGGCTTTGGCAACCGATCGCCGCTACCGGGTGGATTTCGTTGGTTTGTTCCGCCTGTGCGGGCTCACTGCCAATGGGTCATCGGCGGTGTGGGGTTTTCGCATCCGCTGGGGGCTTCCGACCGCGATCTTTTCCGATCTCATCTGGGCTTTTCCGGTTTTTCCGAGCTTTCTCATAGTCTCCCTGTTTTCCTTGTGTTTTTGTTCGCGTGTGTTTATCCCCATGAAGATAACGACATTATCCCTCATGGCGCTGTGCCTGGCCGCAACGTCCTTTCCGCTGTCTGCTGCAACTTGGACCGGAACGATCGCCAATTGGACAGGTGACAGCTGGGGGTTATCCGGTGATTACCCGGGTAGTGCGACATCACCGGATAATACTGGTCTCATCCAGGGCACCAACGCCAATGTCACCCTTGACACGCAGCTTTCATCACAGCTTGGTACCGTAAGAATCATTGGGAGTTCAACCTTGACCGTCGATACCGGTGGCGAGATGGAGCTTGGGGCAAGCACTGAGTTGGATTTTCGTAATGCAACACTGAATGTTTCTGGTGGCAATGTCAGGGTGTTGCACAATGTGACGTTTGGAAGATGGAACGGTGCTACTGAAGAATCCCAACTTCACGTAAGTTCCGGGGTCTTTGACTACGGGGCTTCTCCAGGAAGCGGACGGTTATTTAATCTCCGGAACAATAGTAATGCAGGAACCGGCAGCATCTCCGTGAGCGGCAGCGGAACCTTCCAGGCATCGAATGGCGGATTGTTTACACATGCAAACTTGAAGGATGTTACGCTCAGCCTCTCCGGCTCAGCCACCTTCGATCTGGTGGGTGCCAGTGCCAGCTCCACATGGGATATGGCCGGTGATACGGGGATCCCCGGGCTGTCGCATACATTATCTGTTTCGGGAAGCTTAGTCACGGCGGAAGCCGGAGGACTGAATGCCTATGCCACGGACAGCGATCAACAGGCCCTCATTAAGTTCATCGCCGATGGTTCCGGGTTTAGTACCTTCTCTGTCGGAACCCTCAACCTGAGTGGTGGGGCCAAAGCGGCGGATCTGGAAGTGGATGTGGCCGGATTGGGTGCGGGCACTTACGATTTGTTCAGCTACACCACCCTGTCAGGTTCAGCTTTTAACAGCGTGACCATTCTCAAAGGTAATGGAACGATTGATTATGGCACTGGCAGCTCGGATACAGTATCAATAACGGTCGTTCCCGAGCCTTCGACCCTGGCGTTGTTTGGGATGGCGGGTGCGGCGGCGCTGATTGCCTTCCGCCGTCGATGGTGACCGCTGTCCTGGCGGATTACCCAACCGCTTGCCTTACCCCCGGATGAGAACTCATTTTCCTGAAATTGGCAGAAGAAAATCAGAAGCTGAATACTGGCCCATCACTCCCGCTCGTTCACCTTTTTCACCGCCGTAGCATGTGATCACGGTCACCAGCTGTGGATCGGACTGGTCGCGAGAGCACTCGGTCCGCCGGGGTTGTGGCCGGCGACCGGGTTTCTGGGCCTTGTCACTCAGTCGGCTGTGGTGGGGGCCTGCAGTGAGCAATATCGCGGCAGGCTGAAGGAGCGGCACACGTCTTTTCCACTCGCGGCTGACGGGTCGTTCGTCAGTCGGGAGATAGCCATAAAATCGGTGGCAATGCGGCATGCCGCCGGTTGTGGCGAAACGCCTAGGCGTCTCCGCCGGCGCGGTAGAGGTGGACGTCGTGCTGTGGAAAGGGAATCGACACGCCCTCGGCGTCGAAGGCCTTCTTCACCGCCGCGGTCAGATCCCAGAAGACATCCCAGTAGTTGGCACCCTTCGTCCAGGGCCGGACGACGAAGTTGACCGACGAGTCGGCCAGTTCATTGAGCTTGATCGTGGGTGCCGGATCGGAAAGCACCAGCGGATGCTCCTTGACCACCCGCTCGAGAATCGCCTGCGCCTTGTCGATGTCGTCGTCGTAGCCGATCCCGAAGGTGAGGTCGACGCGGCGGGTGTCGCTGGCGGTGGCGTTGGTGATCGTGTCGCCGCCGATCTTGCCGTTGGGGACGATCATCACCTTGTTGTCGAAAGTGCGGATCGTGGTCGAGAGCATGTTCATCGAGTCGACGATCCCGCTCACACCCCCGGCATCGATCACGTCACCCACGTCGAAGGGCCGGTAGGCGAGGATCAGCAGCCCCTGGGCAAAGTTGGCCAACGTGCCCTGCAGGGCCAGGCCGATGACGAAAGCCGCCCCGCCGATCAGGGCCAGCAGGGGGTTGATGTTGACCTCCAACGCCGAAAGGGCGACCACCGTGCCCACCAGCACCGTCGCCTGCCGCACGAAATTGACCAGGAACGTCCGCAGCAGCGACGACGCCCCCCTGACCCTGGCTACGGCCTGGCCGGTCAGGCTTGCGAGGATCTTGGAGAGGATCCAGAAGCCCGCGAAGATCGCCACGAACTTGATGATGTTCCAGGCCCAGCGGATGCCGCCTTGTTCGGAAAATGCCCAGTTGTTGAGGGTGGCGATCGCGGCCGAGGCGTCCTTGACGTCGACCTCGAGGCCGCTGACGGCATTGGAATAGAGCCTGAACTCGGCCGGGTCACCCCCCTTCTTCTCCCATTCGTCGAGCACCGCCCGGAGATGGTCGACGAGGATCGTCCGCTCCTCCTGGAGATTGTTGAGGGTGAGAATCGCGTCCGCCGGAGGTTCGCGATCAGCGTCATCGCGGGCCTGGGCCGTCTCGATGCGGAGGCTCGAGATCTCGGCGACCTTGGCCTTGAGCTTGTCTCGCCAGGCGGTTGCTTCCGCGGCAAGTTCCTCCTTGGTCAGGGGCCGCAGCAAGAGCCGCAGTTCGTCGTGGGAGGAGGCCTGCTCGTGGGTCGTTGCCTGCGGTCCCTCGGCATCCTCGCCGCGGGCGGCTTCGAGGCCGGTGGCAGAGGCAGCCAGCAACATCACGCCCGCTGCCAGCACGCCGGTGAGCCGCGTGCGGCGTGCCGTCAAAGAACGATCAATCGCACGATCGAGCCGGGGAGTGGAAGTGCCTGCGACCACGTGGATGCTCCTTTGCGTTTCCCAAACGAACGGGTGAATGAGCCGGCGAAAAAACAGTGGGGGCTGGAAAGGGCCGGGGATCGTGGGTATCTCACGAGAGCGGGAAATGATTGTCAAGCAACCCTCAGCAGAGCGGCCGGTTTTCGGCCGGAAAATCATGAAAACCCCCGGCATTCATCAGCGGCGGCCCTCACGAATCGACCCGCGGCCGGTCGCAATCGGACGCCGGAGCCTGCTGGCGGCGACTGCAGCTGCGGGGCTCGCCGGAAGCCGGGGCTGGGCCAAGGATCCGGCCGCGGCGGTCGCCGAGGCTCCCGCGGGCTACCCCACGCCGCCGGAGCCGAAGCGGGGCCTGCTCTTCTCCTGCAAGTACGGCATGACCAAGGGTCCATCGCTCGAGGCCAGGCTGACCGCGGCCCGCGAAGCGGGCATGGACGGCGTCGATTTCGACGACGCGGCGTCGGTCAGCCCGGGGGAGCTGCGGGCTGCCGCCGATGCCACCGGCGTGTTTATCCACGGGGCGATCAATCACACCCACTGGAAACAACGGCTTTCGGCAGAGGATCCGGCGATGCGGGCCACGGCCCTGGCCAACCTCGAGCACTGCCTGCGGGTCTCGCATGCTGCTGGTGGCAGCGGCGTCTTGATCGTGATCGGCACCGCCGCTGACGGGCCGGAGGGCCCGGCGAGAGCCCGAGAGGAGATCAAAAAGGCGATTCCCCTGGCCGCGGCTCTGGGCCAGCCGATCCTCTTTGAGAATGTCTGGAACGGACTCTTCTACGAGGACGACGGGCCGCGAGACCAATCAGCCAAGCCCTGGGCCGACTACATCGACAGTTTTGAGAGCCCCTGGGTGGGGGCCTTTTTCGATCTTGGCAACCATGCCCGCTACGGCGATGTGGCTCAATGGGTGCGGGAGCTGGGCCGGAGGATCGTGAAGCTCGACATCAAGGGCTATTCCAACGCCAAGGGCGATGCCGAGGGGAAGTGGAAGGGCTTTGTCGATATCACCGCCGGCGACATCGACTGGCAGAGCGTGCGAGCGGCCCTCGGCGAGATCGGCTTCACCGGCTGGGTGTCGGCCGAGGGCGGCGGCGGCGACGTGCCACGCCTCAAGGACGTGCTCGCCCAGATGCGGGAAGCCCTCATCGGCTAAGCACCCCCCTAAAAAAATGGGGACGGGAGCGATTTTTCGCCGCAGGCGTTGCGGCCGCTGCGTCGAGTTCGCCCGCCGCAGTGAGGCCGACCGCGATTGCGGCGGTGGACAACAGGCGTGCCGTGGGCAGTCGCCATGACTCAGGCATCATCGTCATGCTCCTCGTCGCTGGTATCGTCGACTCGGGGCTCGCCATCGATTGCCTCTTTGTGTCGCTCAAGTTCCTCAAAGACCGTCGTGATCTCCTGCCGGGTGGCCTTGAGCGTGGCATGCATCGACATGATCAACGCCGCCGCCTCGCGGGCCTCGCCGGCAAGCTCGTCCATCGGTGTCTCGGAGTTGTCGAGACGGATGAGAATCTCATCGAGCCTGGCCTCCTTCTCCTCGTAGGAAAGCTGCTCCACTTCGGGGGCGGCGGGTTGCTTGGCGGCTCGTTTGGCCATGTTCAGTCCTCCGGCGAATCCTGCGGGGGTGATGAAGCCGGGCCGTCACCGGCTCCGGTGGTGACATCGCTGACGATGCTCGTGAGTCTCCCATCCGACAGGCGGGTGACAAGGGTTTCGCCCACCGCAACACCCTCGACCGAACTGATCGGCCGACCGGTAGCGTCGAGTGTGAGGCTGTAGCCACGGCGCAGGATTCGCTCGGGCCTGAGCGACTCGAGCCTTGCCGAGCGGCCGGCGAGGGCTGTCTCGGCTCGCGTAACGAGCTGCCGGTAACGGGTCTCTCGCAGCCGGCCGGCAAGGTTCTCGAGCCGACGGACGCGGGCTTCGATCGATCGTGCCGCGGCACCGCTCCCGGCCTCGGCGGCACGGTCAAGACGGCCGCGGCAGTCGGTGATCCGGTGGCCGGCAGCAGACCGCACGCCCGTGGCTCGCTCAGCCAGTCGGCTCTCGCGGCCGAGCGTGCTCTGCCAGGCCGCGGCCCGAAGACGGGCGAGATGGCCGAGCAGCTCGCTCTGGGCAAGCGTCTGGGCCTTGCGGAGCCCCTGCAGGAATCCCTGGCGATTGCGGTCGAGACTGCGGGCGGCCAGGTCGATCGGCCGACGGACGAGGTTGTCGAGCCGCTCAGCGGCCGTCACCAGCCGGTCGTCGAGACCCCGGAGAGTGGACACGATCGCCTCGGCTACCGCCGTGGGTGTCTTGAAGGAGCTGTGGGCCACCTGGTCGGGCACGCCGGAGTCGATCTCGTGGCCGATACCGACCCAGACCGGCACCGGCATCGTGGCGATCGAACGGGCCACCGACTCGTTGTCAAACCAGGCCAGGTCAACCGGCGATCCGCCCCCGCGGACGATCGCCACGAGGTCCAGCGGTAGCCGCGAGAGGGCCGCCAAGGCCGCGAGCACCTCGGCTTCGAGAGCCTCACCCTGCATCGCGGCCGACGCGAGCACCACGCGAAAGCCGTAGGGACTTTCCGCGAGCGTTCGCAGGAAGTCGTTGGCCGCCGCGGAGTCGGCAGCGGTCACCAGGCCGATCGCCAGCGGGGCCGCCGGCAGCTCGAGCAGCCCGTTGGCCTCCAGCAGCCCCTCGGCGGCAAGCCGCTCGAGGATCAGCCGCCGGTTGCGGTCGATGTGGGCCTCGCCGAACGACGGATCGACATCGTGGACCTGCAGCGAGAGCCCGTGCACCTCGTGATAGGCCACCGAGGCGAGCACGCAGATTTCGCGGTTGCCTGCGAGCACGTCGGCAGTCCCGGCAAGTTCGAGCTTGCGGCGGATCCCAACCAGGCTGCTCCGCCAGATGACGAGGTTCATCTTGGCGAGAGTGCGGCCGAGTTCGTCGAGGTCGAGCAGCTCGCCGTAGAAGTGGCCCGAGCGGGCCGGGCCGCGGGCGACGAGCTGGCCGCGAACCCAGAACCGCCGCGCCGTGACTTCCAGCAGCATGTCGCGGATTCGCCCGGTGACCGCCGCGAGGCGAAAGACCGTGGGCGGTCGCTCGGCGGTGCTCATCAGCGACTGAAAACTCCGAAAACTCGCGGGGAAACCTGGCAGATTTTAGCGGATTGTCACAGCCACCACCGCGGGACTCGGTGGCAGGCGGGAAGCCTTGACGAAAAAGTGGCGCCAGCCGCTTGACGGCCGTCGGCAGAGCCTCTAGGTTATGCAATCGATGTGCAAGTGAGTGGCGGTCGCGACAGTGCTGAGAGAAGTGCGTGGCTGCCAACTGGTACTACAGGAATCGCTCGTGACCGTATCGTGATCGCCGATGCTGGTGGTCGTCAGACGCCCGGGTCTGACGGGTGTTTGTCAGACGCCCGGGTTTGATGGGTGTTTGTCAGACGCCCGGGTCTGACGGGCTTTCCGATCTCTCCAGGTCACCTCTCAGCTCTCCGACTGCTTCATTGACCGTACGGCACGCGGTGCCGGCTGATGGTCGCAGAAGCCCGAGCGAACAGAGCACGCGATCATGATGCGGCCCCCTCAGGCAGCAGCATGCAACACTCCTCCCCGTCATCGTGCCGTTTTGCAAGGGTTCGCCCCGGCCTCGCGCCGGCGCGCGGCTTCACCCTCGTGGAGCTGCTCGTGGTGGTTGCCATCATCGGCGGGCTTGTCGGCCTCCTCCTGCCGGCGGTGCAGAGTGCCCGGGCCGCCGCCCGCCGCACGCAGTGCAGCGTGAACATCCGCGAGGTGGCCCTGGGCATCATCATCTACGCCGACGCCCACCGCGGCCGCTTCCCCTCGCGGACCCATACCGACGACGACGATCGGTACCTGCACTGGATCGAGCAGCTCGCGCCGTTCGTCGAAAACGTCGACCTCATCCGGCTCTGCCCCGACGATCCGCTTGGCAGCCTGCGAATGAACGGCCTGCCGGGCTCGGGGATCGAATTCGTCGACCCGCTGCATCCCGACGAGGAGAAGCGGTTCAGCCCACAGACGAGCTACGTGGCCAACGGTTACCTCTCCTTCGACGACCAGGCGGCCCGCTCCAAGGGCATCAACGATCTCGACAAGCTGATCGCTCGCTCAAAGACGGTGATGCTCTTCGAGAAGGCCTCCGATCCGGCCGTGCTCGCCGACACCGAGCTGCAGAAAAACGAACTGCTCGCCAGCCATTTCGATCACACCCATTCACCGACCTGGTTTCGCTGGTATCCGCACATGCCCACGCGGGTGCTCGACGACATCACCGCCGAAATCCAGATCGATCGCCATTCCGGCGGTAGCCATTTTGCCTATGCCGACGGCCACGTGGCCTTGATCAGCGAAGACGCGATCGCCAACTGGATTTCCGCCGGCTACGACTTCGCCAAGCCAAACCAATGACCTCGATCAATTCCAGCCACCACCAAACCCCTTCGCGACCAAGGAGCTTTGCGATGCCCACGATACCTTCTGTCGGGAGTCTGCTCTTCGCGGCGGCACTCACGCTCTTCGCCGCCACCGCGTCGGCCCAGCATGCCGGCGACATTCTGCTCTCGCTGCCCGAGCCGGGGGGAAAGCTCGTCACCTCCGGTGGTGATTTCACCGGTGAATTCGCCGGGCGGGTCTTCGAGGGCGTGATGCCACCGTCGCTGCCCTACGAAATCGATGCTCCCGGCTTCGACAGCCTCACCGGCACCTTCTCCGCAGGCGATGAGATACGCTTCGACTTCGCCCGCGAACTGCTCTATTGGAACGGCTCGTCCCTGGCGACGCCGGCCGATCGGATGACGGTCAGTTATAGCTCTTCGAAACAGGCCTCGGTCGGCGGGACGGACTTCGAAGGGCTCTCCGGCTATGTGATTTCTGCGGCCGACTCAAACGGGGCGTTCCACAAGCACCCGTCTTTCAGCCTGCCCGACACGGCCGCCGACGGAGTCTACGGCCTCACGCTGACCCTTGGCCCGGGCGACGGCACGAGCGGCTTTACGACCTCCGACCCGTTTTTGATCACGATGCTCGTGGGTAATCCGGGCGACTACACCGCGGGCGTTGCGGCCCTCGCCGACGCCGCCTTCGCGGCGCCGGTGCCCGAACCCGCCGCGGGGCTGCTCGCGGCCGCCGCCGCCGTGCTCGCCGGGACCCGCTGCGGCCGGCGAAGGCGTCGGACGGCTTGATTCTCGGCGAAAAAATTTCCACATGCAAAACCATTGCAAAACCGGAAAGCCCTGGTACGATACGCAAGTGCGTTGCACGTGCTACGCACTTGCGTGATGGCTTCGGCCGCAACTACAGCCCAAACCACCGACAGGAGCAATGCTCATGACCCCCTGCCTTCCCGTTTGTCTTTCCTGTTTCTTCGCCCGTCCTGCTGTGACTGCTGGCGTGTCCGGTGGTGTGTCCGGCAACGGAGTCGGCCGCCTTGCGATCGCCGTGGCCGTCCTCGCCGCCGGCGTGCTGCATGGTGCCGGCCGGGCGTCCGCGGCGACCTTCAACGCCGAGCACGGCGACATTGGCGTGGCCTACGATTCGGCCTCCGCACCGACGGAATTTGAGATGGAACTCCACGTCGGCCAGGGCGGCGTGGTCGACGGCACGACGATCACCGATGCCGACGGCCAGGCCTATGAGCCTGACGAGATCGCGGTCGGGGTGCCGGCCGCGGCCAACCTGCGACGGATCAACAATCCGACGGGCGTCTGGGGCGGCACGGCCGACGGCTATGACTTCACCGGCAGCGGCTATGACGGAATGGGCGTGGCTGCCGGTGGCAGCCTGTGGGTGCTCTCCTTCGACGGCACCGATGCCGACCACTACGGCACGCCCTTTTTGGGCTGGGCCACGGAGGAGGGCTTTGCCGGTGAGAATTTCACGACCGGTGTGACCTTTTCCGTGTCGTCCTTCGCCGGTCCATCTGGCGGGACGATGGGCGTCTACACGGCGTTGGGTTCCAATCAGTGGCTGCTCTCCGATGGCGACACCGATTTCAGCGGAGATGCGTTCACCGTCGGCACCGATGCCCATGTCCACCGGGTGCTGATGTTCAGCGAGCCGGGGAGCTATTTGGTCGGTATCGACGCCTCGGCCACCCACGCGACTCACGGGCTGGTGAGCGGCTCGGCGGTGTACGAGTTCAGCGTGGTTCCCGAGCCTTCGGGGCTGGCCCTGGCCGGTATGGGGCTGGCGGCCGTCAGCGTCGCGGTCCGCTCGGCCGGCCGCCGCAGACGCGGGTGAATCCCCCTCGCGACGCGAGCATTTTTGCGTCCGCAGGCCCGTTCTCTGAACTGGCCTGCGGACGCTGTTTTTTTCGGTTCTGCGGGTAGTTAGCCCTGGCCGGGCGGTGCGGTTCTCTCTTCAGAAGGATGTGAAGCTGGGCGGTTCCCGCGTGGGTTCCCTCAGGTTGTTCGCAGCCAAAACCGATACCACCAACCTCGTCTTCTTTTCGTCACGGTGGTTCGCGGCCGGCAGCGGGCAATCCCGCCATGTCCTGCAGCATCGCTCATCACATCGCGTGCCAGGAGGGAAACCATGATCGCGCATGCCAAGCCCGGAAAATTCCGGCTTCGGAAGTCAACACCTGCCACGTCGGGATCGGTGTCCCGCAAGCCGAAGGCCAAGGCAGCTTCCAAGGTGACGTCCGGGTCAAAGTCCAAGGCAACAACCAAGCTACAGTCCAAGGCAACAGGCAAGCCAAAGTCCAAGCCAAGCTCGAAAGTGGTTGCCGACACGGCGGCCCGCAGGAGACTGCTTGCCGAGCGGCGGGAGAGGCTGTTTTCGACGTCGATCGACTACATCCCCTGCCGCGACTTTCTCAAGGCCGACGCGGAGCGGCTCGCCAGCACGCCCCCTGATGCGGCCAGGGTTCCGCTGGAACGGACGGGTGCCCCGCCGGCAGGTGACGGGGTGATTTCGCCCTACATCGCCCGGCTGTACGACACCCGCCTGCTGGCCAAGGAAGAAGAGCAGTATTATTTCCGCCGCATGAACTGGCTGAAGTTTCGGGCTGCCACGGCTCGCGGCAAACTCGACCGCCGTCGGGCGACGCTCAGGCAGATGGAGAAGGTGGAGTCGCTGCTGGCCGAAGCGGAGAATGTCAAGCAGATCATCATCACCGCGAACCTCCGGCTGGTGGTGTCGATCGCGAAGAAGTTCGTCGATCCGTGCAATGCCTTTGAGGATCTCGTCAGCGAGGGCAACATGGCCCTCATGCGTTCGGTCGAGAAGTTCAATTTCGCCCTTGGCAACCGCTTCAGCACCTATGCCACCTACGCGATCCAGCGACACTTCTACCGGCTTTCCCAGAAGTCGAGGCAGCGGCGGAGCCGCTTCGTCTCGGATGATTCGGCGCTCCAGGCAGTCGTTGCCTCGACCCCCGATCACGACCATTGCTCGACGTCCCAAGTCGAGGAGCTGCGGCAGACCTTCGCCGGATTTCTGTCGGAACTCGAGCCTCGCGAGCAACAGATCGTGGTGGCCCGTTTCGGATTCGACGGCCGGCCGCCACGGACCTTTCGTGAACTGGGCAGTTCGATGGGAGTCTGCAAGGAGCGGATTCGCCAGATTCAGGGACGGGCAATGGAAAAGCTGCGGCTCTTGGCGAACGAGGCCAAGCTCGAGCAGACTGTCGGTGACTGGTTGTAGACAACGCCCTGCCGCTGTCGGTGAGGATTCCCACAACCCCAGGGGTGAGTGAGCGTGACACAGCGGGTGCTTGTTGTTGGCGGTGGGGGCGGGGTCGGCTCAGCACTGGCGCGTCTGATCACCGCGGCCGGAGGCCGCGTGTTTCTTGCCAGCCGCGACGCATCCCGGCTCGATGCGGTGGCTGGTGAAATCGGTGCCGCCTCCGCCACGCTCGATGCGGCAGACCTCGCGGCGGTCGACTCGGTGGCCGAAAAGGCGTCGGAAACGCTCGGCGGGCTGACGGGAATCGCCTGCTGCGCCGGATCGCTGCTGCTCAAGCCCGCCCATTTGACGACTCCGGAAGAATGGCAGGCGACCGTTGCGGCCAATCTCACCAGCGGCTTCGGCTGCGTGCGGGCGGCAGGCCGTCTGATGAAAGCGGAGGGCGGCTCGGTGGTGCTCGTGTCGAGCGCCGCGGCGAGGATCGGCCTTGCCAATCATGAGGCGATCGCCGCGGCCAAGGCGGGCCTGATCGGCCTCACGCTTTCCGCGGCCGCCACCTACGCCCGGCAGAAAATCCGCTTCAATGCCGTTGCCCCCGGTCTCACCCGAACGCCTCTGACCAAGGGGCTGACCTCGAGCGAACTTGCCGAAAAGGCTTCGATCGGCATGCACCCGCTCGGCCGCCTTGGCGAACCCGAGGACGTGGCCCGAGCGATCGCCTTCCTGCTCGATCCGGCCAACGACTGGATCACCGGGCAGTTGCTCGGCGTGGACGGCGGGCTTGCTGACGTGAAGAATCGCTGACGGAGAGACTCGATCTCTATTTTCATGCCACCCGCCTGAAAGGTGCCGCCCGATGACCGATCCCGCTCCGATCTCCCCTGCCGACGGTGAACTCCCGGTGGCCGACCCCTCGGCTCCGCTCGACACGATCCATCATGTCGCGATCGCGGTGAAAGATGTGGGTGAGTCGGTGGACTGGTATCGCAGGCACTTTCGCTGCGAGATCGGCTACCAGGACGAGACCTGGGCGTTGCTCGAGTTTGGCAACACCCGCCTGGCCCTCGTGATTCCCGGTCAGCACCCGCCGCATATCGGTTTCATCCATCCGCAGGCGGAGGCCTTCGGGCCGCTCAAGCCCCACCGCGACGGCACGCGGAGCTGCTACGTTCCCGATCCTTCGGGCAACGCGGTCGAGGTGCTCGCCCCGATCGAATGATCCGCAGCATCCGGTCCCTCAGTGGGTCTGTGGCCGCGGGCCTGCTGGCGACACATCTGGCGGCAACCGCCTTCATGGCGGGTGTGATCTGGTTTGTGCAGATCGTGCATTACCCGCTGATGGATGGCTGGCCACACGCCGATTTTTCCCGTTGGGAGGCCGCCCACCGGGAGCGGACGGCGATGGTGGTGATCCCCGCGATGCTCCTCGAGGGCGGGGCGGCGACGCTGCTCTTGGCAGTCAGGCCGCGTGGGGTGCCCGGCTGGCTGGTCTGGGCCGGCTGGCTGGCATTGCTGGGCATCTGGGCAAGCACCTTCGCGGTGCAGGTGCCGTTGCATGACGAACTCTCGGCCGGCTGGCACGCCCCGGCACACGCCCGGCTGGTGTCAACCAACTGGCTGCGGACGCTGCTCTGGTCGATCCGTACCCTGCTTGCGGTGGCCATGCTCCCCGCCGCCTGGCGGCCCGCCCCCGGCTCCGGCCCCACGGCCGGGCCCACGGCCACTCCCGCGGCTGAAACAGTCTTGCGGTGAGCCGGCCCGGCCCGCTACTTTTCCGCCCCGTCGAGCCGCCGGGAGTTGCGGCCGCGAAAAAGCGAAGCCACGGAGGACGCCAGCCATGCCCCACACGCTTGCGGAACTCGCCGAACTTGTCGGTGGCACCGTGGTGGGCGAGCCGACGACGCGGTGTGAGGCCGCCGCGACGCTGGAGACCGCCGGCGGGAGCGACATCAGCCTCGTCGATGCCAAGGAGCGGCTGCACCTGCTCGCCAAGAGCCCGGCGGCGGCGGCGGTCGTGCCCCGGGGAACGGGCCCGCTCGAGAGGCCCACGATCGAGGTGGACGACGTGCATGTCGCCTTCACCAGAATCGTCGAGCGGTTTCGGCCACCGCGGTCGCTCGAGCCGGTCGGCATCAGCCCGCAGGCCACCATCGACCCGACCGCGAGGGTTGCCAAGGATGCCCAGATCCACGCCTGGGCGGTGATCGGGCCCGACGTGGAGATCGCCTCGGGGGTGGTGGTCCATTCCTCGGCGACGATCGCCGCTGGCTGCCGGATCGGTGCCGGCAGCGTGATCCATCCGTCGGTAACGCTCTATGAAAACACGGTCGTCGGGCAGGACGTGATCATCCACGCCGGTGCGGTGCTCGGCGGCCACGGGTTCGGCTACCGGGTGGTGGAGGGCCGCTTCGAGCTTTCCGCGCAGCTCGGCTGGGTCGAGATCGGCGATGCGGTGGAGATCGGGTCGGGCACCACCATCGATCGCGGCACCTACGGCCCGACCACGATCGGCGAGGGTACGAAGATCGACAACCTGGTGATGATCGCCCACAACTGCCGCATCGGCCGGCACAACATGATCTGTTCCCAGGTCGGCGTGGCCGGCAGCACCTCTACCGGCGACTGGGTGGTGATGGCCGGGCAGGTGGGGGTTCGCGATCATGTTCATATCGGCTCGGGTGCCGTGCTGGGGGCTCGCTCCGGCGTCTCCAACGACGTGCCGGAGAAGACGACCGTCCTCGGCGAGCCGGCGATCGAACTCCGCGAGCGGAAGCTGCAGCTGGCCACGATGACGAAGCTTCCCGAGATGCGGAAGCAGCTCAAGCTGCTGCTGGAGCGGGTGGCGGCCCTCGAGGCGGCCGGCCGAGCCTCCGCGGAGGCGGCCTGAGAGTTTCTGCCATGGAACACCCCGACTCCGTCATGCTTCCCGAGCCTCGAAGCCTGGCCGGCGAGACGATCGGCATTCTTGCCGGCTGGGGCCGCTATCCCGTGGCCGTGGCCGAGGCGATCCGGCGACGGGGAGGTCGGGCGGCGATCGTGGCGGTCCGCGGCCATGTCAGCGAGTCGCTGCAGCAGCTCGCCGACGACTACGGTGAGGTGGGGGTGGCCGAGATTGGCGGGGCGATCGCGGCTTTCCGTCGCTTCGGCTGCCGCCGGGCCACGATGGCCGGCAAGATTCACAAGTCGCGACTGTTCGCCCGCTGGGCCTGGCTGCGTCACCTTCCCGATTGGACGGGGCTGAAGACCTTCTGGCCCCACTTCGTCTCCCGACGCCGCGACAATCGCGACGACTCACTTCTCGGGGCGATCACCGATGCCTTCGATACCGGGGGCGTGCGGATGTGCCCGGCGACCGACTTCGCCCCTGAGCTGTTGGCCACCGGTGGCGTGCTCGTGGGCCGACCCCTCTCGTCGGGCGAGCGGGCTGACGTGGCCTTCGGCTGGCGGCTGGCGAAGGAACTCGGCCGGCATGACATCGGCCAGACGGTGGTCGTCAAGAACCGAGCCCCGATCGCACTCGAGGCGATCGAGGGTACCGACGAGTGCATCCGCCGCGCCGGCCGGCTGTGTGGGTCTGGTGGACTGGTGGTGGTCAAGGTGGCCAAGCCGCAGCAGGATCTCCGCTTCGACATGCCGACCGTCGGCGTGGGCACACTGCAATCGCTGAGGGCCGCCGGGGCCACGGTGTTGGCGATCGAGGCTGGCCGCACGATTCTCGTCGACGGTGACGACCTGGCCGCCTTTGCCGCTCGCAGCGGGATCACGGTCGTGAGCTGCTACGACGAGGCGGGAGCGGTCCTCGTGCCCGCCGCCTGCGATGAGGCTGCCTGAGGGCCGGTGGAAAAAGCCCTCCCTGGCCCCCTGCCTGCTGACGCGGGGGGCCATCGGCGTATACTCGCGGGATGGCTTTGCTCGACTTCTCCCCCCGCCGCGTTGCGAATCCTCAGGGGCCGGCCCGTTGGGTTGCCATGGTCTGCCTTGTGGCTGTTCTCGGCACGCTCGGCCGGGCCTGGATCACTCCGCTTGCCGCGGACGGGCCGGCGGTTTCCCGGCCGCTCGAGATCGACGCGGCGATCGATCGCTCACAGCCGATTCCGCCGCCGGCCGGCGAGCACATGGGCCGGAAGATCGCCCAGACCATGCACTACCGCGGGGCGCCGTGGCTGGTTCGTGAGAGCCGACAGCGGGAAGAAGACTGCCGGATGCTTCTGGAGGCGCTGGCGATCAAGCCGGGCCAGACGCTTTGCGACCTCGGCTGCGGCAACGGCTTCTATACCCTCGAACTGGCCTCGCGTGCCGGCGGCTCCGGCACCGTCTATGCGGTCGACATCCAGCGGGAGATGCTCGAACTGCTCGTCGAGCGAGCCCGGGCGGCGGGCCTGGAAACGATCCGGCCGGTGCTCGGCACCGCGGTCGATCCGCGGCTGCCCGCGGGCGAGGTTGATCTCGTGCTGTGCGTCGATGTCTACCACGAGTTTTCACACCCGGAACTGATGCTCGCCAGAATTCGCGAGAGTCTCTCCGAGGAAGGCGTGATCGTCCTGGCCGAGTTTCGTGGGGAAGACCCGGCCGTGCCGATCAAGCCGCTGCACAAGATGACCAAGGCCCAGGTCCGCCGCGAACTCGAGGCGGCCGGGTTCCGCCTGGTGCGGGAATTCGACCGTCTGCCCTGGCAGCATCTGATGTTCTTCGGGAAGACCCCCGGCCGAGGGGGCCCGCATGATCCGCAGCATTGAACCGGCCTGCGGGGGTCAGGCAGGGTAGGGGAAACGGGCGAGGCCTCCTGCCAGGGGAATGATTTGGCCGGAAAAATGCGGGATTTCTCGGGAAAAGTCCCGGTTCCGACTGCCCGCCGGGGCTGGAATGTAATTCGGTGAAACCGTGAATCTGAGCGAACTGATTTGTTGCAACGCTCCCCTCCCTGAGTCATACTGCACACCCGGGGCGAGGCAGAAGGAGACGATGGTAGGCGGTCATTTTCTCGGTTCATGCCGAGTCGCCATCACAGGATCAACCGCAGCGAGACGCAACAGTGCCACTCACAACGTCGAGTTATCCGACGGCCGCCGCCGCCAGCAAGAAACCCCAGGGGGGTTCGCTCGATCCGGTCGTGCGCGAGGCTGTCCCCGGCATGCCGCGGACCGATGGAGCCGTTGACGAGCCCAACTGGGTGCTCGGTGACAATCCGACCATGCGGCGGATTGCGAAGTCGATCGAGCGTGCCGCGGCGGTCGAATGCACGGTGTTGATCTGCGGAGAGACCGGCACCGGCAAGGAACTCTGGGCCAGGCTGCTGCACCGCAGCGGTCCGCGGGCCGGTCAGGCCTTCGTGCCGGTCAACTGCGCCGCCCTCACTCCGTCGCTCGCCGAAAGTCAGCTCTTCGGGCATGAGAAGGGTGCCTTCACCGGTGCAGCCGGCCGAGCGCTTGGCATTTTTCGTGCTGCCGCGGACGGCGTCGTCTTCCTCGATGAGATCGGGGAGATGCCCTTGGAGCTGCAGGCAAAACTGCTGCGTCTCCTGCAGCAGCGGGAAGTGATGCCGGTGGGGGCCACCGAGCCGGTCACCGTTGACGTGCAGATTGTCGCCGCCACCAATCGCAACCTCGAAGAAGAGGTCGAGAAGGGCACCTTCCGGGAGGATCTCTACTACCGGCTGAACATGATCGAGTTGAAGGTTCCGGCCCTGCGAGAGCGGGCCGACGACATCCCGGAGTTCATCTCCTTCTTCTCGAGGCAGTGCGCCGCCCGCTACAGGATGCCGGTCTGGGAGCCCTCGCCGCAGGCTCTGGAGGCCTTCTGCAACTTTGGCTGGCCGGGCAACGTGCGGCAGCTTGCCCACGTGATCGAGCAGGCCTATGTCCTCGAGATCGAGCCGCGGGTTCCCGTCGTTGAGCGGTCTGAGAGTCCCAAGGTTGATGACTCGCGTGTGCCCTGTCTCGAGCTTTCCAAGCTGAGGAGCATGGCGATCAGGCAGGCGCTCGAGGCGACCCGTGGCCACAAGGCGAAGGCAGCCAAACTGCTTGGTGTGCATGCCAACACGCTCACTCGGATGCTCCGCGAGCACGACCTCGACTGAGCCTGCCGGCCTGCTGGTTGGCCCTGAAGGTTGCTCCTTCCGGTCGCTTGAAGATCTTTGGCGGCGGTTGAGCCATCGCATGCTCGCCGCAACCGCCTCAGTAGGCGAGGCCGAGCCGGAACATGAAGGTGTCGTTGAGGTCCACGTACTGCGGTGGACCGTCGACGTAGTAGAGCTGCCGATAGAAGACGTAGCCGATCTCGAAGTTGCCGGCGAAGCCGGTTGGTGTCAGGGGCACCCATTCGGTTCCCAGCGTCACGCGGATGTCGTTGTAGTCGAAGGGCGTGATCTGCTGGTAACGGCTCGTGTCGCGGCGGAAGGTCCAGGCCCCGCCGCCGTACTCCCCGGCCAGATACCACCAGATCGAATGCCGGCCGGCATTCATGATCCGGTGGGCCGCCCGCGGGGCGGGAAAGAAAAAGTCGTAGCGGGAGTCGGCGTTGGGAGTCCAGGTGAGCCCGACAGCCGGCAGGATCTTGACGAGGTTTCGGTCGAGATAGACGACGCCCAGCTTGCCCTGCATGGTGGGCGTGAGATTGATCGTGCCGATCCCGCGGCCCATGATTCGCCAGCTGTCGGTGACGAATACATTCCAGTTGGTGAAGACACCCACGCGGACGCCCAGTTCCGCCCCAAACAGCGGTGTGAACTGCGGATTCCAGGCGGTGTCGATGAAGGCGTCGTAGGTGTTGGGGGGCAGGTCGGCAAAGAAGGTCGAGGTCGTCTGCGGCCCCTGCCAGAGCTGCAGGCCGAAGCCGGGGGTGACCAGCAGCGGGGCACGGTTGAGATTGGCCGGCGAGTTCGCGAAGAACGGAATCGCGAAGGTGGCGGTGGTGTCGAGTTCGTTGATGCCCACGCTCGTGCCCTGGCCGTTGCCGGCGATGTAGGCCCAGCTCCCGCGAACGCCCTGGAAGAGTCGCATCGTCTGCTGAAAGGTGGAGTTTTGCTGGGGATAGCCCTGCGGGAAGAGGTATTGGTTGCCCGCGGTGCCCTGGGTGGGAACGAGGTTGGGCTGGGTTGTGGAATAGCCTGGGTAGCCGGGCTGGCCGCCGATCGCCGAACTTGCCGCCGGCTGTGTGAGGATCGGGCCGTTGCCCTGGACCATCGGCGGTGGCATCTGCGTGGCCTGCGGCGCGAAGGGATCCCACGATGGCGGTGGAGGGACCGGCGTGCCATAGGGGCCGGGTGCCTGGGCCAGCCGGTCGAGCGACGAAGCCGCCGGAGGCGGGAGCGACGCGGTCTGGCCGAAAGTCTCGACGGAGGCAAGTATCGTCGAGACGGCCACGATCAGCCGCAGTCTGTTCCGGAGGGAGCCACCGGAGTCGCCAATGGTGGGCATCTTTCGCACGCGGCTCTCGCGGAGGCTATGCTTCGAAAAGCGAGATTCGGGAGCGGTCAGAGGGAGCCGTAGGCTCCGCAGGTGGCAGACCGACTCCCGAAACGCGGGAAGTACCGCGCGGCCGAGGCGGCGGTCAAGGTCGCCGGGCGAGTTCCCGCCCCCGCCCTCGCCGCCTGCCCACTCAGCCTGCCTTGCCCATGCCATCGGTCCAGCCGGATGCCCGAGACGCGGATGCAATCGATCCCGGGGCAATCCGACGCCTGGCCGATCTGGCGACGGTGGAGCATCTTGCAAAGATCGGGTCGACCATGGACCGCGGCCGGGAACTGGCCGGTGCCGCGGCTGACCGTCTGCCGGCGTTGGTGGTGGCCGACCGTCAGACCGCCGGCCGTGGCCGGCAGGGGTCTGGCTGGTGGCAGGCCGAGGGAAGCCTGGCGATGAGCCTCGTGATCGATCCGGTGGCGATGGGTCTCCCGGCGGCGGAGTCGTGTTGGTCGCTCGCCTGCGGTATCGCGGTGGCCGAATCGCTCGAACGGCTCGAGCCGTCGATCGCTCCCCGCCTTCGTTGGCCCAACGACATCGAGGTCGATCGACGCAAACTCGCGGGAATCCTCACGGAGCGAATGCCCGGTGGCCGCGTCGTGTTTGGCCTGGGTCTCAATACCGCAAGTCGCAGTGCCCTCGCACCGCCGCCGCTGCAGTCGCGGGTCGTGACGGTGCCCGATCTCGTCGGCCACGCGCTCCCGCGGCAGCGGCTGCTCGAGCAGTTTCCGCCGCGGCTCTTCGCGATCCTCGCCGAAATCGCCACCGACCCGCCGATCCTGGTGGATCGCTATCAGCCGAGATGCGGACTCACCGGCACGCGGGTGCGGGTCTACCAGGGCCGGCGGGTGATCGAAGGGGAATGCCTCGGCATCGATGCGGCGGGAAGTCTCGTCGTCGCCACGGCTTCGGGCCGCGTGGCCTGCCACAGCGGCAGTCTCACCCGCCCCTCCGAGAAATGGCCCGCCGAGCCACCACGCTGATCTCGCGAGCGGAACTCGAGAGCTGTCTCGCCTGCGGCTGGTAGCCCCAGCTCTCAAAGGCTGCCAGCCATGCAGGCAGCTCTGCCGCCCGGTTCCAGTCGGGAAGTTTGAGCGTGATGATCAGGCCATCGGGCCGCACGTCGCCGGGGCCGAGGAACCGCTCGAGGGCCGCGATGGTGCTGGTCGGGTCGATATTCATGTCGGCCAGGAGCCAGTCAAAACCCCGCAGGGCGCGTCTCCGCAGGTCGCGGGCCCGCATCCTCCAGTGCTCGAAGCGTGGCTCGGCCACTAGCCGTGGATCGACCGCCGCCGGGTCGACGCCCCGCACCTGCAGGCCGGCCTCGAGGAGCCGCTGGCAGGCGCCGCCGGGCGCGGCGCCGAGTTCGCAGGCCCGTTCGCCCGCAGCCAGCCGCAGTCCCGCCGCCGCGATCGCCTCATCGAGCTTCAGCCAGGCCCGCGAGATCGCGCCGGCGGGAAGCAAGCGAGGATAGATGCCACCGGGCCAACAACTCACCGGACTCACCGCGCGATGCCATCCGACCCAGGCCCGCTCAGGCGAGTCGAGCAGGCAGTCGAGCACCAGCTCACCAGGACTCGCGATGCCCCCGGAGGCGAGAGGCCCGAGCGAATTGCGGCGGTCATCCTCGCTGATTCCCAGCCGCCGCTCGATTGCCGCGGAGACGTCCCCGGCTGGCGGCATCGGGGCGCCCCGAGTGGTAGGCAGGCGATGCCAGACATGCACCGCCTGCCAGGAGCGGCTCTCGCCACGGGCGACTGCCGCTTCGGCGAGGGCGTCGACATCGTCGGCCCGCACCTGGCCAAGCGAGTGGGCCACGACGCGTGCGAAGACAAGATCAGCGAGCAAATCCTCCGGAGGCCTGAAGCCTTCCGGCAGACGGAAGCTGACCGCGCCGCGTCGCCAGGCCGCCCGTGAGGAGCCGGGGATCAGCTGCAACACGCGGGCGGCGACCGCCGCCTCGGCACCGCCCTGGCAGGCGGTAAGCAGGAAGCCGCCGGCAGCACCCTCCCCTGGCCGGTTCATCAAAAAATTAGGCCGGCCCGGGCGCCCAAGGGCCCGGGCCGGCCTTTCTCGTCTGAACGCGCGAGGGCGTCAGGCCAGAGCCGCACGCGACTCAGGCTCGACGACCCTGCCAGGCGGACCCCGCAGGGACGCCTGGCTTGTCGCAGGCCTAGCGCTTGGCCTTCTTCTTCTTGGCGACCTTCTTCTTGGCGACCTTCTTCTTGGCCGCCTTCTTCTTCTTCGCCATGAAAATGGCTCCTTGCCATGAGCACCCATTCTTTCAACACACGACCGAACCCCCATGGGCGCTCGAAAACAGGGGTCGGACGACGTTTTGGTTGCGGCCGCAGCCGCGGTGAATCAGGTCTCGCCTCCCTGGTGCGGACCGACACCGAGGGCCGCGAGCGGCTCCCCACGCCTCGCCCGCTCGGCCTGTCGTTGTCCCCGGTCGGATCCGGCTCCGCGGCCCGGTGTCCTCCCGGTCGCCGCGTCGAAGTCGATGACCACGTTGCACTCATTCAGCACCCGCGCCGGCTGCACTCGAATTCGTTCGAATGCGTCCATCGAAAGCGTGAAACCACGACCTCGATGAACGGCACGCAAGCGTGACGAACGATGTTGTGATTGATCGCGACGAAAACTGTCAAGAGTGGATCGGTGATGCGAATCCAAAAAATTCGACCGGCCACCGACACGGATCGGGTCGGCGACAGGTCATGATCGGCGGCCGATCATTCCCCACGAGAGCCCGTCAGTTTTTCCGCCCAGGCCAAAAGCATCGCATGCTGTTGGGAAAATCGCGGTTCATCCACGCCCAGTGGGCTCTTGAAGAAACAGGCGGGCCAGGCCAGCGTGCCTCGTTCTCCGCCGCGATGCGCCCGCTCGATGAGCCGGGCGAGGTCGATCACCAGCGGCGCCGCGAGGATCGAATCGCAGCCCTGCCAGGTGAACTGGAGGGTCATGGGGGTGCCGAGGAACCCGCGGAAGTGGATGTGGTCCCAGGCGGTTTTCCAGTCGCCGAGGCTCTCGATGAACTCGATCGACACATGGCTCTGGGGCGGGTAGCCGAGGATCTCGCCGAGCAGATGGTCCTTGCTGCGGACCTTGGATGCCTTGTTGCGAGGGTCGTCGAGCACCTTGCCGTCCAGATTGCCGAAGATGTTGTGGCCGACCCAGCTCATGACCTCCAGATGTCGTGCCGCGAACATCGGTGCGAGCACGCTTTTGAGGAGCGTTTCCCCCGTTTTGCCGTCGCAGCCGGCCTGGGGCACACCGCAGTCGTCGGCCAGCCGCTGCAGGGCCGTCGGGGTGCCACCGGTTGACGGGGTGAAGTTCACGTAGGAGCAGCCGGCCTGGAACGCCGCAGCGGCATAGAGGCTGCTCGTGGGCAGCGGGCAGGAAGACGGGTCGTCAAGCAGAGGTTCGATGTCGGCAAATGATTCCGGCAGTGCCTCTGCGAGGGGAGGCTCGGTCGAGGCCACGTTGACCACCACGACGTGCCTCAGGGAATGGGCGGTGGCAAAGGCCTCGAGGTCATCGCGGATCCTGCGAATCGCCTCGCGGGGCGACTCCACGACCGCCGCGGCCGCTTCGTCGGCGAGTTCACGGATCTTCCCCCCGGCGGCCACCAGGGTGCCAGGCCGCAGCCGCCCGGCGGCTGCGCGGTGGAAATCGACCGCCGCTTCGATCAGCTCCGGCGGGATCGCCCGACTCTCCGACCACATCAGCCCGGCCGCCTCGGCGAGTTCGCCGGGGCGGATATCGTGGCCGCCGACGACGATCTCGTCGAAACCGACCAGGTCGAGGCCTGCGAAGGGCTCCAACGCGGTCACCAGGCCGACCGGCGGCGTCCGGCCGCCCACCAACGACGCCAGCCCGGTCATCACCGTGGTGGCCACGCCCCCCTTGGCTCCAATGAGCCACAGGCCGATCGGTTGACGGGGCATGGGCAGAGTCACCGGAGGAAGACAGGCATGAAAACCGCAGCCGCGGCCTTGCAAGTCGAGATGCGTTGGTATCATTTGTCGCATGAGCGCGAGCGTCAAGCAAGGAGAGGCCACCGCCGAAGCGGAACATCGCGGTCGAGGTTCGCTGCGGCTCTCCGAACGAATCAGGGCCCTTGCTCCATCCGCGACGCTGGCGATGGCCGCCCGGGCCTCGGCGATGAAGGCAGCCGGGATCGACGTGATCGACCTCTCCGTGGGCGAACCCGATTTCCCCACGCCCGACCACATCTGCCGGGCTGCCGAGGAGGCGATTGCCGCCGGTTTCACCAAGTACACGCCGGCACCCGGGATTCCCGCCCTCCGGGAGGCGGTGGCGGCCGATGCCACCCGTCGCACCGGCCGCGAGGTGAAGCCCTCGCAGGTGGTGGTTTCCAACGGGGCCAAGCACGCCCTGCACAACGTCTTTACCGCCGTGCTCGAGCCGGGTGACGAGGTGGTCGTGCCCGCGCCTTATTGGGTGAGCTATGCCGAACTGATCAAGCTCACCGGTGCCCGGCCGATGCTTCTGGAAACCCGCCTGGAGGACGACTTCAAGCTCAGAGCCGAGACCCTCGCCGCAGCCATCACCCCGGCCACGCGGATGCTCCTGCTCTGCTCGCCGAGCAATCCCACCGGCGTCGTCTATTCCGCCGAGGAACTCAGCGTGCTTGCCGACATCGCCGTCGAACGCGACCTGGCGGTGGTCTCGGACGAGATCTACGATCAGCTCGTCTTCGACGGCCGGCAGGCGGTCTCCTTCGCGAGCCTGCGGCCGGGCCTGGCCGAGCGGACCGTGGTGGTGGCCGGCGTGAGCAAGACCTACTCGATGACCGGCTGGCGAATCGGCTGGACGATCAGCCCGGAGCCGCTGGCCAAGGCGATCGCCGGCCTGCAGAGCCAAGAGACGAGCAACCCCTGCAGCATCAGCCAGCATGCGGCGATCGCGGCTCTTCAGGGGCCACAGGAATGCGTGGCCACGATGCGGGACGCCTTCCAGGCCCGGCGGGATCTCGTGGCGGCCCGGCTGGCCGCGATGCCGGGAATCCGTCTGCCCAATATCGGCGGAGCCTTCTACGCCTTCTTCGAGATCCTGCCCCACCTCGGCCGCAGCTATGGCGGGAAGCAGGTGGCCACGAGCGTGGAATGGTGCGAGGCCCTGCTCGAGGCGGAACAGGTCGCCACGGTGGCCGGAGCCGCCTTCGGAGCGGAGGGTCACGTGCGGATGTCGTTCGCGGCCTCCGAGGAGAAGCTTGCCGAGGGCCTCGACCGCATCGAGCGATTTCTCAGCTCGCCGTCATCCTGACCACCGCCTTGAGCACGCCGGAATCGGGCTCGAGCAGGGCCGGCAGGGCCTGCGGTGTTTCTGGGAAGGCCAGCTCGTGGGTGATCCAGGGTGCGGTGTCGATCTCGCCCCGCTCGATGAGCCCGATGATCCTCGGGAAGTCGCGGGAGGGGGCATTGCGGCTGGCGAGAATCGACAGTTCCCGGCGGTGCATCACCGGGGCGTGGGGGAACGAGAGCGGCTGCTGCGTGATTCCCACGTAGACCAGCCGCCCGCCGAAGCTGCACAGTTCGAGCGCCCCGCTCATGCTGCGGTGGCTCCCGGTGGCGTCGATCACCACTTCGGCCATGCGGCCCCCGGTGAGCTCGCGGAGGGCCTCCACGTCAGCCGGGCCGCCAGTGGCCAGCAGCGTGTCGTGGATGCCGAGCTTTTCCCGTGCGAACGCCAGTCGCGATGCGGCCATGTCCATCACCACCACGCGGGCACCTGCCACCCGGGCAAACTCGACCGCCGAGAGCCCGATCGGCCCGGCCCCGATCACGAGCACCGTTTCCGCTGCCTGCGGCGACCCGCGATCGACCGCATGGCAGCCGATGGCGAGCGTCTCGACAAGCGCGTTTTGGGCGGGGGACAGCCGGGGAGAGGGGTGGAGCTTGCGTGCCGGCAGGCTCAGCAGCGGCCGCAGCCCCCCGTCGCAATGCACGCCGAGCGTCTGGTGGTGCTCGCAGCAGTTGGTCAGGCCCCGCAGGCAGGCCGGACAGCCCTGGCAGTTGATGTAGGGCTCCACGCAGCAGCGGTCCCCCGCCGCGACGCCCTCCACACCCTCGCCCACGGCAACCACCTCCACGCCGAGTTCGTGTCCGGGAATCCTCGGGTAGCTGAAGAAGGGCATCGTGCCGAGATAGCCGCCGTAGTCGGTGCCGCAGATGCCCACCGCCTGCACGCGGACGACCGCCTCACCAGGGCCCGGGGCCGGCGGCTCGGCGATCTCGATCAGGCGAATCTCGCGGGGCTTTTCAAACAGCAGAGCCTGCATCGCTGCATTCCTCCCCTGGGGTCGTGAGCCGATAGAAGCTCGCCGCGGTGCCGCCAAAGACGAGGGCCTGCTCGTCGGCCGAGAGCGGCGAGAGAAAATCCTCCACGATCCCCAGGACCTCGGCATACTCCGCCGCCACCAGGCAGACCGGCCAGTCGCTCCCAAACATCAGCCGCCGCGGGCCGAAGGCCTCCAGGGCCACTTCGAGGTAGGGCCGGAAATCCTCCTTTTTCCAGCCCTGCCAGGCGGCCTCGGTGACCAGCCCGGAAAGCTTGCAGGAGACGTTGGCGAGGGCCGCGAGGGCCTCGAGGTCGTTCCGCCAGGGCTGCATGAGCCGCTTCTCGATACCCGGCTTGCCGAGGTGATCGAGCACGAACGGCTGTTCGGGCAGCAGGCCCGCCAGTTCGGTCGCGGCCGGCAGCTGCGGCGGATAGAGCAGCAGGTCGTAGGTCAGCCCGTGGCGGGCGAGCTGCGAAATCCCCCGCACGAACGCCTCGCCGAGCAGGAAGGCGGGGTCGGGCTCGTCCTGCACCACATGGCGAACTCCCACGAACCTCGGGTCCGTTGCCAGTGTCTCGAGCTGCTCGGTGACCTGCTCGCTTTGCAGGTCGACCCAGCCGACCACTCCCAGGATCCGGTTGAGCGGCTTCGCGGCGAGCTCGAGCAGCCACCGCGATTCCTCGAGGCTCTGCCGGGCCTGGACCGCCACGCTGCCGTCGATTCCAGCGGCCGACAACAGCGGCTCGAGGTCACCGGGCAGCTCATTCCGGGCGATCCGCTGCATCCGTCCGCCGATCCAGGGGTAGTCCGCCGGGCTGTACTGCCAGAAATGCTGGTGGGCGTCGATCCGCATCGCATGGCCGTCGGTAGTTGGTGATTGATTCACGGCTCAGTTGTTCTCCGGCAGGCCCTCGAGGTGGCCGATGTTCTTCACCGGCGAGAAGATCGCCTGCACCTCCGCGAGGAGTTCCTCGTCGATCGGTTCGGCGGCCCAGGCAGCCCAGGCCCGCACGTTGGCGGGATTGGCGCTGCCGGCAATCGTGGTGGCGATCTGCGGGTTGGCGATTGCGAACTGCAAGGCGAGCTTGGCGAGCGAACTGCCGCGGGCCCGACAGGCCTCCACCGCACGACGGGCCGCAGCCTTCACCTCCTCCGGTTCCTTGAGCCACGCCGGCAGGGCCGCGTCGGTCAGCAGCCGGGCGCTGAAGGGCCCGGCGTTCATCAGGCCGATTCCCTTCGCGGCAAGGTGCGGAATCGTCTCGTCGGCGAAGCGGGTGTTTTGCAGGGTGTATTGGTTGTAGCTGAGCACGCAGTCGACCTCCGCGGCATCGCAGATCGTGCGGAAGATTTTCTGCGGATAGCCGCTGAAGCCGATGCAGCGGACCTTGCCGGCATCACGGGCCTTTCGCAGGGCGGGCAGGGTCTCTTCGATGATCGGCCCGAGCGGCACGAACTCGACGTCGTGGCAGAGCACGATGTCGAGGTGGTCGGTGCCGAGGCGATGCAGCGAGACATCGATGCTCTCGGCGACTCGCCGCGGAGAGAAGTCGAAATGGGCCAGATCGTAGCGGCCGAGTTTGGTGCACAGCAGGTAGGACTCGCGGGGCACGTCCCGCAGGGCGAGCCCGAGAAGCACCTCGCTCATGCCGCGGCCGTAGAAGGGGCTGGTGTCGATCAGGTTCATCCCGCATTCCAGGGCCGCGGCCACGCTGCCGAACGCCTCATCGAGCGTGATTTTGCGAAATTCCTGGCCCAGCGAGGAGCCGCCGAAGCCGAGGATCGGCAGCTCGAGTCCGGTGGTGCCGAGCGGACGGGTCTGCATGGGAATCACCCCGGGGAGTCAGAAGGTGCGGCAGCCGAGGGAGAGCAGAAGGTTGGCCCAAGGCTGGGTGTCGGCGGTCTGGATCGTGAGCACGTGGTCGGGGGAGGCCACCGCATCGTAGAAGTCCCACTTCACGACCGGCACGAGCTGGCAGGGACTGCCGGCGGCCTGGAGGATCCGGCGATACTCCGCCCACACCGGAGGGTCGCCGGGCGTGGCTTCGGCATAGGCATCGCTGCGATCGACTCCCATCGTGATCACCTCATCGACGCGGACCGTGGCCAGGATCGCTTCGAAGACCTGAGCCACCGTGGGAACCCCGGGTACCAGCTGGAGCGAGACGATCTCCGCGGCTGGGCCCCGCTTGTTGAGGGCCGGGTAGTTGCCATCGGCGATGAGCAGCTTCGAGTGATGGCCCGCGGTGGCGAGGCGGGCGAGGATCGCGGGATGCAAGAGCGGGGTCTCGAGCATGGGGCATGTCTCCGGGGGTCACTTGCCCGAGGCGTGGGCCAGGAAGCTCTGGATGCTCGCGGCGGCCGCTTCTTCGGGGCTGGGCAACGGAAAGACCTCCGCCGAAAGATATCCGCGAAAGCCGATCGATCGCAGGGCAGCCACGAGCGGACGGACATCGGTGTGGCCCAGGCCGATCGCACGACGGTTGGAATCGGCCCAGTGGACATGCCGCACCCGGCGGCCGGCTTCCCCGATCGCGGCGGCCATGTCGGCCTCCTCGATATTCATGTGAAACAAGTCGGCCAGGATCCGCACATGCGTCAGGCTGTTTTTCTCCAGGAATGCCGCCGCGTCGACGATCGAGTTGAACAGATCGGTCTCGTAGCGGTTGAGCGGCTCGTAGAGCAGCACCTGGCCGTGGCGTGCCGCCCGGTCGCCGAGGCTGCCGAGTGCCTCGGCGAGCATCGCCAGGGCCGACTCGCGGGGCAGCTTGGGGCTGGTGCGGCCCTGCATCGAACCGATGATCGCCGGTGCGGCCAGGCTGCCGGCGACATCGATGACGTCGCCGATGAACTCCGCGGCCCTGCCGCGGACGGAGGCTTCGGGATCACACAGCGAGAGCCGCTCCCGCAGCCAGCCGGCCCCGGTGCCGACCGCCGCGAGTGAGAGCCGATGGCTTTCGAGCAGCTCACGCAGCTCATCCGCGGGAACGCCAGCCGCGTCGGACGGGAAGACCTCGACCCCGTCGAAGCCGAGTTCGGCCGCGACCCGGCAGCCCTCAGCGAGCGAAAGTGGCCCGCCCTTGCCGCAATGGAGCACGAAGGGCCCCCCGCGGGCCTCGGGCACGAGGCTGATCGTGATCGCCGATTTCATGCCGGCCCTCCCGCGTTGGTGTCTTCGCCAAGCAGCAGCGGACGCATATGCCGCTGGAAAAGGTTGTCGGTGACCTGTCTGGCCACGATCTCCCGGTTGGCCTCGAGCAGATCGGTGTAGCGGCTGCCGCGGTTCGCTGCCAGCTTGAAGGCGACATGCAACAGCTGCCGGATCGAGGGATTGAACTCGGGATTGTGCGGCACGTGGCGGATTGCGGCTGCCAGCCGCGGACCGCTCCAGCCCGCCAGCTCCACCGCCGAGGGCAGCTGTGAGCGGTCGATGTCGATCACACTGGCGTAGGGCCCGGTCAGCTCGTCGATGCCGGCCACCGCCTCGGCATAGATCTCACGGGCCAGGTCCAGCCCGTCACCCCCGGCTTCGGCGAGACCGATCAGCTCCTCGAGCCACGTGGTGCCGGCCGTCTTGAGGTGGAACCCCGCCCCGCTGCGGGCGGTCGCCTCGCGGATGAGTGGATAGAGCGAAAACTTGTCGCTACCGGAGTGGACCGAAAGCTTGAGCGACTCCGGCAGGCCGTAGGCCGCCACGGCATGGGCGAGCACGGCGATGTCGTCGGCAAATTCACGGGCGAAGCGGGCAGTGTCGCCGACGTAGTCGACGCCCTTGTTGAAGCGACCGCTGAACTTCGGGGCGATCGTCTGCAGGGGCACCCCCTCGTCGGCAAGCATCGCCAGGATCACCAGCAGCTCCGGGGGCGTCTGCGGCTGCTGTGTCTCATCCATGCTCACTTCGGTGACGAAGCCGGTGGTCCGCCCGGCGGCGATGTGGCGGTAGATGGCCCCGGCCTCCCGGCAGGCGGCGAGATAGTGGCCGGCGATCCGGCGTGCCTCGTCGGCCGAGAGCGGCAAGGGGCGGGCGATCCCCTCGACCGCCACCGGCCCGGTCAGTTCCGGATGCCGCTCGAGAAAATCGTCCAGCTCTCCACGGCCGGCATCGTCGGCGGGCGATCCGATCTGCTCCGCGACATC
Organism: uncultured Chitinophagaceae bacterium; assembly: GCA_964600785.1. GTDB lineage: Bacteria > Planctomycetota > Planctomycetia > Pirellulales > UBA1268 > M30B53. The sequence goes on from CAZRKH010000010.1 coordinate 57,879, forward strand.
GATCGTGAAGAAGTCTGCCGAGGCGAGATAGCCGTCGACCGTGTCGAGGCGGATGTGGTCGGCATCGACGAACCAGGGATGTTCCCAGCCACGTTTTTGCACGGCAGCCTTGGCGGCGGCGAGCACGTCACCCGGCCTGCTGCCGACGAACGAGTGCTCACGGTGCGACTTGTTCCAGACCGGAGCCGCCACCACGCCGCACTCGGCAAGCCGCTCGAAGGCGGCCAGCTGGGCCTCGGCCTCGTGGGCAAATCGGTCGCCGACACCGATCGAGAAGCGTGGCAGGCTGGGCGGCTGTGGGGGCATTGAGCGGTTTCCTCGACACGACGGGTATGGCGGTGAATCGGGTGGACGCGAGCCTTTCCTCGGGTCGCGAGTGTCAGTGTAGTGGTACGGGTGTGGGAATCGAGTGATGATACTTTCGCGGGTGTCGCGGTACGGGGCCCGCTTCCGGCTCGGGAGCATGCGATGAGCGAGGCGGCGATCATCCTGGCTGGTGGCCGTGGCCGTCGCCTCGGGGCCCTGCCACCCGGCGGCAAGGCCGCGGTCGAGATCGGTGGCCGCTCGCTCTTGGAGCGGGTCGTGGCGGCCGCGGCGACCGAGGTGGAGCGGATCGTGGTGGTCACCGCGGCCGCCCGTCCGATTCCACCGCTGCACGAGGTGGCTGCACCGCTGGAGGTGATTCACGACACGCACCCAGGCTCGGGCCCGCTTGCGGCAATCGTCGATGGCATGCGGCGGCTCGCCGTTCCCTCCACCGGCCCGCCGGTGGGGCGGTGTTTGATCGCCGCCTGTGATCTGCCGCTGCTCGAGCCGGCGGTGGTGAGACTCCTGCTTGATGCCTGCGGAGAGGACGAGGCGGCCGGAATTCCCTCGTGGGTCGTGCCGGTGGTGGGCGGGTATTCGCAGGTGCTCGTCTCGGCGATGGCCATGGGCGTCCTGCCGACGCTCGAGCGGTATCTCGACGAGGGTCGCCGCGATCTGCGTGGGCTGCTCGGTCGGCTCACGGTTCGATTGCTCGACGAGGCCCGTCTCGCCGAGGTTGATCCTACTCTGGCCTCGTTCCGCGATCTCGACACGCCCGGAGACCGAGAAAGCATCGCCGCTCTGAGCCAACGCCGCGGTTTGGCGTATACTCCCGGTCACGATCAAAAAGCCGCGGGTGGCAGGGATGGCACGCGAGCGACGACGAACGAGGAGTGATGCCCGACCACGGCGACGTGGGGCGGTCTTTTCGCTTGCCGGCCTGGCGGTGCTTGCCACGGTTGGCTGGTTTGCCCCGCAGGTGGCGGTGCTCACCGGCCTGCGGGACCGGCCGCTCGCCGCGGTGGTCGCGGGGATCGACGGGTCGATTGCGAGCGGGTCGGCGAGCTGGGCCTGGCTCGGCCCGATCGAATACCGGCATCTCGTGCTGCGGGATTGTGACGGGCGGGCGGTCGCTGCGGTCGATACCGCCCGGCTCGACCGGGGACTCTTGGGCCTCGCCTGGGATATCGCCTTCGGCCCGGCGAGGCGGACCCGCCTGAGCCTCTCCGGTGTCGCGGTGGTGGTGACGGTCGAGCCCGGGCAAAGCAGTCTCGAGCAGCTACTCGCCAGCCGCCTCGCCAGGCCGCCCCGAGACGAGGCCGACATCGCGGCTGACGTCGCGGCAGAGATCGAGATCGAACTGACCGATGCGGTTGCTCTGCTTTGCGACGCATCGCGTGGCGACGCCTGGCTGGTCGAGAGAATCGCCGCCGGCGGCGTCGTTCGAGGCGGCGGGCTCGACGACTGGACGCTCGCCGGCCGGGTCTCGCATGCCGGTCGGCTGCCAGAGCCTGTCGACGCGGTGTCGCTGCTGGAGGGGATGGGCAGGGCTGAAGGTTCGTCGGGCAGCGTTGCCGCCGCCGCGACGGCGGTGCTGGCCCGCCAAGGGGGTTTTTCCGTGGCCGCCTCCGGCGGTGAAAACGGCTCCGGCGGGATCAGTCTGGCGACCCATCGCCTGCCGATGGGGATCTCGAGCGTGGCCGCCACCCGACTTGGCTGGCCGAGCGTCATCGACGGGCTGGCCGACATGCGGCTCGACTTACGGCCAATGAATGAGGGAGCAGGCTGGCGGGTCGAGGGGATCGTCGAGGCTGTGCAGGTGGCGGTCTGCGATGCCCGGACGCTGGCGGAGCGGCTCGCGATCGCGACGCTGCGGATGCCGATCGACTGCTCGACCGACGGACGCAGTCTGGCCATCCGTCGCCTCTCGGCGGACGGCGAGATCTTCACACTCCAGGCACGCGGGCGGATCCCGCTTGCCGGAGCGACCGCGTGGGACTGGCTCGAGCGGGCGATCGACGCCGACTTCGAGTTCTCCGGCGAGGTCGACCTCGCCGCGGCCTCAAAGGCCCGTCCCGGTGGGCTCGAACTGCGGCCCGATGTGCGGGTCACCGCGGGCAGGATGCGGTTTGCCGGCGCCTCCCGCGGCGATGGCACAGGGCGGATGCTCGAGCTGCGGCTCGACTCGCAGGGGCTCGAGGCGACCCAGGGAACCCGCCAGCTGAAATGGAAAGAACCCTTCTCCGCATGGCTCAAGGGGGTTCGCGGGGACTCCGGCCTGCGGATCGACGAGGCACGACTCACCGCGGCAGCCATCGAGGCGGCGGTCAGTGGCAACAGGGAGGCCACCCGACTGGAATGGTCGGCTGATCTCGACCGGCTTGCCGAGGATCTCGGCGATGTGCTCGACCTCGCCGGGATCTCCTTTGCGGGCCGTTCGCGTGGCATCGCCCGTTTCAGCCATGGCGATGGGTCTGCGGCCACCGCGGTGATGGTTTCGGGGAGCGTTGATGATTTCCTGCTCGAACTCCCGGGCCGTCCCCGGTGGGAGGATCGCCAGCTCGCTCTCGAAGGAACCGGCATCGGCCGCATCGCTGCCGGCGGGTTCGCCGTGGAGGAGGGGCATCTCGCGATCGAGGCAGGCGGCGATACCGCCGAAGTGACGCTTGCCGGCGGAGCCGCGGTGGTGCCGCTCGGCGGGTCGGGCGTGGTGCCTGCATTGGCAGAAAAGAATTTTTCGGCCGATCTGACCGTGGCCGGCGACCTCGGACGATGGCAGGCGAGGCTGGCGGGGCTTGCGGGTGAAGCCTTCGGCAGCCCGGTGCTCGCCGGAAGCGGCACATGCCAGGCGACCGTCGGCCGGCAAGGGGAAGTCTGGCAGGTGACGCGAGCCGGTGGCGAACTGACCGACCTGCTCGTCACGCTTCCCGACGGCCGCAGGATTGATGAGCCGCGGGTGGTGGCCAACCTTGCCGGCGTGGTGCATCCACTGACCGGGCAGGTCGATGTATCGTCGGCGGAGATCCTCTCCGCGACCGTCTCGTTTCGCAGTAGCGGGCTGGTGATCCTGCCGGCGGCCCAGCCGGGTGAGCCGTCTGCCGACGGGCTCATCCCGCGGTTTCGCGGTGGCGGGCAGTGGCAGGCCGATGTGGGCCGGCTCGAGCGGTGGCTCCTGCCGCCGCTCTCGGCGGCAAGCTGGCCGGTGGCCGGGCGAGTCTGGGGAACGGCCGAGGTTGCGGAGGCGGGCGGCGGTGTGAACTTTCGCCTGGCGGCCACGGGCAACGACCTGGTGCTCTCGAGCGTTCCGGCGGCTGCGGCACTGGGCATCGGATCAGGGGTGCGGCCGCGGGAGGTCTGGCGGGAGCCGCGGGCCGAGTTCGTGCTCGAGCTGACCCGCCTGCCCGATGCCGCGATGGACCGAATGGTGATCGATGCGATCAGGCTCGTCTCCTCCACGGCCACCCTCGAGGCCGCCGGTGAAATCCGCGAGCCGACCGGCCGCGGCTTTGTCGAACTTGCCGGCACGGTGCGGTATGACTGGGATTCGCTCTCGCGGCTGGCGACCCCTTGGACCGGCGGACGGGTTCGCCTGGCCGGCGGAGGCAATCGGCCCTTCGCCTTCCGCGGGCCGCTGCGTGCGGCGGGTCGGTCGGGAAGCTCGCCGCAGCTGGCAGCCGCGGCCGATCAGCCCGCGACGGCTGCAGCGGGCGTGGCGGGCATCGACCTGTCCGACGATTGGCTTGCCGCGGCCCGGGGCGTGGGTCCGCCCGGCTCGCCGCCGCGATCGGTGGCCGCCTCGCCGGTGTCGGTGCGGCCAGAAGGACCTGGCGGAAAAATGGCCGGCGGCCCGGGAGCATGGCTGCAGGGATTTTCACTGGAGACGACCGTCGGCTGGCAGGCGGCCGATCTCTTCGGCCTGCCGGTCGAGGCCGGCAGTCTTCCGGTTCGCCTGCTCGACGGGCAACTCGCCTTTGGTCCCTTCGACCTGGGCGTGTCGGGTGGCCGGGTGCGAGGCACGCCCTGGCTGCGGCTGACGGCTTCGCCGGCGGAACTGGTGATTCCCCCCGGCCGGCTCGCGGAGCGGATCGATCTCTCCCAGGGCATGGCCTCGCGGCTGCTGGCTTGGATCGAGCCGTTGCTTGGCAATGCCACTCGCACCACAGGTCGGATGAGCATCGACGTCGCCGGCGGTCGTCTGCCACTGGATGATCCCTTCGGTGGCGAGGCGGCAGGACAGGTTGTCTTCGAGGAACTCGAGGTGACTCCGGGCGCCGGGGTGCAGCCGCTGGTGGCAATCGTCTCGCGACTGCAGGGCCTGCTCGACCCGCGTTTCGGGATCGGTGAGAAGTTGGTGTTGATGCGGGTGCGGCCCGAGCCGGTGCGGTTGCAGCTGTCCGGCCGGAGGATCTGGCATGAGGGACTGGTGATGGATATGGGGCAGATGATGGCCAGGACACGCGGCAGCGTCGCTTCCGACGGGACGCTGGCGATGGAGATGGAGCTGGCCTTCCGGGGCGACATCGCCGGTCAGACCCCGGTGGTGGCGACGCTCCTGCGAACACCGATCACGATCCCCGTCCGCGGCACCATCGAGCGGCCGCAGTTCGACGCCGCCTCGATCGATCGCATCTTCCAGCGGATCGCAGAAAACACCGCCCAGGCGGTGATCGGCGAGGGACTCAACCGCGGTCTCGAGGCCCTCTTCGGCAATCCACAGCCGCCCCGCCCGCCGGCACCGCCGCCGCGGTGATGCCCGCAGTTCCTCGGTGCCGAGATCGCAGACGCCGGTCGAGGCCGGCGATCAGCCGCTGGAGCTCCCGCCGGTAGCCGTGGTGCTCGACCTCCAGCCGATGCCGTGGGGAATCGACGTAGCGGATCGGCCCGGCCCGCCGGGGCCGGCGTTTCATGCGGTAGAGCCAGGCGGCCGCCCGCGGGCTCCTTCGCGCGGCCACCGCCATCCGTGCCACGAGCTGGCCCTGCAGGTCGGTCAGCCCCCACTGCCCGCTGTCGGGCTGGATCAGGCCCACGCAGGCGAGGTCGTTCCGCGAGGGGTGGAGCATGTTGAGATACAACTCCGGCTGAAGATCCTCCCGCTCTCCGCTGCGGTCGCAAAGGAAGGCCGGGTCGATGAAGGGGATCGCCGTGCGGTAGCCGGTGGCGAAGATCACGATGTCCAGCGGCTCCCGTTGACCGTCGGCGAAGACCGCCAGGTCCCCCTCGAAGCGGTGAACGTCGCCGGTCGGCGTGATCCGGCCGGCGGTGATGCGGCTGTAGAGTTCACCGTTGATCACCGGGTGGGTCTCCCAGAGACGGTGGTCGGGGGCGGGCAGGCCGTGGCGGTGTGGCAGCCCGATCGCCCGATCGATCAATCGCAGGGCCACCAGCCGTCTCAGCCAGGTCGGCAGGCCCATCTTCAAGAGCCGCTCGCCACGCAGGTCGGCCGGCCGACCCATCACCATCCGAGGCACCACGTGGTAGCCGCGGCGGGTCGAGTGGAAGGTGGCCGCGGCGTGTCGCGAGACCTCGACGGCGATGTCACAGCCGGAATTGCCTCCGCCAACGACCAGCACCCGCCGGCCCGACACGGCCAGCGGAACCTCCGGGGACTTATAGTCGGCCGCGTGCAGGATCCTGCCGGAGAAGTGGCCGGGGACGGAGGGCACACGCGGGGCATGATTGTGGCCGCTTGCGATCACGATCCCCGCGTATCGCCGCGTCGGGCCGCCGCGACGGTGCACGATCCAGCCACCCCCGCCGCGAGCCGCCTCGGCCGGCTCAACCCGCTCGACCTCGACTCCGGTTTCGATGTGCCGTCCGAGGTCGAAGCGGCGGGCGTAGGCCCGCAGGTATTCAAGACAATCGCGGTGGCCGGGGTGGTGGGGAAGATGGCGGGGCATCTTGAAGTCGGTGTATTCGGTGAGAGACTTCGAACTGATCAGCCGCGTCGAGGCGAGGATCCGCGAGGAACCCGCCCCGAAGAGCCAGTTGCCTCCGAGGTCGCCCTCCCGCTCGAGGCATGTCGCCGGCAGGCCGAGGGTCCGCAGGTTTTTCAGGGCCGTGAGCCCCGAGGGCCCCGCCCCGATCACGCACCAGGCGTCGGCAGGCTCGTCGTGCATCAGGCATCCCCCAGCAGGTCGGCCAGCCGCGAGAGGTCGTCGTCGGTGTGGTGCCAGGCAAGGCTCGCTCGCACGAGGCTGCGGCCTTCCGGCACGCTCGGCGGCCGGATCGCGGGCACAAAAAAGCCTTCCTCGAAAAGTTTTGCGGCGAGGGCCACCGCCGCCTCGGGCGGACCGGCGATGACCGGCACAATCTGGCCGGCAATGTTCGACATCGCGTGGCCGGCGGCTGCGAGCCGCTCCCGGAAGCCGGCAGCCCTGTCGCGAAGTTCGGCACGGCGGTGCGGCTCCTCGGCAAGCAGCCCGATCGCCCGCGTCGCCGCTGCGGCCACGCCCGGCGGGTGGGCGGTGGAGAAGACCCAGGCCCTCGCCGCATGCCGCAGCCAGTCGGTGAGTGCCGCGGGGCCCGCCACGAACCCGCCCGCGGCACCGAGGGCCTTCGAGAGAGTGCCGACGCGAATCTGCACGCCGTCGCCGCAGCCGGCCTCCTCGACGAGCCCGCTGCCCTTGTCGCCGAAGACTCCCGTGGCATGGGCCTCGTCGACCATGAGCATCGCCCCATGCCGATCGGCAACCTCGCAGAGGTCGGCCAGCGGTGCGGCGGTGCCGTCCATCGAGAACAGCGAGTCGGTCACGATCAGGCGTCGGCGGGCGTGTGTTCCGGCGAGCAGTCGCTCGAGGGCCGCGACATCGCGATGCGGGTAGACCGCCACGCTCGCCCGCGACAGCCGGCAGCCGTCGATGATGCTCGCGTGGTTTCGCTGATCGCTGGCGACGAAGTCTCCCGGGCCGACGACCGCTGGAATCGTGCCGGTGTTGGCGGCGAAGCCACTGGGAAAGACGATCGCCGCCTCGACATCGAGCAGGTCGGCGATCGCGCGCTCGAGGGCGACATGGGCCCGCGACTGCCCGCTGACCAGGGGGCTGGCCGCCGCCCCGAATCCTTCGGCACAGCCCCCCTTCGAAGAGGCCCGGGTCAGGCGAACATCACCGGCGTAGCCGAGGTAGTCGTTGCTGCCGAGATTCACCAGACGTCGGCCCGCGAGGAGTACCTCGCGGCCCTGACGACCCTCGCGAACGCGTGGCTCCCGCCAGAGCCCGGCGGTCTGCAGTTGCTGTGAGGCCTCAGTGATCCAGGTCAGCGAGGGTGGCAGCGAGCCGCGCGACTCTCGCGGGGTGGTGGGCGCGGCTGACTCGATTCGGCAGGGCATGAGCTGATTATGCCCGCTTTCCGCCGGAGGATTTCCCCGCCAGCCGCTCGATTGTGCGAAACTCCCCGGCGGTCACCGGCGTCACCGACAGCCGGCTGCCGCGGCGGAGCAGTTCCATGCCGGCAAGAGCCTTCACGCCCCGCAGTTCTTCCAGCGGAATCTCCCGCGGAAAGACCCGCACGAGTTTGACGTCGACCATCGACCAGATCGGGTTCTCGGGCGTCGCCTTGGGGTCGTGGTACTTGCTTTCGGGATCGAGGGAAGAGGTGTCGGCGTAGGCCTCGCGGACCACCTCGGCGATACCGACCGCTGCCGGGGGCTGGGCATTGGAGTGATAGAAGATGCAGCGATCGCCCTTTTTCATCTCCCGCAGGAAGTTGCGGGCCTGGTAGTTCCGCACGCCGTCCCAGCAGGTGGTTTTCCGCGGGGATTTGGCGAGATCCTGGATCGAGAAGGTCGTCGGTTCACTCTTGATCAGCCAGTAGTGCATCGCCGTGTTCCTCGGTGTTCCCAGCTTTTGCAGGTTATCCACCTTCTGCAATCGGGAAAAGCCTCACAATCCGCATCCCTCACGTCGATTTCGATGGTGGCGAAGTCCGGAAAAACGCCCCCGGTCACTCTCGGTTCGCCCTGGGATTCCATTCGCACCGGGAAAGGTCATGCAGCGGAACTCCACGAGGCCCGTTCGATCACACTGCTACGCGGCGGTGGCGATCGCGGTCTGTTGTTTGGGCCTCACGATCGGCCATTCCGGCGCGGCCCTCGGCGACGAGGCGGTGCCCGAGGTGCCGCTTGCCGAGATCCTGCCTGAACCTGCCACCGCTGCCAAGGCGGGCACCGCCTTAGCCGACCGTGGACCAAGTCTGCCGCCGCAGGATGCGGCGACCGGCGAGGCGGCTTTCGCCCGAGAACGCGACCGGCGGGCAATCCGCGAGGCGATCCGCGATGATCCCCTCTTTCGCGAGATCATCCGCGAGGAGACGGAGCTGGCCGTGGCCCGCCGGTTGGCGGGGATTCCCCGGCCGCGGTACATCCCTGTCAGTGACTATGCCGCACCCAAGGGTTTCGAGGTCTACGCCGCTCGCAACGGCTCCGACTTTCCGGCGGCGCTCTACCTCAACGGCTTTTTGCAGGTGCGGTGGTTTGAGTTTGCCCGGTCGGTGACGAGCTGGTCGCCCACCGCACCGATTCCCCCAAACCCCTCGCCGGTGGAACCGGTCGAGAACATCAACACCTTCGAGATCAACCGCTTTTTCATCACCTCTGAAGGCTACGTTGCCGATGAGCGGCTGCTCTACTCGATCACCCTCTTCGGCACCACCGACTACGGCAACAATTCGGCGATCACGCCGCTGGGCTATGTGGGCTGGAAGTTCAACGACCAGCTCACGATGCTCGGTGGCGTGACCTTTGTGGCCGGCACCCGCGAGTGGACCACCTCGAGCCGCTGGGTGATGGGGGTCGACCGCAGCATGGCCAACACCTTCTTCCGCCCGAGCTACTCACCGGGCGTGGAGTTCAACGGCAACTTTCTTGACGGCCAGCTCAATTGGCGGGGTGGCGTCTGGAACGCGATCGACGGTTCGCTGGCGGGCGTCAACCGCTCCGGGACGGCGATGGCCTGGGCGGGTCTGCTGACCTGGGAGCCGCTGGGGAAATTTGGTCTGGGCTATTCCGACATGGAGGTCCACCGCGACCCTGCCGTCCGGCTGGGATGCAGCGGGGTGCACGCGCTCTCGCAGGCGGTGCTGCAGACCAACGGCAACAATCCTGAAGACACGATCGTGCGGCTTTCCGACGGAACGCCGATTGCGGTACCGGACGCCCTTGGCCCGGGCACCCAGGTCGATCAGTTCCGGCTGCAACTTGCAAGCGTGGATGCCGGCTGGAAGTACCGCGGGATGGCTCTCAACTTCGAGTATTACTTTCGGCTGATCGACGACATCACCGGCACGGGACAGTTTCTCAGGCAGAGTCTCTTCGACCAGGGCGGGCTGGGCTATCTTTCATTCTGTATCGTGCCGCGAAGGTATGAGATTTATGGCCGATCGAGTGCGGTGACGGGCGACTACGGCACCGGGCAGGAGTATGGCGGCGGCTTCAACTGGTATCTCAAGGACAGCCGGCAGGGGAAGCTCACCCTCGAGGCGCTCTATTACAATCGCAGCCCGGCCGACAATACGATCTACCCCTACCGCGCCGGCTTCAGCGGCACCGCGATCCAGACCCAGCTCCTGGTGATGTGGTGAAAAGAAAATAGGGACGGGAGCGATTTATTGCGGATAAATCGCTCCCGTCCCCATTTTTTTGGGGGGGTCGATGAGCATGAGGTGGAGTTCTTTGGGACCGTGGGCACCGAGCACCAAAATCCGTTCGATGTCGCCGGTGCGGCTCGGGCCGGTGATGAAAGAGAGCATGCTCGGCAGCCGGCCGGCATGACGGGCCCGGATCTGCTCGAGGGCATCCCCCAGGGTGGCGGTGATCTGATCGAGCGTGGCGATCACCAGGTGAACGTGCGGCAGTACCGAAAGACCGCGGCCACCGCATGACCCGCTGTCGACGAGAATCGAGCCGGTCTGGGCCACGAGTGACTCGCAGCCGGTGATCCCCGCGTCGCATGTCTCCAGCAGGGCGGCATCGCAGCCCTCCTCGCCATCCACCCGGTAGCCTTCGCAGGGCAGCCGCTCGGCCACCGGCGAGGTCAGCTCGCCGGCATGCCAGGCCACGCGGGTCCAGCCTCGCTCACGGGAAATCGCGGCGATCCGCTCGGCGGCCTCCTCGAGCGACCCGCAGCGGTGAACCTCGGCCCGAAGTTTTTCGAGATTGTCGCAGAGCACGGCCAGCCGCTCCGCCGGCGTGGAGCCGCCGTCGGGCAGCCAGGGCCGGCCCACCTCCGCCGGCAGCACGCGGAGCGAGGGCATCGAGTCGTCGGCCGATCCCGCCGCCGAGGCGACCGAGGAATCGCCGAGGTGGGGCGGCGGCGCGGGCTGTCGCAAGGCCTCGCGGATTCTCGCCATGATCCGCTCGCGGCTCAGAGGGCTGCCGGCCAAGCGTGTCATTTCCGCTGCCTCCATGCGGCCCGGAAACTCTGCGGCGGCGGCGGAGGCAGGTCGCGACTGGCCAGCCAGTCGGCAAGCAGCGGCAGCCTCAGCCGTTTTGCCAGCGGCAGCGTGCGTCGGCCGAGCCAGCCGGCGGTCGCAAAGAGCCAGGGCCTGGAGGCCACCGCGGCGAAGACGCGATGGCCGAAGCGTTCGAGTCGGCTCGGGGCGGTCTTGGCGGCGTTGCGACGGTTGTGCAGCAGATGGTGGTGGATGTCGATCCGCACCGGACAGGCGTCGGTGCAGGCCCCGCACAGCGAACTGGCTCCGGAGAGGTGGTTCCACTCGGCGAGGCCGCGGAGGTGCGGGGTGATCACGCTGCCGATCGGCCCCTGGTAGGTGGTGCCGTAGGTAAAGCCGCCGACGTTCTTGAAGATCGGGCAGACGTTGAGGCAGGCGCCGCAGCGAATGCACTGCAGGGCGTCCCTCTGCTCGGGATCGGCCAACAGGGCCGTGCGGTGGTTGTCGAGGAGTACCAGGTGCATCGACTCCGGCCCATCGGCCTCCCCGGCCGCCCGCGGCCCACCGTAGAGGGTGTTGTAGCAGGTCATCGGCTGGCCCGATCCTGCCGTGGCGAGCATCGGCAGAAGCACCGACAGGTCGTCAAGGTTGGCTACCACCTTCTCGATGCCCGCGATCGCGATGTGCATCCGCGGCAGGGCGGCGGTCAGCCGCGCGTTGCCCTCGTTCTCGGTGATCGAGATTTGGCCGGTCTCGGCCACGAGGAAGTTGGCCCCGGTGATGCCCACGTCAGCCTCGACATAGAGCCGTCGCATGTGGCGGCGGGCGATCATTGTCAGTTCCTCCGGGCTCTCGGTCGGGGCGGTACCGAGATGCTCCTCGAAGAGCCTGCTGATCTCATCGCGACGAACGTGCATGCAGGGGAAGACGAAGTGGTAGGGAGGCTCGCCGCGGAGCTGCTGGATAAACTCGCCAAGGTCGCTCTCCACCACGCCGTAGCCGGCCTCCTCGAGCGCGGCATTGAGGTGGATCTCCTCGCTGGTCATCGTCTTGCTTTTGATGATCGAGCGGGCACCGGCCTCTTCGAGCAGGCCCAGGATGATCCCGCGGGCCTCCTCGGCGTTGGCCGCCCAGTGGACCACGCCGCCGTTGGCCTCGAAGGCGGCCACAAACTGCGGCAGCAGTTCATCAAGGTGATTGACCGCCGACCACTTCGCCAGGCTGGCTGCGTCGCGGGCGTGTTCCCAGTCGCGGTAGCGGGCCTTCTGGGCGTCGCGGCTGGTGTAGTAGCCGCCGAGAGCCTTGCGGACGAAGTCGCGATGGGCGGTGTCGCGGACATGCTCCGTGGCGTCGCTGAGAAACCGCCGCTTGGCGGGGCCGGGACTTCGTCCGGCCGCCACGGAAGAATCGCGATTCGCGTCGGCCACCTCGGAGAAAGCCATGCGTATCATCCATTCGAGGGGATGCTATTATCGTCGCGAGCCAGAGACGGTGTGCTCACGCCAATCGTCCTATCCTTATCAGTCTACACGTCGCGGAATCGGAGGCCACGCCGGGTCTCGCAATGCCGATCGAACCATCCATCGTCGCGGCAGCCTGGGGCCTGGTCGCCGTTGGCCTCGCGGTTTTGTGGGCGGCCGCCTGCCTGTGGATCGAGCGAGATGCAGCTGATGTCCTTGGCCGTTCGTTCCCGTGGAAACTGCCCTGCGTACTTTCCGGAACCCTGCTGTTTATCGCCCTGCTGTTGTGGGGCACCGCGGCTGTGCCCTGGTTTCTCTTTTTGATGCCCGCAGGCCTCCTGGGTTTTGTGCTCTACCGTGATTCCAAGGCGATGGCCCAGGAGCGGTTGCTGCTGCAGCTGTTTTCACGGCAGTTCTGGCAGGAGCGATGGCGGGCCGCGCGGCGGTCACCGCTGGCTAGTCTCTTTCGACGTCGCGGTGAGAATGACGTTCTTGCGGGCGTGAGCGACCGATCTGATCAAGTAATTTTGCTCAAGAAAGATGGTTCCGGAATCGATGGGACGCGAGGGGCGGATCGGGAAACCTCTCAGGCTGTTTCCACGCTTCAGGAAATTTTTCTCTCTGCGATCGACCGGCGAGCCACCGACATCCACTTCGAACCCAAGGAGGGTGGCGGATTCCAACTTCGCCTGCGGATCGACGGCATCTTGCATAACACGGCAGTTATTCCTGCGGATCGTGGCCGTCCGGCACTCTCAGCCGCGAAAGTGCTCGCTGACATGGATATCGCCGAGCGTCGCCGCCCTCAGGATGGAACCTTCTCAGCGAGGTGCAACAGCCGTGTCTTCGAGGTGAGGGCGGCTTCCGGTCCAACTAACTTCGGCGAGAAGATATCACTGCGTCTGCTCGATGCCGACGGTGGGATCGTCAAAGCCGGCCTGGAACGTGTCGGCATGGAGCCGACGATGCTCGGATCATTGCGATCGATCATCCATCGTCCGCATGGGATGCTCCTCGTCTGTGGGCCGACCGGATCGGGTAAGACCACGACCGTCTATGCGGCTCTCTCCGAGATCGACGTGCTGACCCGCAACATCATCACGATCGAGGATCCAATTGAGTACCAGCTCGAAAATATCTCGCAGACAGCGGTGAACAACGCGGCCGACCTGACGTTTGCGAACATTCTCCGCTCGACCTTGCGGCAGGATCCTGACGTCATCCTCGTGGGTGAAATTCGTGACAAGGAAACCGCAGAGATTGCGATGCAGGCGGCGCTCACGGGACATTTCGTGTTTTCCACACTGCATGCTAACGACTCTGCCACCACGGTTACCCGGCTGCTCGATATCGGGATCGATGCAAGTCTCATGCAGTCGGCGATCACAGCCGTGCTCTCGCAAAGGCTCGTGAGGGTACTCTGTCAGAAGTGTCGGGAACCGTATGAGCCGGTGGCCGAGCTGAAGGCCAAGTGCGGTCTTCAGCTGAATGAAGAGGTTGTTTTCTATCGAAGCAAAGGCTGCAAAGCCTGTCATGACACGGGATTCCGGGGCCGGACGGGCATCTATGAGTTGCTCGTGTTCACTCCGCCGATCCGGCAGTTGCTCGTTGGTAGACCGTCGATTGAGGCAATTCGTGGTGCGGCCCGCAAGGCCGGGGTTCGGTCACTCAGGCACGCAGGCATCCGAAAAGTGGTCGAGGGCGTCACGACGGTCAGTGAAGTGGCACGCGTCACCAGCAGTTAGGACATGTGCGGAGCACGTCTGCCGCCACAGGCTTGGGATTGCTGCAGGAAGGAAATCAACGAGGCCCGTAAGCATGCTCCTCCTGGCACGACTTTCAGTGATTCAACGTCTCGACGACCCGGTCGTGGTCGGGATTGTGTTGCTGCTGACCGTTTTTGGGGCCAGAAGTGGGTTGTTCCGTGCGACACTTGCCGGATTGCAGATTGTTGTCTCGCTTTACACGGCCCTCGCGACCTGTCGCCCCGTGGGAGCCCTGCTCGCCGAGGCCGAGGTTCCGGATAACCTCGCGACCGCAACGGGATTCGTACTTGTGTTTCTCGGTGTCGTGGCGGCGGTCCGGATAGCCATCGATTCGTTCATTCCCGAGGGGGCAGTGCGATTTCCGATCTGGATCGACCTGCCTGCCGGTGGCGTCGCGGGCTTCTTGGCTGGCCTTGCTCTGGCCGGGGGCATTCATCTGGCCTGGTCGATGCCGCCGTTGCCGGAGGACTATCGGATCGCCACGAAGGAGGTCTCGTTTCGGGTTGGCGAGTTGGTGCTCGAGGGCTATGCGAGCTTTGCGGGGGTCGATCGGCATGAGCTGCTTGAGCGGTATCACACCGGCCAATGGGACGGGCCGCTGTCACGGCCGAGCGGTGAGCCTTCCGAGGAGCCCCCCGAGGAGCCGGGCGAGGAGCCCCCCGAGGAGCCGCTCAGGTCGCCGGGCAGCCCGTAGCAAGCACCTCGGCGAGATGGATCGTGCGGCAGGGTTTGCCCTGGCGGGCGAGCCAGCCGTCAAGCTGCAGCTGGCAGGAGGGATCACTTGAAACGATGTAGTCGCATTGCGTGCGGGCGAGCGACCCCGCCTTCACTTCGGCCATGGCCGTGGAGATCATCGGAAACTTGACACTGAACAGCCCACCGAAGCCACAGCAGCTCTCCGGCTCATCACATTCCACAAGCTCGAGATCCCGCACCGCCGTGAGCAGCTTTCTGGGCGCCTCGCGGATCCGCAACTCTCGCAGCCCGTGGCAGCCGTCGTGATAGCTCACCCGGTGGGGGAAGCGGGCCCCGACATCGGTCACGCCGAGCCTGTCCACCAGGAACTCGCCGAACTCGAAGCTGCGGGCGGCCAGATCGAGAGCGGCCGTCTCGTGGGGCGTGCCCTCGAGCAGCTGCGGATAGAAACTCCGCATCATCGCCACGCAGGAGCCACTCGGTCCGACCACCGCCTCGGCCCCGTCAAAAATACCGACCGCCCGGGCCGCCACCTCGCGGGCCTCATCCCAATAGCCGGCGTTGAAACTCGGCTGCCCGCAGCAGGTTTGGGCCGGGCGAAACTCCACTTCGTGGCCGAGCTGTTCGAGCACACGGGCCACCGCCAGGCCCACACTCGGGGTCATCTGGTCGACGAAGCAGGGAATGAAGAGACTGACTCTCATCCTGGTAGTGTAGGCCCTCGCGGTCCGGCGTGACGCGATCAGCCGCTGGAAAAAAGCCTGCACCCTGAGCGAAACCGCGCAGCCATCTCGAGCTAGCGGCGTCGGGCGATCGCCCGCACGACCGCCTCGCCCATCTCCGCCGGACTCTCGGCAACCTCGATCCCCGCCTCCTGCAGGGCAGCAAGCTTGGCTTCGGCGGTGCCCTTCCCACCGGAGATGATCGCCCCGGCATGGCCCATCCGCTTGCCAGGAGGAGCCGTGCGGCCTGCGATGAAGGCGGCCACAGGCTTGCTGACGTGGTCCCTCACGTAGGCCGCGGCCTCCTCCTCCGCCGAGCCCCCGATCTCACCGATCATGAGGATCGCCTGGGTGTCAGGATCGGCCTCGAAGAGGGCGAGGATGTCGATAAAGCTCGAGCCCACGAGCGGATCACCTCCCAGTCCGACACAGCTGCTCTGGCCGTGGCCAAGCTGGGTCAGCTGCCAGACCGCCTCGTAGGTGAGCGTGCCGGAGCGGCTCATGACGCCCACAGTGCCGGGGGTGTGGATATAGCCGGGCATGATCCCGATCTTGCATTCCGCCGGCGTGATCACGCCGGGGCAGTTGGGGCCCACCAGCCGGCTGCCGGAATCCCTGACCACCGGCAGCACGCGTGCCATGTCAAGCACGGGGATTCCCTCGGTGATCGCGATCACCGTCTCGATTCCCGCAGCCACCGCCTCGAGGATCGCGTCGGCCGCGAAAGGCGGAGGCACGAAGATCATGGTCGCATCGGCCCCGGTGGCATCACGGGCCTCGGCTACCGTGTCGAACACCGGCAGCCCCGCCACCTGCTCGCCCCCCTTGCCCGGCGTCACCCCGCCGACCATGCGGGTGCCGTACTCGAGGCAGCCGCGGGTGTGGAACTCACCGACGCGACCGGTGATGCCCTGGCAGATGACGCGGGTGTCGCGGTTGACGAGGATGCTCATGGATCGAGGTGGGGCCGCGGGGGAACGTGGGATGAAACGGGGGTAGGTGGTGTTCAGGCCCGGCTGGCGGCGACGACCTTCTTGGCTGCGTCGGTCAGTCCGTCGGCGGTGACGATGCTCGTGCCGCTCTCGGCGAGAATCTTCTTGCCTACCTCGACCTCGGTGCCCTCCAGCCTGACCACCAATGGCACGCTGAAGCCGACGGTTTTCGAGGCCTCCACCAGGGCGGTGGCGATCGTGGTGCACCGCATGATGCCGCCGAAAATGTTGACCAGGATCGCCTTTACGTTGGCGTCGGAGAGAATGATCCGGAAGGCCTCGGTGACCTGGGCCACATCGGCGCCGCCGCCGACATCGAGGAAGTTGGCCGGCTCGCCGCCGTGGAGCTTGACGAGGTCCATGGTGCTCATCGCCAGCCCGGCACCGTTGACCAGGCAGCCGATCGTGCCGTCGAGCTTCACATAGGAGAGCCCCGCCGCCGCGGCCCGGATCTCGGCCGGGTCCTCCTCCGATTCGTCACGCAAAAGGGCCACGTCCTTGTGCCGCCAGAGGGCGTTGTCGTCGAAGCTCATCTTGGCGTCGAGGGCGACCAGGGTGCCTTCCTTGGTGAGCACCAGGGGATTGATTTCCAGGAGCGAGGCATCGAGCGTCACGAAGGCCTTGGCCAGGGAACGGAAGAAGTGGTCGGCTGCCCGCCAGCTCGCCGCGGGCAGGCCGAGCTTCGCCGAGAGCAGCCGGGTCTGGAAGGAGGCCAGACCGCGATCGGGGTCGAAGGCCTCGGTGAGAATCAGCTCGGGTGTCTTCGCGGCGACCTCCTCGATGTCCATGCCGCCGGCGGTGCTGGCGATGAGCACCGGTGAGCCGGCTGCCCGGTCGACGAGAATCGCCGCGTAGAGTTCGCGGTCGATCTGGCATCCGCTCTCGACGAAGACCTGCCGCACGACCCGGCCCTCCGGCCCGGTCTGCACGGTGACGAGCGTCTGGCCCAGCAGGGCGGAGGCGATCCGAGAAGCATCCTCGGGGCTCTTGGCAAGTTCCACGCCGCGTTGCTCGCTGCCGGCCACCTTGCCCTTGCCGCGGCCCCCGGCATGGATCTGCGCTTTCACCGCACAGACGGGCGTCCCCAAGGAGGTGTAGGCCGCGGCCGCCTCCTCGCCGCTGCGGGCCACCTGCCCGGCGAGCACGGGCACGCCGGCGGCACGCAGGAGGTCCTTGGCTTGGTATTCGTGGATCTTCATGCTGCTGCCGTGATGGGTGCTGTTGCCGCCGATACCGCTGGCGGCCGACTAATATGGCAGGGACCTTCCGGGAATCCAACGGGGTGGTCCCGTGGGCGGGATGCAGGGGAAGATTGGGTTTTCAGCTTCGCGACCGCTTTCCTGAGACGATCCATGCAGCCCCGCGATTCTCACGGCGATGAGCCAATCCCGATCGCGATCATCGGTGCCGGCTTCGCGGGGCTGGGGATGGCGATCCGGCTGCTGGCCACCGGCCGGCGGGATTTCGTCATTTTCGAGAAGGCTGAAAGCCTTGGCGGCACCTGGCGGGACAACACCTATCCCGGCTGCGGCTGCGACATTCCTTCACATCTCTATTCCTTCTCCTTCGAGCAAGACCCGGGCTGGTCGCGGTCGTTTGCCTCGCAGGCCGAGATTCTTCGCTATCTGCAGAGAGTTGCCACGAAGCACAATCTCCGCCAACGCATCAACTTCGCGACCCGCATCGTGAGCCTCACCTGGGACGACACAGCCGGCCTCTGGCGGCTTGCAGCCGACGACGGACGCCGGTTCACCGCAAGGGTGGTGGTTGCCGGCACTGGTGGGCTGCACGTGCCGCGGCTCCCCGAGATTCCGGGGATCGAGCAGTTTGATGGGCCCTGCTTCCATTCCTCCCGCTGGCGGCACGACCTGCCGCTGGCGGGCAAGCGGGTGGCGGTGATCGGCACCGGGGCCTCCGCCGTGCAGATCGCGCCCGCGATCGCCGGCGAGGTGGCCTGCCTCTCGCTCTTCCAGCGGACGCCGCCGTGGGTCCTGCCTCGGCGGAATCGGCCGATATCCGGCTTCGCCCGGAGGGCCTTCGCGGTGGTGCCAGGGCTGCAGCGATGCTGGCGTTGGCTGATCTACCTCGAGCAGGAGTCGATCGCGATCGCCTTCACGCTCAAGCCGAAGCTGCTGGGCCACTGGGAGAAGCAGGTCTATCGTCACATCCAGCAGCACATCGCCGACCCACAGCTCCGCGACGCCTTGACGCCCCGCTACCGGATGGGCTGCAAGCGGGTGCTGCTCTCCGACGACTTCTACCCGGCCCTCGCCAGGGAGAACGTCGAGCTTGTCAGCGAGCCGATTGCACGGATCGATCCCGGCGGCGTGGTGACCGCCGACGGCAGGCTCCGCGAAGCGGATGCGATCGTGCTGGCCACCGGCTTCAAGGCGTTCGACTTCGCCGAGCAGATCGATGTCATCGGCCGTGGCGGCCGACGGCTCGCCGAGGAATGGGCTGACGGTCCCGAGGGCTACAACGGGGTGCTGGTGGCGGGGTATCCCAACCTCTTCATCCTGATGGGTCCTAATTCCGGCCTGGGCCACAATTCGATCGTGTTCATGATCGAGGCTCAGGTCCGCTACGTGCTTTTGGCCCTGCGGCTCATCGAGCGGGGCAGGCTTTCGCACGTGGAGGTTCGCGAGGAGGTTCAGAAACGGTTCAACGCGGAACTCGCGAAACGATTCCGTGGCACCGTCTGGTCGGTGGGTACTCCCGAGCGGCCACCCTGCGGGAGCTGGTATCGCTCGCCGTCGGGCCGCCTGTCGGCCCTCTGGCCGAGCTTCGCGAGTGCCTACTGGTGGCGGCTGCGGCGGGCCGACCCGCGGGACTTTCTCGACCGCCGCTAGCTGCACGTGGAAATGAAGCTGGGATCGCTTCGGTTGCTTCACCACCTGCATACCCCGGCAACTCTGGAATCACCAACCCACTCTTTTTCCGTACCTGTAGTCGCGGTAGTCCCGATATTCAATGGTCACGTTTGGCACATGTGTGGCGGTCTTCTCGCCGGCACGCTCTTCACGCTCAAGCCGGTCGGAGTCGGTCCGGAGGTACGGCGGGTTCGTTTCATCGACGCGGCAGCCGAGCCGGGAACATGGGCGATGACCAGCGGAATGGTTGAGATCTCCGGCGACCACCAATTGCTGTGCGACGGCCTCCTGCCGCGGCCGCGAAGGTTTCCCGGAGCGGTGCACCATTTCCGCGGCAGCATGAACCTCTTTTGGGAGCCGGTCGGGCGAAACGCCACGGGGAGATAGGGCTCGCCCGCGTGGCAGATCCGCGGCGGACTCTGGTACAACCCGGCGGCCGGAGGGCCTGCCCCGCCCGGTCTTTCGCGTGTCGCCGCCTTTTGCGTCCGCCGCCTTTCAGGCCGTCTCAACCGATGAACGCCACCGCCCCTGCCATTCCGGTATCCGTGGATGACCCCGCGGCGGGGGCTACCGTGGTGCCCCCGAGGGTGGTGATCGATCTGGAGAAGCTGCGGCACATCAACTGTGGCCTCGGCCGCTTCAGCCTGCACCTCGGCCGTGAACTCCTGCGGGTTGCCGAGGGCCGGTTCACCCCGGTGCTGCTGCTGCCCCGGGGTGCAGAGCGGTATTTTCCGGGCGAGAACTTTGCCAGGATCACCGTTGCTCCCTGGCGGAAGGAGGTGGCCCAGCGGCTGCTGCGGCCGCTGGTGCAGCCGCTGCTGCCGCGGTCCTCGGTCGCGCTGTGGCACATGACCAATCAGATGTCGCGGTATCTGCCGCTCGACCGCCGCGTGCCGGTGCTGCTGACGGTGCACGACCTCAACTTTCTCCACGAGGCCCCCCGGGACGATCGGCTCGGCGAGATCGACCGCAAGATCACCGAACTGCAGCGGAAGGTCAACCGAGCCACCGAGATCGTGACCGACTCCTCCTACGTGGCCGACGAACTGGCCACCTACCTTCGGCTCGGCGACCGACCGGTGCACGTGGTGCCGCTGGGTCTGGGAGAGCCGCCACCGGCCTCACCGACACGGCCCGAGTTTCTGCCGGCAGGACCGTTCCTCTTCACGGTGGGCAACTGCCTGTCCCACAAAAACTTCCACGTGCTCTTCGGCCTCCTGCCACGGCTTCCGGGCCGCCGGCTGGTGATCGCCGGCAAGAAGGCGACGCCCTACGGCGAATACCTCGAGCGGGAGGCCTCCCGGCTCGGCCTTTCCGATTCGGTGGTGATGCCCGGCGAGGTCTCCGACGGCGACCGACAATGGCTCTACGAGCACTGCGAGGCTTTCTTCTTTCCCTCCCTCACCGAGGGCTTCGGGTTCCCGGTGCTCGAGGCGATGGCCGCAGGGGCGGCGGTTTTCTGTTCGCGGAAGACGAGTCTCCCGGAGGTGGCCGGGGATGCCGCCTTTTTGCTCGACTCCTTCGAGCCCGACGCGATGGCCACGGCCTTCTGGGCTGGGCTGGGCCGCTTCAGCAGCGAGCCGGGGTTTGCCGACCGGGCCCGGGCCCATGCCGCCGGCTTCTCCTGGCGGGCCACGGCCTCGGCCTACGCCGAGATCTACGCCCGGCTGCTGGCAAAAAAATCAGACTGAGTGCGGCAAACAGCGGCAAAAATGCCGTTTCCCCACCGGATGCCCCCTGATACCCTCCCGACGCCACGCACCGAAGATGCGGATCACTTCCGCACGGTCGGTGGCCGTTGGTCGCCGAGAGGCGGCCCGTTACAGAAGCACGGAAGTCAATTTGACCAGGGAGGCGTCGATGTCGCAGGAGAGTTCGCGGAGGGCTTTGATTACCGGGGTCACCGGCCAGGACGGTTCATATCTGGCCGAACTGCTGATCTCGAAGGGCTACGAGGTCCATGGTCTCCGCCGTCGCTCGAGCACCTTCGGCACGCAGCGGATCGAACACCTCATTTTCGGCGAGCCGCCGAAGATGCATCTTCACTACGGCGACCTCTCCGACGGCAACGGCCTGATGCGGCTGATCCGCGAGGTTCGTCCGCACGAGGTCTACAACCTCGCCGCCCAGAGCCATGTTCGCGTGAGCTTCGATCAGCCTGCCTACACCGCCGACACCACCGCCGTGGGCACCCTGCGGCTGCTCGAGGCGATCCGCGACGTGCAGGACGAGACCGGTGAGCAGATCCGCTTCTACCAGGCTTCATCCTCCGAGATGTTCGGCAAGGTGGTGGAGACACCGCAGAAGGAAACGACCCCCTTCTATCCCCGTAGCCCCTACGGCGTGGCCAAGGTCTACAGCCACTGGATCACGATCAACTACCGCGAGAGCTACGGGATGCACGCGTCCTGTGGCATTCTCTTCAACCACGAGAGCCCCCGCCGTGGCGAGACCTTCGTAACCCGCAAGATCACCCGGGCGGCCACGCGGATCAAGCTTGGCCTGCAGGAGAAGCTCTACCTCGGCAACCTCGACGCCAAGCGTGACTGGGGCTTCGCCGGAGACTACGTCGAGGCGATGTGGCTGATGCTCCAGCAGGACGAACCGGACGACTACGTGGTCGCCATGAACGAGCTCTACAGCGTCCGCGAGTTCTGCGAGAAGACGTTTGGCCGGCTCGGCCTCGACTACCAGGACTTCGTCGAGGTCGACCCGCGGTATTACCGCCCGGCGGAGGTCGACCTGCTGCTCGGCGACGCCACGAAGGCCCGTGAGCAGCTCGGCTGGATTCCCCAGACCAGCTTCGAAGGACTCGTTGACATGATGGTCGAGGAGGATCTCAAGCTCGCCCGTCGGGAGCAGCTGCTCGCCGAAGGGGAGAAGCACCAACGGGAGGCGGCCTGAACGCCGTTGAGGGACAATTCAAGATGAAATTAGTTCCAAAAAAAATAAGAAGTTGGTTGCGGCCTCCAGCGGCATCCACCCCCCCCATTCAGCCGCATCGCCTGCAACGTCACCACCCCGACTTGCATGTGCGTGTTTCTCGGCGGGATGACGCGCAAAAACTGGTCAGTCAACTTTGTCGTTATCGTACGCTTGATTCGGAAATCTTCCGCTCATGGGCACGAGTGTTGGATGAACCGTGGAGGCCGCATCGCAAGCTCTGGGAACTCGCTTTCATTTGCCAAGCGTTATTGGAACGAGGGATGCTCGAACCCGGACGCCGGGGCCTTGGATTTGCCGTGGGTGCGGAGAAACTCCCGGCGATCTTTGCTGCCCGTGGTTGCCATATCACGGCAACTGACTTGCCTTCCAATGACGAGCGGCGGAACATGTGGGCGGATTCGGGGCAGTGGGTGGGGGAACGCGACGCCCTCAATGCCGCGGGCCTCTGCGACCCCGCAGTCTTCAGCGAAAGAGTCTCGTTCCGGCCGGTCGACATGAACCACGTGCCTGACGACCTCGTCGGCTACGATTTCAGCTGGTCTACCTGCTCCTTTGAGCACTGCGGCTCGCTGCAGCTGGGCCTTGACTTCCTCGAGCGGCAGATGGACTGTCTCGTGCCCGGCGGCGTGGCTGTTCATACCACCGAGTTCAACCTCTCGAGCAATGACGCCACGGTGGCCGACGGCCCCTGCGTCATTTATCGTCTCCGCGACATGGAGGCCGTCTGCAGCCGCCTGACCGCCGCAGGCCATAGTGTCGAGCCGCTCGACGTTGACCCAGGACGCCATCGCCTCGATCGGGTCGTAGACGAGCCGCCGTACTGCAACTGGTTCACGACACCGCCACCGAAGGTCAAGCACCTACGACTCAATCTCTGGGGGCATGCCTCAACCTCGATCGCGTTGGTGATCCGTAAGGCGATGTAGCATCGCCGTGCCAGCAAGCCGTAAAAAGTTCATATTCAGGGAGGCCCGTCACACTCATGATCTCGTATGCCCAAAACTTTGAGGACGTCGTCCTGCGTCGTGTCTTTCACGCAACCATTCACGGCCGGTATGTCGATGTCGGTGCCTTCGATCCGGAAGTTCATTCGGTGACAAAGCATTTCTACGATCAAGGCTGGTCTGGAGTGAATGTGGAGCCGGTAGAGAGGTTCCATCGAAAGTTCGAGGCGTCAAGGCCACGGGACTGGAACCTCAACGTCGTCTGCGGAGCGGATACGGGGACCATCGAGTTTCATGAGTTTGGTGATTCCGGACTCTCTTCCTATTGCGAAACCTTTGACCCGGCCGTGGTGGCCCCGTACGGCTATGAACGGACTACTCACACTGTCCCAATGACCACGCTCGCTGAAATTGCCCGACAGCTGCCCCCCGGCGAGGTTGAATTTCTCAAAATCGATGTCGAAGGTGCCGAACGGGACGTCTTACTGGGTAATGATTGGCGATCCTTCCGCCCGCGAGTCATATTGCTCGAGGCGATCAAGCCAAAGTTGCCAGGCTGCGATCTCTATTCCTATGAGCCAACCTGGTTCGACTGGGAGGGGATTTTGATTCAACATGGGTATGAGTTCGCTCTCTTCGACGGTCTGAATCGTTACTACTATCGCCGGGAAGAGCCATCGTTGCGAGCACCCTTGTCATATCCGGCCAATGTGACAGACGGATTCATACTCATGCCCGGACATGACCTCGCGAGTAAGGTCAGCGCCGCCTAAGCCGTCGGGACCAATGCAACAAAAATCAGGGGGATGATTCATGGCTGTTTGGTATGACGTTTCTGATCTCACCTCGTGGACGCTACCGCATCTCACAGGCATCCAGCGGACGACCGTTGGCATTCTCAATGGATTGGTAGCCAGCGGAGCCAGGCCACAGCTCGTTCGATTCTGTCCCCAAAAATGCTGTTTTCTGCCGATCAAGGCGGTCGATTTGCCGGAAGCAATTTTGGGACACCTCCCATGGGTGGAGAGAGCCCCGTCTGCCGAGAGCACCACCTCGGCAGCGGTCGGGGAGCACGTGCAGCGAGCCGCGGCGGCGGAAGAGACTGCAGGGCGACGTTGGCGGCTGATCAGCCGCGATCAAATCCTGGGGGCAAGCCCCGCAAGTCTTGAATTGAGACAGTCGTTTCGGACATTCCGACAATCGTCAAACCAACTGCAGCGTAACTTCTTTCGTTGGGCGCGGTTCCGTTACCGGGGGCATAAGCAGGCCCCGCCCGCGGTGATTTCCAGTTCCACCACGTCGCCTCAGCGGCCCCCTCAGCCGCCACTGGCCGGACCTTTCCAGCGTAATGATCTTCTGCTGTCACTCGGGGCCACTTGGGCGATTGCTGGTCACGCTGAAGCGGTGGCTGCAGCACGGAAAAATGGCACGAGCGTGGTGCGGACGATATACGACCTCATCCCTGTCATCAAACCGGAGTGGGTTCTGCCGCAGCATGTACCGCTCGTGACGAAGTGGGCGCGGAATGTCCTTCGTGAATCAGACGCCGTGCTGACCATTTCAGAGTTTTCGAAACAGGAAATCAAAAAATATTGTGATGAACTCGCTATTTTGAAACCGCCGCTGAAGGTTATTCGTCTCGGTGACGAGCTGCCCTCTGCTGGCGACGAGACACCGGCACTCCCCCGCTTCGTTCCGAGGCGGCCGTTTTTTCTCTGCGTGTCTACCTTGGATGTTCGAAAAAATCACCGACTTCTTTACGATGTTTGGAATTCGCTTGCCAGTCGCGATCCCGATGGGTGCCCGGATCTCGTGTGCATGGGTGTAAAGCACCTGTTCGTCAGTGAACTGGTCTATGAAATTTACCGCAATCGAGCAGTCAATGGAAAAATTCACATTCTTGAAAATATAGCCGACAGTGAGCTTTCGTGGTATTACCGCCACTGTGCCGCGACGATCTACCCGTCAAGGTACGAGGGCTGGGGGCTGCCTGTGGCGGAGAGTCTCGGTCACGGGCGGCTTTGCCTGGCTTCCGACGCCACCAGCATCCCGGAGATCAGTCGGGATCTTCCGGTGTTTTTTGATCCCCTCGATGCGAAGGGACTGATGCAGCTGGTGCAACGAACTCTGCAGGATCCGGAGTGGGTACGCGAAAGAGAAGCAGCAATTCGATCACGGTTTAGAGTGACATCATGGAGAGATACTGCGGGTCAAGTGCTCGCGGCTGCGGGGATTCCAGAGTCTCGCCAGGTTGCGTAGGCGGCGCTTGCAGCCACACGAGTTCCTGTTTTTCTCCAAGGGTTTGCGCTAGCGGTCTGGGTCAGATTGACTCAGAAACAAGTCGACCTATCGGAAGACCAGCATCGTTGTTTTGATTTCCTAAAGATAATTCAACCCGACTGCTTTTCTCAGCAGAAATCCCATGTCGCGTTATTTTGATATCAGTGATCTTGTTGAGTTTGCCCGCTGTAATCGCTGTGTGTCAGGTATTCAGCGGGTGCAGTTGAGAATCATTCAGCAATTCTCAGTGATTTCGAGAGAACAGGTTTTTTGTGTGTTTTATGATAAGGCTGCATCGCGGTTGTGGGCCTGTATCTCCATCGATCTGATACAGGACTTGGACTACGATGCTGACCGTCTGCTCGAGCGACTTGGAATTACCGATCATGGAGCACCATACTCGTTTCGCGAATACCGAGAGTGGCTGGCTGGCTTTCCGAAAGGCTCTGTGCGGCGTTGCAGGAAAAAGCTCGAGTTGGCCATTCGTAAGATGGTCTGCCCGGGGACTCTGCGTAATTGGATGAGGCTTCCGGCTAAGGCTCGGGAAGCTGGGCCACGCTCGGCGATTGACACCTGGCCGGTGGAAGGTTTTCAGTCGCACGACGAACTGATTCTGATGGGAACGAACTGGGATCATCCTCGGGTCGGCCAGGCTGCGACGCAGCATTTCCGACGTGGTGGCAGCGTGACGCAGGTGGTCTATGACTTGATCCCGCATCGTTTTCCTGAGTTCTGCATTCAGAGCGTAGTCAGGAAATACAATGAATATTTGCAGAAATCGGTCGAGTTTGTCAGCCAGTACATCTGCATCTCAAATGCCACGGCTTGCGACTTGAACACGTACTTGCAGGCGATGGGGCACGAGAGGCCGATTCGCGTTTGGCCTTTGCCCCACGAGTTTGCCCAAGGATCTCGTGAGGGGATAGCGGCCAAAGTCGACTCTCAGCGACCGGCTGGGGACGGCTACGATGGCCGAAGTCCGTTTGTACTCTGCGTGGGCACGTTGGAAATCAGGAAGAACGGGATCGCCCTCTTACGGGCTTGGCAGCGACTGGCGGCGGAGCTTGGTAGCGAAACCCCTGGCCTTGTTTTTGCCGGGAAGGTCGGTTGGAAGGTTGAGGAATTCTTTGAGGTGCTCAATGCCGACGGCGGTTTGAAGAGGCATGTACAGATTGTGGACCGCCCAAGTGACTCCGTGCTCATGTCCCTCTACAATAAGTGCCTATTCACCGTGTATCCGAGTTTCGCCGAGGGATGGGGATTGCCAGTTGGGGAGGCTGCCTGGTTTGGAAGATACAGCATTGTCTCTTCCGCGTCGTCATTGCCAGAGGTCTGTGGGTCACTTGTCGATTACTTCGATCCCACGGACATCGACGAACTGGTCAGGCTGATCAAGCAGGGTCTGAATGACCCGGATTACGTCAGGGCGAAAGAGGAAAAAATCCGTGCCACACGGCTGCGGACCTGGGCTGAGGCGGCCTGCCACCTCGGGGAACTCCTCGATGCGGAAAAACACTCCGCGACAGCAAACCAGTCGTCAGCCAGGAATGCTGCCTGATGTCAAGGCGTCAAGAACCGTCTACGAGTGCTCTTGACCGGCGGTTTGATGTGATCTGCAAGTCTCTTGGTCTGTCTTACTCGCCAGGCCAAGATCGTTATGCAGCATTTGTTCAGACTGTCATTACGACGCCGCAGTTGCGTCCACACCGCGAGTACCTCTTCGCAAAGTTATTTCTCGGAAAAAGTCGCTTTGGCAGCACTCACGATCTCTCCCCGGGCGGGGACGACCCCCACAGACTGTCTGAAATCCTACTGAGGCTCAGCGACGCGGCTGACTCGTCAGAGGCCGATGTTGTCTTTGAGCACATAGAAGCGGGTCATGTGTTCATCGACGTCACTCATACATATAATTTTCCCTACCACAGCGGAATCCAAAGAGTGGTACGCTGTCTCGTCGAACAGTTTCGAGATCTGGGTTTTCAATTCCGGCTGATTAAGTACGACCCGGCACTCAACGAATACTGCCTTCTCAATGACTCAGACGTCGCTCTTTTTTACGGCTGGCGGAAGCTACTTGCTGCGGGGGCACCGCCGCGGGGCTCGGCGGCATTCGGGCGTTTGTTGACCCCGATCGGCAGTCGTGTACGGAAATTGTTGGGGCGACGATTGCGAAACTGGTGTGCCTCGGCCACAGAGCGGCTGGTGAAGAAGGTGAGAGGAATTGCGGCACGACAAGGGCACCCCCCTGCGGTGGCGACCGGTGACCAATCGGTGGACGAGGTTGTCGCACCTTTCGTGTGGGGGCACACGGTCTTCGTGCCGGAGGTCGTACTTCAGCCGGCCAGACTCGACGCCATTCACCACCTTTTCCGGTGTGGGACGTGTCGGGCGGTCATGGTCGTGTACGACCTGATTCCACTCCTCAACCCGGAGTATTGCGATGCCGCAACAGTCAATTTTTTTCTTCGGTATTTGCGTCTTCTGCAGGACGCGAATGGCATCACGTGCATTTCACACGCTGTGCGGGCGGATGTCTTGAACTACAAGGCGCTCGCGCAATGGACGAATGAGGATCAGGAGATCGCGACCAACTATCTCGCAGGCGACACGAAACTCCGGCGAAAGAGGATGAATGGTCGTTCCGCAAATGGAAGAAGTCCAACCGTGCTGGTGGTGGGGTCAATCACCCTCCGAAAAAATCAACACAGGGTCCTGCAGGCGATGGTGTCAGCGCAACAGCAGGGGGCCGTCTTCAAGGGAGTTTTCGTTGGAAACCTTGACGCGGGAAGTGGCCCGTTTCTCGAGCGCGTGACTTCTTACAGAAGCGAAGGACACGATCTCGATGTGTGCCTGTCGGCCTCGGAATCAGAGTTGGAAAGCCTCTACGAGCAAGCTGTGTTGACGATTTTTTGTTCATTGGCCGAGGGATTCGGCTTGCCCATCGTGGAGTCAGTCGAAAGGGGTCTGCCTTGCGTAGTCAGCAACCGGGGGAGCATGAAGGAAATTGCTGAACAGCTTGGCGGGTGCATCTGTGTGGATCCGGAAGATGTCGAGTCGATTGCGAGAGCGATTGCCAGGTTTTTTCAAGACGAAGAATTCCGATGCACGATTGAGAACGCGGCGAAAAAGGCAACGTGGCCAAATTGGTCGGACGCATCACGGTCGATATGGAACTTCATCACCAAAAAGGGTGTCGATGCTGAGCTCACGTTCTCGAACAGCTGAGTTCTTTTGTCGGCCGCACGAGAAGAACGGATCGCGTAACGATGTGGATCGGGATCAGGAAGATGCTCCGGGCTGGGGAGGCACGAGTCCGGCCGGCGATTCGTCGCATCACCGGCAAGCCGCCCAAGTTCAGGGCAATAACGGCGGAAACTCTGCCCGATTTTGTACGCGATGTCGACCGTGCCGGCGGGCCAGCTACGGCGACTGCCGCGGCTCTTCTGCAATCGCATGAGTACCGACCGAGTCGGGCAGTTGCGAAATCGCTCGACCCGTTCAGTGACGAGTATGTCCAGGCACAGGTTTCTTTGTACGAAGAAATTTCGGGGCGAAAACTGGACCAGACAAAAAACGAAAGGACGGTTTTTGATCTCGAGTCACATCTTGCGGCACCAAATCCCTACGCCCATAAGTTCCCTGGAAAGCTTGCGGTCCATTATTCGCGGCTCGCCGAGGCATTTCGCCACAGCAAGGTGCCAATAGGAGGGCATCTGTTGGATATGGGGTGCGGGTGGGGGCTTTCATCGGAATTTGCTTCAACGCTCGGTTTGAGAGTGACGGCTGTCGATATCAACCCTGACTTTGTGGCATTAGTTCGTGGCAGGGCCCGTCGAGCGGGTTTGCCCATCGAGGCTGTGGAGGCAACTTTTGAGGACTTTGAATCGGATGAACTCTACGACATGGTGCTGTTTTACGAGTGTCTGCATCATGCGGTAAGGCCGTGGAAGGTTATTGAATCTCTCGCCCCAAAGGTTGCTGTTGGCGGTGAGATTGTGCTCGCAGGTGAACCGATCAATGGCCGCTGGTGGGATCATTGGGGAATCCGGCTTGATGGTCTGAGCGTCTACTGTATCCGCAAGTTTGGCTGGTTCGAAAGCGGTTGGACCGCCGACTTTATTGCAACGTGTTTTCGCGAGAACGGATTCGAGCCGTCGGTGCGTCTCAGCCAGGATCGTGAGATCGGGTACACGATTCACGCGGAAAAACATTTTCGCGGGGGCGGGAAGACACGCGGTGAGCGAATCACTGTTCTTATCCCGACATGCCGGCGGGCCGATGTGTTGCGGCAGACGCTCGAGACCTGCCGGCGGCAGCCAGAAATCAGCGCGGAAGTCGTTTTTCTCGTGAGTGATAATGGGAGCGACCCGCACACCGGTGCGGTCGTCGAGGAGTTTGCGTCTGCGGATCGACGTTTTCAGTTGATCAGGCCACCAAGGGAACTGAGCATGGCCGATCATTGGGAGTTTGCGATCGGGAATGTGAGGTCGGGTTGGCTGATGATTATCGGGGATGATGATGCTTTGATGCCGACCGCGGTTGCAACACTGGAGCAGACCATACTGCGGTATCCGGATGCCAGTGCGATAAACTGGCCATACAGTTTTTATCTGTACCCGAATGCGAGCAGATCGCGTCCGGGAAGACTCGTGGGTATCGGGCTGGAGGCTGAGGATGAAATCAGGGATGGGATGACCTGGGTGCGACGATTGGCAGACTTTCGGTCGGCGTATTACAAAGACCTTCCTATGGTCTACCATGGCCTTGTGCACACGAGTCTCCTTGCAAAAGTGAGGCAGACGGCTGGGAAAGCGGTCGTCACCGATATACCCGACGTTGCCCTGGCAGTTTCCACAGCGGCGGTGTGCCGGTGTTACGTGCGTTTGCGGCAATCGCAGAGCCTGTTCGGCGCGTCGAGGCACAGCACCGGGCTGTCGTCGCAAGGCGATGGCGACGAGGGCGTCTATCGAGAGTTCATCGGGCAATCAAAAAGACACGCGGCGTCGGGCGGGTCGAGGCTGCAATCAATTGCGTCGATGATTCTCGATGCGCTTGTCGCAGCAAAGCAGCATGGATTGATCTCATTGGATTGCGAAATTGACACCAAATCTGCAATCGAGAGAATTCTGCTCGAACTTTGGCGGATTCCAAATGCTTGGGATTCGGTTGCCTTCACAGAGGTGGCGGGGCTGTTCGGGGAAGAGGAGCGTTGTGAGGAGTTGCTGCAATACGGCGAGCATCAACGGGCTCACTTGGCCGAAAAATTTGCCGGAACACGGTATGATCCGAGCCACGCGTACATCGGTTCTTTTGGCGATGGGGATGACGCAGAACCGGGGGACGGTTTGCTCGACGCCGTGTCATATATCAGTAGCTGGTATGCCGCGAACGGGAGGCGGATCGATTGATCGCCTCTGGCGGCGATCCGATCGCTGCTGGATTGCTACCGCCTGAGGGTGTGGGCGGTGCCCCGCAGGGGGATGGATGATTCCGCCTCGATCGCGGCGAAGGCGAGCATGCGGGCCATCGCCGGGTCGCTCACCTCCTCGGCGGCGAAGTCGTCGACCGCCACGCCGGCACCCCACTGCCGCAGTCCGACGCCACCGGCACCGGTGATGGCGGTGTCGCTGGCGGTGGCCACCACCGAGCCGTTGAAGGAGAGCGACAGCGAACTGCCCACGACCGTGAACTCGAGCAGGCCGGCCGAGCCGCCGGCCGCCCCGGAGGCGAGGAGTGTCCACTGTCCGCCGACATTCCGCCAGATGGTGCCCACCGCATTGGCCCCGCGGCCGACGATCGCCCCGAGGTACATGTCGGAATCACCATCGCCACTGTGGCGGGCGGCGAGCCCGGCGGAAATCCCCTGGGCCACGTCGACGGTGGCGGTCAGGCGGACATCGGCGGCGGCTGCGTCATTGAGGGTCGCCACCGAAGCCTTCGAACCTTCGGAGATTACCCGGCCGCCGCTGGTCCGGAAGCCGCCGGCGGTGATTCCGAAAGTGGCTGGCAGGCTGCCGCCGGAAGTGCTTTCGAAATCATCGGCGAACGGCAGGCTCGCCGGCTCCGGCGTGACCGGGGTCAGTTCGTTGGCGGTGAAGTCATCGGCGGTGCTGCCGATGCCCCAGTAACGCAGGCCGACGGTTCCCGGGCCGGTGATGGCCGAGTCGGTGGTGGTCGTGAGCAGCTTGCCGTCAAGGGAGAGGGAGAGGGAGCTTCCCTCCACGGTGAACTCCATCAGCCCGGCGCTCTTGCCCGCGGCGGTGATCGAGAGCAGGGTCCATTGCCCGCCGACGTTCCGCCAGATGGTGGCCACGGCGTTGGAGCCTGAGCCGAGGATCGCTCCGAGGTACATGTCCGCATCACCGTTGCCCGAGGCCCTCGCCGCCAGCCCCGCCGACACGCCGCCGGCAACGTCGACCCGGGCCGAGACGGTGACATCGGTGGCGGCAACGCCGTTGAGCGTCATCACCGAGGCATGCCTGGCGTTGGAGACGGCCCGGCCGGAGGCGATGCGGAAGTCACCGGCCGACTCGGTGAAGGTGCCCGGCACGAACGTGCCGTCGCCCATCGAGAAGTTCTCGGCAAACGGCAGGCTGGCCGGCTCGGGTTCGGGGGCGGCAATCTCCGAGGCCGCGAAGCTCTCCGCCAGGCTTCCCGCGCCCCAGAACCGCAGGCCGACGCTGCCCGCTGCGGTGATCATGGTGTCGGTGACGGCGGTGATCACCCGCTCATCGAGCGAGAGTGAGAGCGAGCTGCCGACCACCGTGAACTCCAGCGTGCCGGCCGAGCCGCCCGCCTGGGCCAGCGAAAGGAGCGTCCAGCCGTCGCCGAGGTTCCGCCAGATCGTGCCCACCGCGTTCGGGCCGCTGCCGATGATCGCCCCGAGATACATGCTCGAGTCGCCCGCGCCGGTGGCCCGGGCGGCCAGGCCCACCGAGATGCCGGCGGCCACATCGACCTCGGCGGTGACGGAGACATCCGCCGAGGAAACGCCGTTGACCAGGGCCACCGAGGCCTGGGAAGCAGCGGAAACCGCCGCGGACGAGACGAGCACGAAGTCTCCGGCCGTCTCGCTCCAGTTCGCCCCGATCCCGGTGCCGTCAGCCCGGGCAAAGTCGTCGGCAAACGGCAACGAGGCGTCGGTGCCGGCGACGGTCACCACAAACTCCTCGGGGCTGCTGGTGTTGGTGCCGTCGCTGGCGGTGACCCGCACCGTGAAGTTTCCGGCGAACCCGGCGGCCGGGTCGACGGTCAGGGTGTTGCCGGCAACCGAGAGCGTGGCGGCTTGGCTCGCGCCCAGAAGGGTCGCGGTGAAGCTGACCACATCGCCATCGGGATCGGTGGCCGAGAGGATCACCTCAGTGGTGGCATCGTGGCCGATCGAGAGGTCGTCGATCGGATCGAGCGAGGGGGCCGCGTTGTCGATCATGGAGAGGGCCGCGGCGGCATTGAGCCGGCCGCCGGTGGCCGTCTTACCCGCGAGGCCCGCCACCGAATCGACACTCCCGAGGATCGCCGAGCGGACATCCGCCACGATCATGCCCGGGTTCGCCGCATGCAAAAGCGCCACCACGCCAGTCACGTGCGGGGCGGCCATCGAGGTGCCCGAGTAGTAGGCATAGGAGTTGCCAGTCACGGTGGAATAGACCGACACGCCCGGGGCCGCAAGGTCGACCGTGGTCGCCCCGTAGTTGGAAAAACTCGCAAGGTTGTCATTGCGATCGGTTGCCGCCACCGAGATCACATTGGGCAGGTCGTAGTTGGTCGGGTAGCGAGCCGTCAGGTCGTTGTTGGTGCCGTTGTTACCCGCCGCGGCCACGAAGGTGATGTCGGAATCACCGCTCAACTCGATCGCGGCCCGCAGGAGCGACGAGTAGCCACCCCCGCCCCAGCTGTTGTTGGTGGCGACGATGTTCACCCCATAGAGGTTTTTCATCATCGTGGCGTAGTTGATCGCAGAAATCGCCCCGCTCGTTGATCCCCAGCCGTTGTCGCTGAGAAACTTGAGGGCCATCAGGGAGACGTCGTGGTTGACTCCCGCCACGCCGGTGCCGTTGTTGCCGGTGGCACCGATCGTTCCGGCGACGTGGGTGCCGTGGCCGTGGCCGTCGAAGGGATCGGAGTCGTTGTTGTAAAAGTCCCAGCCGTAGTAGTCGTCGACGTAGCCGTTGCCGTCGTCGTCGATGCCGTTGCCGGGGATCTCGCCGGGATTGGTCCAGATGTTGTCCACGAGATCGACGTGGGTGTAGTCGATGCCGGTGTCGATTACGCCCACGACGACGCTGCTGCTGCCGGTGGTCGTGTTCCAGGCCTCGGGGGCGTCGATGTCGGCATCGATGGTGCCCCCGGATTGCCCGTAGTTGTGGAGGCCCCAGGTGCGATACATCAAGGGATCATTGGTCGTGAAGGAGGGTGCGATCACGATGTCGGGCTCGACTGAGAACATCGAGGCGTGGCCTCCGGCCCAGTCGAGCACTGCCTCGCGTCCGACGCCCGGGGTCTCGAGGGAGAAGAAGCCACTGCCCAGGCTGCTCACCTGCCACGAGTCATCGAAGTCGCCAAACAGCCCGTCGAGGTTGCCGCCACCCCCGGCATGCCCTGCGAAGGCGGCGTCGGCAGCGGCGTCGAGCGTGTGCACGACCCAGCGATCGACCTGGGCGGCGACCTCCTGGCCGTCCCACTCCAGGGTGTCGAGGGACATGCCCGAAAGCGACTCGAGCGCCGAGATGCCAACGGTATTGATCGAGAGAGCCAGCCTGGGCTCGAGTGCTTCCGCCGCATGCAGGCGGGCCCGGCGGCCGGCCGCCTGGCGGCGGGCCGCGCGAAAGCGGCGGGCAATGCGGGCGGTGGGATGGCCAAAGCGGCGCGTGCGCAAGTTGATGTGCATGATGGGACTCCTTCCCGACCGACCCGCACGCGATGCCTTGCCCGAAATCGCGTGCGACTGTTCCCCGGTCGCGTCAGGCGGGCCGTCGAGGAACCCCGGTGGCGAGTTCCGCCTGACGGATGAACCCTAGGCCGGTGTCTCACGTAGAACCCTTCTGGGTTCGGCTTTGAGTGCCGTAAGCCCACGTTTCAGCGTAAAAAGACGATATTTAGCGGCCGGCTGATATGGTGGACACTTGGGAGACACTTCTGCAATGAGACCCAGAGAAGCCCAGCCCAGCCGGTGGCGGGCGTGTTCCACAGCCTACGTGGAGAGTCTCGGCTGCCGGGAGAGTGCCTGTCTGCCAGACGTCTGAGAGTCTGGCTCAGGCCGCGGCGGTCGCGTCGGTGAGGGATGCGGCGGCGGCCGTAACCGCCTTGTGCAGGGCGTGGTCGAGGCGAGTGCGATTTTCGATTTCCCGCCGCTGCTGCGGTGAGATTCTCTCGACACGCAGGGTCTTCTCATCGCGCGGGGCGACATTCAGCCGGGTCGATGCTGTCGCAACCGAGACGATCCCTAGCTGCCCGAGGACAGCGTTGATCGCGGCATCGATCTGCTCGCAGCCCACCGCCACCACGTGATCGTCGTTGAGCCGCTCGAGGCCCCGCGCGAGCAGGGCCGGATCGTGGCGGTCGTCCTCGGGCGAACCGTAGAGGCACCAGAAATCCTCGCCGGTGCCCGTGGCAGTCCAGTTGACGCCGTCGATTCGCGCGGCCGCCTCCCGCAGCCGGGCCGCAGAGATGCTACGGCCCACCGAAAAGGTCTGCATGTTCGTGGAGATCCGGGCGAGCACCGGATCCGCGAGGAAATCGTCGAGCGACTCCAGCGGCCGAGTGCGATGTCTCAAGGCGACATGGTCGAGCCCAAGTCGTCGCAGGTGGTTGAACATCGAGACGACGTGAGCCACCGGCTCCCGCACCGTGGTGACCACTCGCAGCGGCTGCGGAAGCAGTTGGACCACGTCGTAGGGATAGTGGCCGGCGAAGAGACGGAAGCGGTGAGTTCCCTCGAGGAGTGCCCGCGAGATGCCGTGATGGGGATAGCTCTGATCCTGGCCGATCGCGCCGGCGAGGATCGTGCCCAGCGAGGTGCCGCCGGTCTTGCCGACGTGATGGAAGTAGATCGAGTGCCGCATTAAGGCGGTCCTACCTGGCTGCATGCAGTGGTGCAAGGCGGCTCGCCGCCGGTGATGACGGCTACGGCTTCCGAAGCCTGCTTCCTTTCCTGGATTGCCCCGCTTGCCGGGCCGGCTTCGGCTGATGGTTCAGGCCGCACGATGCCGACAACCACTCTTGTCGGCAGCACCGGCCGGCCAGGCTTGAGGCGAAGGGATTCCCATGGCTCGTGCATCGACCGCAGCGATTCAAACGGCCGGCGGCGTGGCTGACCGCCCGCGGCTGCGAGTGGTGCGAGGCGGCGAGGAATCCGCGATCAAGAGGGTGGTCGTCGACCTGGAAAAGCTGCGGCATCCCAACTGCGGTCTCGGCCGTTTCAGCCGACACCTCGCTGAATCGCTCGAACGGGCTGCCGGCGACACGGGAATCGAACTGGTGCCCTTCCTGCACGCTGCTGCCCCCTGGTCGCCACCGGCGTCCCGCTCGCTGCCCGCGGCGTTCTGGCGGAAGGAATCCTGCCTGCGGTGGCTGCGGCCCCTGGTGAGGCCGCTGTTGGGCCACCGGACGACCGACCTCTGGCACGTGACGCACCAGCAGGCGAAATACCTGCCGCTCGACTGCCGGGTGCCGGTCTTGCTGACGATCCATGACCTCAACTTTCTCCACGACCCCGACGCGAGCCCTCGTCGGATCGACCGCAAGCTCGCGGCGATCCAGCAACTCGTGACTCGATCCGAGGCGATTGTCACCGACTCCCGCTACGTGGCCGAGGAGGTTCGGCTGCATTTGGATCTTGGTGACCGGCCGCTGCATGTGGTGCCGTTGGGCCTCGAGGCTCCGGCGGTCCCTGCAGCGAGTCGTCCGGACTTCCTGCCGCCGGGGCGGTTTCTGTTCTCGGTAGGCAACTGCCTGCCCCACAAGAATTTCCACGTGCTGCTCGAACTGCTGGCACACCTCGACGATTTCCGGCTGGTGATCGCCGGCAAGAAGACCACGCCTTACGGCCGGTTTCTCGCCAGTGAGATCGTTCGGCTCGGGATCGGCGAACGGGTGGTGATGCCGGGTGAAGTCGATGACGCGACGCGGCAGTGGCTTTACGAACACTGTGAGGGTTTTCTGTTCCCATCGTTTGCCGAGGGCTTCGGCTTTCCGGTGCTCGAGGCGATGCAGGCGGGCCGTCCGGTCTTCTCGTCGCGATGCACCAGCCTCCCGGAGGTGATCGGCAACCACGGCTTCTACTTCGAATCCTTTTCCGCCGAGTCGATGGCGGAGGTCGTGCGGGCCGGGCTGCGACAGATCTCCGATGACCCCGGGCTGGTCGATTCGGCTCGCAGGCATGCCGCTTCATTCTCCTGGCAGCGGACGGCAGCGGATTATCTGCGGATCTACCGCGAACTGCTTGACGCGACCGGCCCCGCCGTGGTCGAACACTGCCGGCGGGAGGCGTTTCCGTCGGGGTCCGACCGAAGTCGGGCGGCCTGAAAAGGCGTCGAGAGCGGGCCGAAAGCGGGTCGGTCGAGTTCGCCATCTTCCGGTTGCCATGCCGGCGTGTCGTGCGTGTCGTGCGTGTCAAGCGTGTCATGAAAGTACTCGTTACCGGAGCGGCCGGCTTCATCGGCAGCCATGTCGTCGATCGGCTGCTTGCCGCGGGACATGCGGTGGCCGTGCTCGATGACCTCTCCACAGGCTCGCGGGACAACCTGCCGCCCGGGGTGCCGCTGCATCTGGCGACCATCGTCGATACCGCGGCGGTCGCGGAGGTCTTCGCGGCGGAGCGGCCCGATGCGGTCTGCCACCAGGCGGCACAGATGTCGGTCAGCCGCTCGGTTCGCGAGCCGCTCTTCGACGCGCAGGTCAACTGCCTCGGTCTGCTCAACGTGCTCGACGCGGCGGTCGCCACCGGCTG
This sequence comes from uncultured Chitinophagaceae bacterium, assembly GCA_964600785.1. Lineage (GTDB taxonomy): Bacteria > Planctomycetota > Planctomycetia > Pirellulales > UBA1268 > M30B53. The sequence continues at coordinate 95,194 of CAZRKH010000010.1, forward strand.
CGAACGATTCGTGTTCGCCTCCAGTGGCGGGGTGCTCTACGGGGAGGCGGTCGAGCCTGCCGCCGAGAGCCACCCGGCCGATCCGGTGAGCCCCTACGGGAT
>CAZRKH010000011.1:0-6341 GCA_964600785.1 uncultured Chitinophagaceae bacterium
AAGCCGCCGGATCTCAAGGAGATCGACGAGGAAGTCGATCGCCTCAACAAGGAGAAGGAAGAGGCGGTCGCCAACCAAGACTTCGAAAAGGCGGCGGCCCTCCGCGATCAGGCCGACAAGCTGAAGAAGAAGAAGCAGACCATGACCCGCGACTGGCGCGACAAGAGCCGTGAGGCCGACGGCGTCGTCGACGAGGAGGTGGTGGCGGAGGTTGTCTCGAAGATGACCGGCATCCCGCTCACCCGGATGAGCACCGAAGACCAGGCCCGCCTGATGGGCATGGAAGACCATCTCCACAAGAAGGTGATCGGGCAGGACACGGCGATCAAGAGCGTCTCCAAGGCGGTCCGCCGCAGCCGCTCCGGACTCAAAGATCCCAAGCGGCCCACCGGCTGCTTCATCTTCGCCGGGCCGACCGGTGTGGGAAAGACGCTGCTGGCCAAGGCGCTCGCGGAGTTCATGTTCGGCGACGACGAGGCGCTGATCCAGATCGACATGAGCGAGTACATGGAGAAGCACAACGTCAGCCGGCTGATCGGGGCGCCCCCCGGCTACGTCGGCTTCGAGGAGGGCGGTCAGCTGACCGAGAAGATCCGCCGCCGGCCCTACTCGGTGGTGCTTCTCGATGAGATCGAGAAAGCCCACCCCGACGTCTTCAACATGCTGCTGCAGGTGATGGAGGAGGGCCGGCTGACCGATTCCTTCGGTCGCAATGTCGACTTCCGCAACGTGATCCTGATCATGACCACCAACGCCGGCGCCGAGGCGATCAAGAACGAGTCGGCCTTCGGCTTCCAGAAGCCCGACGACGATGCCAGCTACGACAGCATGAAGACCCGGGTCAACGAACGGATCGAAAAGGTCTTCCGCCCGGAGTTCCTCAACCGTGTCGATGACGTGATCGTCTTCCACCACCTCACCAACGAGGACCTCAAGGAGGTGATCGATATCGAACTGGCCAAGGTCCGCGAGCGGCTCGGCGAGCGTGGCCTCCGGCTCGAGCTGACCGACGACGCCAAGAAGTTCCTCATCAAGAAGGGCTCCGACACCGACTTCGGTGCCCGGCCGCTGCGGCGGGCCCTCGAGAACTTCATCGAGGACCCTGTCAGCGAGGAACTGCTCAAGGGCGAGTTCGAAGGCAAGGACACGATCCGTGTCGATTCCGCCGAGGTCGCCGGCAAGAAGCAGCTCACCTTCACGGGGCTCGTCACGGCCGAACCGGTGCCCGCGGGACCGGCGGACGAGGATTCGCCCGCCGAGGAGCCGCCCGCATCATCCTGAGCGGCTCGCCGCGTCTTCGATCACCACGGGCTCGTTGCCCTCGCCCACGAGGACGATCCGCGGAGCATGCGCGTCGGCCTCCTCGGGCGTCATGCTCGCATACGAGAGCACGATCACCGTATCGCCCACGGCGCTCGAGCGGGCAGCCGGGCCGTTGAGGCAGACCGTGCGGCTGCCAGGCGGGGCGGGAATCGTGTAGGTCTCCAGCCGGCTGCCGTTGTTGACGTTGAGCACCTGCACGAGCTCATAGGGGTGCAGCCCGGCGGCCTCGAGCAGCTCCGCGTCGAGCGTGATGCTGCCTTCGTAGTAGAGCTCCGCCTGCGTGACTCTCAGGCCATGAAGCTTCGATTTGAGGAGCGAAATCTGCATGAAAATACCATACCAGCCGGCGGGCTCCGCGGCGATTCCAGCTGCCGTCCGCCGGCCGGCCGGGGCTACCTCCTGCCGCCGGCGGCATGGGCCAGGGCCGTGGTTTGATGCCAGCGGTGATGGTCACGGATGGCGGCGGTGAGAAACTCCTTGGCCTGCCCAACTGCCCGGGCCAGCGAGAGCCCGGCGGCCAGGCCCGCCGCGATTCCCGCGGAGAAACTGCAGCCGGTGCCGTGGGCATCGATGCCCTCCACAAAGGCCGCGGTGAAGCGTCGGCAGCCTCGGCGGGTGACCAGGATGTCGCTGGCCTGCGGACCGCGGAGGTGGCCACCCTTGAGCAGAAAGGCACAGCCATGACGGGTCACCAGCCGCCGCCCGGCTGCCTCCATTGCCTCGAGGCTCTCACAGGCCTCGCCGGAGAGAATCCGCAGTTCGTCGAGATTGGGGGTCACGAGGGTCGCCAGCGGAAAGAGATGCTCGCGGTAGGCCTTCACCGCGGCCGGCTCGAGCAGCGGCTCCCCGCCGGAGGCGACCATTACCGGATCAACCACCAAGGGAAGAGGTCGCGGCAGCTTGGCAAGCTCGGCTGCGACCCGGCGGATGATCGCCGCCGAAAAGAGCATGCCGGTCTTGGCCGCCTTCACCGGAAAGGCACGGCAGGAAAGTCGGATCTGGTCGGCAACCAACTCCGGCGGCATCGCCGCAATCGCCTCCACCGCCCCGGGCACCTCCGCCACGACACAGGTGATCGCGGTCTGGGCGTAGCCGCCGAGGGCATGGATCGTCTTGAGGTCGGTCTGGATGCCGGCCCCGCAGGAGTTGTCGCTGCCGGCGATCGTAAGGGTCACCGGAGGGCTGGATCGTTTCGCCGGCATCGGTTGGCATCGGTGGTGGACGAGCGGAATCGGCGGAAGCTGGGCACCGGCAGCAGACTCACGGCTTCTGCAGAGTATCCTATCTACCCGTGTCTACCGGTGGAGAAAGCCCTCCATCGCCTTTTTCCACTTTCCCGACCACCTGCGAATCGATTCCGATGCCCGGCTGCATGAGACTTGCGTCAAGCCTGATCGCGATGGCGGTGATTGTGGCTGCCACCACGCTCGCCGCCGGCGTGCGTGCGGCGTCGCCCGAACCCCGTCCCCCGCTCCGCGTGGTCTCCTACAACATCCGCCATGGCGTGGGAACGGACGGTCGGCTCGACCTCGACCGTATCGCCGAGGTGATCCGCAGGCTCGAGCCCGACCTCGTCGCCCTGCAGGAGGTCGACGAGTCCTGCGGTCGCAGCGGGAACGTCGACCAGGCCGCGGTCCTCGGTCGAGCATTGGGAATGCACCACCGCTTTGCCGCCTTCATGGATTTTGATGGTGGCCGCTACGGGCTGGCGGCGCTCTCGCGATTCCCGATCACCGCCAGCCGACGACACGAACTGCCCGCGGGGGCCGAGCCGCGGGCCCTGCTCGAGCTGGAGCTTGCCGTCGACGGGCTCGAGAAGCCGCTCTCCTTCAGTTGCGTGCATGCCGACTGGACTTCCGAGGTGATCCGCACAAAGCAGATGCGGACGGTCCTCGACGCGATCGGCGGCAGGCCGGGACCGGCGATCCTCGCCGGTGACTTCAACGCCGAGCCCGGAAGCGACTCATTGCAGTTGCTCGGCAAGTCTGGCTGGCGGCTGCTCGACAAACTTCAGCAGGCCGGCGGGAAGACCTGGCCGGCCGACAGCCCCACCGACGCCATCGACCACATCGCCGTCCGCGGGATCGGGGAGGTCGTTGCTCACCGCGTTGTCGAGGAGCCGACCGCGAGTGACCACCGTCCGATCCTGGCGGAACTCACTCTTGCCGCCGGGCAGGCCGCCGCCCGCCCGGCGGCCCGCAACGTGGTCTTCATCCTGGCCGACGACCACCGCCACGACTTTCTCGGCTTCCACCCGCAGGCCCCGGAGTGGCTGGAGACGCCCTCCCTCGACCGGCTCGCCGCCGAGGGCATCCACTTTGCCAACGCGTTCGTGACCACCTCGCTCTGCTCACCGAGCCGGGCCTCGATCCTGACCGGGCAGTACATGCACCACCATCGCGTGGTCGACAACCAGCGGGCCGTGCCCGCCGGCACCCGATTCTTTCCTCGAGACCTCCAGGCCGCCGGCATCGAAACGGCCTTTGTCGGCAAATGGCACATGGGCCACGACGACGACTCCCCCCGGCCCGGCTTCGATCACTGGGCCTCGTTTCGCGGCCAGGGGGTCTACTTCGATCCCGAGATCAACGTCGACGGCCACCGCCGGCAGTTCGAGGGCTACACCACCGACGTGCTCACCGATCTGGCAGTCCGGTGGCTGAAGACCGGCCGCGACCCAGCCAAACGGTTCTACCTCACTCTCTCCTTGAAGGCTGTCCACTATCCCTTCGAGCCGGCCCCGCGGCATCGCGGCCGCTACGACGACAAGCCGATCGACTGGCCCGAGACCCGGGCTCGCACCGAACGAAACTACCGCTCCCAGCCGAACTGGGTCCGTCAGCGACGCTATTCGATCCACGGCATCGACCACATGGAGACCGGCCCTTTTGACAAGGATCCAGTGCCCGATCTCGACGCCCTCTACCGCCGCTATGCCGAGTGCGTCCAGGGCGTCGATGAAAACATCGGCCGGCTGATGCAGGTGCTCGAGGAGACCGGCCTCGCCGACGAGACGCTCGTGATCTTCATGGGCGACAACGGGTTTCACCTCGGGGAGCACGGCTTCTACGACAAGCGGGACGCCTTCGAGACCTCGATCCGCGTGCCCTTGCTGGCCAGGCCGCCGGGCGGGCTCCCGGCCGGCCGCCGCGTGGAGGCGATGCTGCTGAACATCGATATCGCCCCCACGATCCTCGCGGCAATGGGCGTCGCCCCACACCCCGAGGCGGCCCACGACGGGGCGAGCGGTCTGGCCTTCCTGGTTGGGAAGAAACCGCCGGCCTGGCGGGATCACATGCTCTACGAGTACCACTGGGAGTGGAACTTCCCGGCCACGCCCACGCTCTTCGCCCTGCGGACCGACCGCTACAAGTACGTCTACCACCACGGCGTCTGGGATCTCGATGCCCTCTATGACCTCCAGACCGACCCCCACGAGCGGCACAACCTGATTCAGGTGCCGGCCTTCGCCGAGCTGGCCGAGAGATTGCGGACGCAGCTCTTCGAGGAACTCGCCGCCAGCGGCGGCCTCGAAATCCCGGTGCGGCCGCCGGCAGGCGAACGGCTCGACCAGCGGAAGCTGCCCTGAGGTGCCCGGCCCTGCCGGATGTCGCCGCCGCAGTTTGGGCACTCGACCCAGGTGGCACTTGAGCCACGAGACGGCGGGCCGTTGGGCTTTGCCCGGCCTCCGAAAGGTTGCGGATGGTCCGTCGCCCCGGCGGGCGAGGTATCATGATTTGATGAGTTCAGACCCGACCCGGCATCGCTGGGATCTCTTCGAGCAGGCCTGGGGCGACCGGGCGCGGGCCGCCGACGCCGACTGGAGCCGCGGGCTTTCCGCCGACGAGCGGATGACAATCGTGGATGATCTGTTCGACACGATCCGCACCGCTCGGCAGGGGGACGGCGAGTGGGCCTCGAACGATGCGCATGCCTGGGCGGAAACGCGGGCGGAACGCGACCGGTTCGTGACGGCGTTCCGCAGATTCGACGAGTCGAGACGTGGAACAGGCGGTCGGGCTGGTGCGAGACCTTCGCGAAACGCCATTCGAGCCCCTGTTCCCGGGCGTGGAGGAGGTCGTCAGCCGGTCGTTCATCCTGCCGCTGCGGCATCGGTCCACGGGCGTCCGGGTCGATCTGGCGCTCGGCATGTCGGGCTTTGAGCAGCAGGCGGTGGCCAGGGCCACGATCGACGTGGACATCGCGTCCCGGCTGGAGGCCGCCCGTCGTTGAAGCAGCCCAACCCCTCGAGCCCTTATTTCGCGAGTTGACGCAGAGAAGCCCCGCGCGGGCCGGCGGGAAGGACATCTCGGCCAATGACACTTCCGCAGGCATCGCCCGACGGATGAGCGGCTCGTGAGCGGGTTGCTCCCGCCTCCCGAGGCTGTCCCGGCCTGAAAAGTGGCTCCCTGGGTCAATCCCCGCTCCCCCTGAAACGGCGTTTTTCTCGTGTCGACGCGGAGTCTCTCTGAGTCCGGTAGCCCGGCGGCCTTGTCGTGACCCGGCCCCCGGCACGGCTCAGAGGCTGTGGATGTCGATCGCGGGCAGTTCTTGGGGCGACGCCTGAAAGATGTCGCGGTCGAAAGTGGCCCTCGACGAGTTCGCCCCAGTCGGTGGGCGGGCCGCGGGCAGGTGATACCGGCGGCGGTTCGAGTGGTTCGCCGAGGTGCGTGAGGATCTTCCGGATCGGCCCCGGGCTCGCGGACAGGAAGTCCGCAGCAACCGGAGGTTCCCAAGAGTGCGAAGGCCAGGGATGGTTTCGCATTCAAAAAGCATCTGAAGGCGATCCGCTCAGGTGAAGCGGAGAACTCATTGAAAAGAACTTTTCCGCAGGCCATGTCCCGCACGACGAGCAGCGTCCACCTGTCCCCGATGAGATCCAAGGCACAGGCCACGGGGCAGACCGATCGCTTTGCCATCTTCACATTCCACCTCTTCAATGACGCCGGTTTCCAGATCGCTTGACACGAGCCTCGGCACTTGCAATGTACAAGTATTCGCTTGCGGTGTGCCCCTGC
>CAZRKH010000012.1:0-13875 GCA_964600785.1 uncultured Chitinophagaceae bacterium
CGATGATCGACACGGTCTACATCGAGACATCCATCGTCAGCCTCGCCACCGCCCGGCCGAGCACCGACATCGTGATGGCCGCGATGCAGCAGCAGGCCCGCGAATGGTGGTTCGAGCACGGCTCGCGGTTCGAGCTGGTGACGTCGCAGCTCGTTTTCGACGAGGCGGCCGGGGGCGACCCGGCTGCGGCGGCAGAGCGACTCGCGCTGCTGCGGCCGCTGCCGATCGTGCCCATCGACGAGGCCGTGCGGGCCCTCGCCGCCGAGATCATGGCCAGCGGCATCATGCCGGCCAAGGCCGCCGCGGATGCCGTGCATGTTGCCGCAGCAGCCGTAGCGGGCGTACAGTATCTGCTTACCTACAACTGCACGCACATCGCCAACGCCCGCGAGATACCCCGCATCTACCGGCTGCTGGAGTCCCGTGGGTTTGGGCAGTTGCTGATCTGCACGCCGACGCAGTTTCTGGGAGGTGACGATGACCAAGAATTCCGTGCTCGCTGAACTTCGCGCCGTCCGAGAACGGCTCCTCGCCGAGGCCGGCGGAAGCCTCGACGCGCTCGTCGAGCGACTTCAAGGCGAGCAACGAGAGTCGAATCAGCCGGTCTGGGATCGGCGGCACGCCCCGGATCGCACTCCCGCGGCCGGCCGGCCGGACGCCGCCGCCAGGCCCGAGTCCAAGCCGGCGGCGGGATAGGCCCGGCCGCGTCGCCGAACACGGTGCAAGCTTTTGACAATCACCGAAGACACCGTCGAGCAGGCGACAATCGAGTGGTTCGAGGACCTCGGCTACGCCTATCTGGCCGGGCCGAGCATCGCTCCCGGTGAGGCTGGGGCTGAGCGTGATTCCTACGGTGACGTCGTCCTTCAGAGTTGGCTTACGGCCGCCATCGACCGGCTGAATCCCGCGATCCCCGCCGCTGCCCGCGAAGACGCCCTCCGAAAAGTCCTGCGGGTCGAGGGCCCATCGCTGATCCAGGCCAACCGGCTGTTTCACAAGATGCTCGTCGCGGGCGTGGATGTCGAATATCCACGCAATGACGGCTCGATCGCCGGTGACCACGTCTGGCTCGTCGACTTTGAAAACCCCGACAACAACGATTGGCATGTCGTCAATCAGTTCACGGTCACCGAGGGAACCCACACCCGGCGGGCCGACCTCGTGGTGTTTCTCAACGGCCTGCCGATCGCTGTCTTCGAACTCAAGAACGCAGCTGGTGAGCAGGCCGACATCTGGACGGCGTATAAGCAACTCCAGACCTACAAGGAACAGATCCCGACGCTGTTCCGATACAACGAGTTGCTCGTGATCTCGGATGGGCTCCAGGCCCGGCTCGGCTCGCTTACGGCCAGCCGGGAGTGGTTCAAAGTCTGGCGGACGACCGACGGCTCGGGGGACGCCCCGCCGGCCTCCCTGGAACTTGAGACGCTGGTTGAGGGCGTCTTCGACAAGGCCCGCCTCCTTGACCTCATCCGCGACTTCGTTGCCTACGACGACGATGACAAGGGCCGCACGGCGAAGATCATCGCCGGGTACCACCAGTTCCACGCGGTCAAGGCCGCCGTCGAGGAGACCGTCCGGGCCAGCGGATCGGCGGGCGACAGGCGGGCCGGGGTTGTCTGGCACACCCAAGGCTCGGGCAAGAGCTTCTCGATGGTGTTCTACGCCGGGCGGATCGCCAGAGCCCCGGAGATGCAGAACCCCACCGTCGTCGTGCTCACCGACCGCAACGACCTCGATGACCAGCTGTTCGGGCAGTTCGACCGCTGCAGCGACCTGCTCAACCAGAAGCCCCGGCAGGCCGAGAGCCGGTCGCAACTTCGGGAACTGCTCACGTTGGCCAGCGGCGGCGTGGTGTTCACGACAATCCAGAAGTTCATGCCGGAGGAGAAGGGCGACCGGATGCCCGTGCTCTCCGACCGGCGGAACATCGTCGTGATCGCCGACGAGGCCCACCGCAGCCAGTACGACCTGATCGACGGCCTGGCCCGGAACATGCGGGACGCCCTCCCCAACGCCAGTTTCATCGGCTTCACGGGGACGCCGATCGAGCAGAACGACGCGAATACCCGGGCCGTCTTCGGCGACTACATCAGCGTCTACGACATCCAGCAGGCCGTGGCCGATGGGGCTACCGTGCCGATCTACTACGAGAGCCGCATTGCGCGACTCGGCCTCCTGGAAAAAGAACTTCCAAAGATCGACGAAGCGTTCGAGGAACTGACAGAAACCGAAGAAGAAGAAACTCGCGAGAAACTCAAGAGCAAGTGGGCGGCACTCGAGGCCCTCGTCGGAGATCCGAAGCGAATCGCCCTGATCGCGGAAGATCTGGTCGAGCACTTCGAACGGCGGCGGGAGGCACTCTCCGGCAAGGCGATGGTCGTCTGCATGAGTCGCCGGATATGTGTCGATCTGCTCGACGCGATCCTGAAACTCAGGCCTGACTGGGCCAGTGCCCCGAGCGACGACGAGCAGGCCGAAGCCGCGAAAGACTGCGTCGCCAAGATCATCATGACCGGCTCGGCGGCCGACGGCCCCGAGTGGCAGCCGCATATCCGCAACAAGCAACGCCGCCGAGAACTCGCCAATCGCTTCAAGGATCCCAAAGACCCGTTTTCGCTGGTGATCGTCCGCGACATGTGGCTGACCGGCTTCGACGCTCCCTGCATGCACACGATGTATGCCGACAAGCCGATGCGGGGGCACGGCTTGATGCAGGCCATTGCTCGGGTCAACCGGGTGTTCCGCGACAAGCCCGGCGGGCTGGTCGTCGACTACCTAGGCCTCGCCGACCAACTCAAGCAGGCTCTGGCGACCTACACCGAAAGCGGCGGCAAAGGGCAGCCGAGCATCGACACTGCGGAGGCGATCGCAGCCCTCCAGGAGAAGGTGGAGGTGGCCCGTGGCATCATGCACGGCTTTGACTGGTCGGCGTGGCAGAGCGAGTCTGGAGCCCAGCGACTCAATCTTATTCGGGTCGCCCAGGAGCACGTCCTGGAGCAAGACGACGGCAAGAAGCGGTTCTGCAAGGTGGTCTCGGAGATCTCCAAGGCCTTTGCCCTCTGCGCCGCCAGTGAGGAGGCGGCGAGCCTCCGGGACGAGATCGCCTTCTACCAGACCATTCAGTCGTTCCTCCTGAAGCCAGCTTACAAGGAAGGGTCAGCCGACAACCTCGACCACGCGATCCAGCAACTGGTCTCACGGGCGGTTGTGGCCGACGGCGAGGTCATCGACGTCTTCACAGCGGCGGGTGTGAAACGGCCCGACATTTCGATTCTCTCGGACGAGTTCCTCTCCGAGGTGCGGGGCATCAAGCAGAAGAACGTGGCGGCGGAACTCCTGGCAAAACTGCTCCAGGGCCAGATCACGACGCGGGCCTCGCGAAACGTCGTTCAGGCGAGACAGTTCAGCGAGATGCTCAAGAAGACGCTCAACGCCTATCACAACCGGGCGATTGCCACGCAGGAGATCATCGAGGAACTGATCCGGCTCGCGAAGGAACTCGATGCCGCGACAAAGCGTGGCGAAGACCTCGGCTTGTCCGAAGAAGAACTGGCCTTCTACGACGCTCTGTCGACCAACGAAAGTGCCGTCCGGGCCATGGGTGACGACAAACTCAGGGTGATCGCCGCCGACCTCGTCACCAAGGTGCGGAGCAATGTGTCGATCGATTGGACGTTGCGAGAGTCAGCCCGCTCCAGCATCAAGGTTCTCGTGAAACGCATTCTCCGGAAGTACGGCTATCCGCCCGACCTCCAGGCAGAGGCCGTGAAGACCGTGCTCCTTCAGGCCGAGACGCTTTGTAAGGATTGGGCGGCGTAGTTGCTCCAACGATCAGACTTCCCAATTCCACGCAGCCTTCCTCATGCCGGCTCTCGTCGTCATCGACATCCAAAACGACTTCTGCTCCGGCGGGACGCTCGCCGTGGCCGGGGCCGAGGCGATCCTGCCGGTCGTCAACCAGCTCATCGAGGACCACGAGCATGTCGTGCTGACCCAAGACTGGCACCCGCCGAGAGGCCGATGCCTATTCCGGCTTCTTTGAATGCGACGGGCGAACGCCCGTCGGACTCGATGCGATCCTTCGCCGCCTCGGTGTCCGCGAGATCACACTCGCCGGCCTGGCCACCGATGTCTGCGTGCTCCACACCGCCCTTGATGCCCGTCGCCTCGGCTACAGCGTGCGGCTCGTCGCCGCGGCCTGCCGCGGCACGAGCTGCCCGGGCTCACACGACGCCCTCCGCCGCATGGCGGCCGCCGGCGTGAACTGCGAGTGACACGCGAAGCGAAATCAATCCCTGTCCCGTCGAGGCTTTGCCCGGGCCTGCCGCGGTGGCGGGTCATGGGCCGGCTGTGGTCTCGGCGAGGGCTGGAATCTCGTCGACCGGCGGGTCGATTGCCTCGATCCGCGCGAAGGCGGCGGCCAGTTCCTCATCCGACGGGGGCGGGGGCGTGTCGTCGATCACGATCGGCTCCGACTCGCCGGCCGGCGGTGGGCCGCGAAACCGCCGCTCCACGTGCCACCGCGGGCCCCAGCGAGCCACCGCAAAATACATCGCCTTCGCCTTCGCAGTCGCCACACCCCCGGCGCGGCAGGCGTCGTAGAACATCCGGTGCACCTGCCGCGAGGGCCGCAGCCGCTCTTCGCAGGCGACATCATGCACCACCGACGCATTGCGAAACCGCCCGGCGTACGGCCCGCCGATCACCGACCACAGCCCCCGCGGGATGCTCGCGCCGTTGACCACGCTCCCCGCCGCCGCCTGCCAGCGAATCCCGGCGGCATCGATGAAGCCGAAGGGCTCCACAAGCGTCATGCTGCGGCCGTCGTCGTGCCAGGCCGCCACCACCCGCCCGTCGAAAAAGCCAAACTCCCCCGCCCCCTTCGCCTCACGATCCTGCTGCTCTCGAGCCATCTGCCTGCCCTCGTACGATTCCCCGGCGTGTCACCGCGGCTCGGCCTTTTGCGGGGGCTGTGGCCCGGATCGAGCACGCAGAAATGCCACCAGCCGGCGGGCGGCCGGGGGCACCGACCGCTCGTCGAAAACCGCCCGCACCGGAGCACGACCACGACCGGACCCGGGCCGGCCCGCGTCCTCTTCGATCACGATCTCGTAGACCCGCAGGTCCCGACAGCCTTCGGCGAAGCACTCGCACGGCTCGAGGCCCGCCTCGTCGATGAGCTTCTCCAGTTCGCCCCGCTCGGGCTCCGAGAGCCCGTCGGTCTGGAGCCGGCAGCCGATCGCCAGCCCCGCAAAGCCGCCGGTCTGCTCGAAGCTGATTCTCATCGGCCGCCCTCCTCGCATCAGGCCACCCGCTCCCTGGCAGGCTTCACGCCCACCGCCTTCCAGCCCTCGCGAACCGCCTTGGCCTCGAGCGGACCGTAGCGGTCCATGGCGATCTGCTCGGTGAGCCGGGCGGCATCGGCGAAGCCGCTGGTCCGCGAGAGCTGAAGCATCGCGTCGTACCAGATCCTCCCGGGCGTCTCCCAGGCATCCCCGCCGATCCGCTCCGCGGCGAGCACAAAGGCCCTGTTGGGAATGCCCGAGTTGAGATGCACACCGCCGCGGTCCGACGGGCCGCCGGCGACATCCCGCATGTGACCCGGCTGGGGGTCGGTGCCCAAGAGCGGGTCGTCGACAAAGGCGGTGCCGGGCTCCCGCATGTCTCTCACCGCCCGCCGCGTGGCCGCCGGCACGAGCAGATCCGCCCCCACCAGCCAGGAGGGCTCCGGCCTGGCCAGCCGCCGCCCGGCTCGCCTGGCCCTGGCAGTCGCCCTCACCGCCTCCCGCCACTGCCGCACGAGCACGCCGAAGACGTCGGCGAAGTGCTCGTTGAGCGCCCCCGACTCGCCGCGGTAGGCGAGGTTGCTGGCAAAGGCCTGGATGCCGTGGGTCAGCTCGTGGGCCACCACGTCGAGGGCCCGCGTGAAGCGGCGGAAGACGAGGCCGTCGCCGTCGCCGTAGGCCATCTGGGAGCCGTTGAAAAAGGCGTTGTTCATCGGGACGTAGCCGTCGCCATCCGCCTCGCCCACGTGCACGCTCGCGATCAGGCACATCCCGGAATCGTCGAGGGAGTTGCGGCCGAAGCGTTCGAAGAAGAAGTCGTAGGTGGCCCCGGCGTGGTCGTAGGCCTCGTTGACCGCCGCATCGGCGTGTCGCGGATCGCCCTCGCCGCGAACCAGCGGGCCCGGCAGCTCGTCGCGGCCCTCCGCGTCATGGATCATCCGACAGCGGCCGCGGGTGGGGGAGGAACGTGCCAGGAAGCTCGGCATCTCGCGGGCCATGTCGCGAACCGCATGCACCGCCGCCGCCTCGGCGAGATCGCGGATTGCCTGCCGGCGGACCGGCTCGAGCGAGCAGCGGGTCAGCCGCTCGAGGATGTAGGGCGGGATGATGCACTCCAGCGGTCGGCGGTTGGCGGCGGGCATCGGCATCGCTCCGCGGGAACACTCGAATCCGACGGCAGGCGGCCGCCCGAGTTCCGGGAATCATCCCCTGCCGAAGCGCCCCCTTCAAGAGCGACTTCAAGCCCCCCGGGCGGGGGCCGCCGCCGCTCGCCGCCGCCGCCACCATTTGTGGGCCTCGAGTGCCGCGGTGATCGACAGGGCCAGCCCGAACAGGCCCGCCATCGGCACGATGCCCAGCGGCTCCACGTCGAGCAGGTGCTGGGTCCAAGGCAGGTGCATGGCTGCGAGGTGGATGCCGAGGGCCAGCAGCGTGCCGCCCAGGAGAATCGGGCTGGTAAACGGCGAGAGCCTGAAGGCCGAGACCGTTTCGGAGCGGCAGTTGCCGATGTGGAGAATCTCGAAGAAGACCATCAGCAACAACAGGCCGTTGCGGGCCTGCCGCTCGTTCCAGCCTCCCACCTCGATCATCCAGCAGAAGCTGGCGAAACCGACCAGCCCCATCACCGCCGCCGCGACGAGCGTCCGCTCGATCATCAGCCGGTTGAAGATCCGTTCGGTGGGAGGCCGCGGAGGCCGCTCGAGCACACCCGGCTCACCCGGCTCGAAGGCCAGGGCAACATCCTGAATGCCGTTGGTGACGAGATTCAGCCAGAGCAGTTGCGCGGGCAAAAGCGGCAACACGGCGCCCGCCGCGGTATCGGGAAGGCCGGTGATCACCGCCAGGCCCAGCAGCAGCACCTCGGCCGCCCCGGTCGACACCAGCAGGTAGATCACCTTGCGGACGTTGTCGTAGGCGATCCGCCCCTGCTCGACGCCGGAGACGATTGTTTGAAACTGGTCGTCGGTGATCACCAGTTCGGCCGCCTCGCGGGCCACGTCGGTGCCGCTTCTTCCCATCGCCACGCCGATGTTGGCCTGGCGGAGGGCCGGAGCGTCGTTGACCCCGTCGCCCGTGACCGCCACGTAGTGGCCCAGCCTGCGGGCGGCAGCGACAAGGTCGAGCTTCTGCCGGGGCGTGGCCCGGGCAAAGACCCGGCTGCGGGCCACCACCTGCTCGAGGTCCTCCGCAGCGAGCCCCTCGAGATCACGGCCGGTGACCACCTGCTCCGGCGACTCGGCCATGCCGAGATTGCGGGCGATCGCGAGTGCCGTCACGGGATGGTCGCCGGTGATCATGCAGACGGTGATGCCGGCCGACCGGCAGGCAGCCACGGCTTGCGCGGCGCCGGCACGCAGCGGATCGATCATGCCGACGAAGCCGAGGAAATCGAGCCCGTCCGGCTCGCCGGGCGTCTCGCGGTCGGTGGGGCCGGCGGCGGCCGGTCCTTCGGCGAGAGCCAGCACGCGATAGCCGCCCGCGGCGAGCGACTCGGCCCGCGCGAGCAGGTCGCGGGAGGCGTCGGCGTCGAGAGAGCACATCGGAAGCACCTTCTCAGGCGCCCCCTTGACCGCGGCTCGCACCTCGCCGTTTGACTGGTGGAATGTGGCGGCATATTGCCGCTCGGGCTCGAAGGGGATCTCGTTGACCTGAGGGAAGGCCTCGAGTTCCGCTTCACGAACGAGCCCCAGCTTGTGGCCGAGACTCAGCAGGGCGATGTCGGTCGGATCGCCCCGCCAGGTCCACTGGTCATCGCGGCGATGGAGATCCCCCTCGTTGCACAGCACCGCCACCCGTGCCAGGCGGACGAGGTCAGCGGGAAGCTGCCCGAGGGCAACAGGCCGGCCGTCTGCGAGCACCTCGCCGGCCGGCGCGAAGCCCTCCCCGCTGACCGCGAGCATCCGGCCGTCGGGCAGCAGGATCGACTGCACGGTCAGCTCGTTGCAGGTGAGGGTGCCGGTCTTGTCGCTGCCGATCATCGTGCAGCTGCCAAGGCCCTCCACCGCCGCCAGCCTGCGGACGATCACGCCGCGGCGTGCCATGCGGGTCGTGGCCACGGCCAGGGCCACCGTGAGGGCCACCGGCAGCCCCTCGGGGATCGCCGAGACGGCCAGAGCCACACCGAACATCACCATCGTCGCGACTCCATACCCCCGCAGGAAGATGCCCGCCAGGGCGACGACGACCGCCGCCACGAGCACAGCCACGCCGACGACGCGAGTGAACTTCTCCATGCGATCCAACAGTGGCGGCCGTCCGCCGGTGCCCCGCATCACGTCGAGGGCCAGCTGGCCGACGGCGGTGGCGGTGCCGGTGGCCACGACCAGCCCCGCGCCACGGCCGCGAACCACGATCGATCCGGCATGAGCCATGTCGGCCCGGTCGGCCAGGGCCGCCTCGGCACCGCCCCGCCAGGCCTCGTCCTTGCCGACCGGCAGTGATTCACCGGTCAGCAGCGACTCGTCGATCTCCAGGCCGTGGGCCTCGAAGAGGCGAATGTCGGCAGGCACCCGGTTGCCCGATTCGAGCCACACGACATCGCCGGGCACGACCTCCTCGGCATCGATGTCGTAGGCCTCGCCACCGCGGAGCACGGTGGCCCGGATCGTGAGCAGTTGCTGCAGGGCCTGGCTGCTCTGCTCGGCCCGCCACTCCTGATAGCCGCCGATCGTGGCATTGAGCAGCAGCACCGCGGCGATGAACACCGCGTCAGTCGGGTCGGTGGGATGCATCACCAGCGAGACGGCCGCGGCCATCGCCAGGATGAAGATCAGCGGGCTGGCAAACTGGCGGACCAGGATTCGCCAGATCGACGGGGGCGGTGCATGCGGCAGCCGGTTGGGACCGTAGCGTTCCAGCCGGCCCCGGGCCGCGTCGGGCGAAAGCCCCGTCCGATCACTCTGCAGCCGGGCAAAGATCTCCTCCGGCGGAAGCGTGTGCCAGGCTGGAGTCGCGTTGGGAGAGACTGCGGCGGGCATCGCGGGGCCAAGGCAGCGGATAGGGTTTGCAGGCACGACCGACGCTCGCCAATCGTACCGCACCCACAGCAGGCGTCAGAGTTTCGCGCAAAACCACTCGCCAGAGGGGAGACGAGGCACGCCGGCCTGCAAACCGGTGCAAATCGCTCAGGCGAAAACGACCGATATCACTTCAGGTGGATGGCCCCCACCTGGGTGGCCCCTGGTACAGGGCATTCGGGAAACCCCGCCTGACGATTGCCGCACAGCGGCGACAAACGAGGAAGGAGCCTCGATGCTGCACAGGTATTGCTGCCGTCGTCGCGGCCGGCCGGCCGCCGCGATTCCCGGGCTGGTCGTGTTGATGCTGCTGGCCGCGGCCCTCACCCCCACGAACACAGCGGCGGGGGAACTGCCGGAGTTGTTTCGCGGGATCGCCGCCCCCTTCCGGATGGCGCACCGCGAGCGGCCGTCGGCGGCCGCCCCGCACGGAGCCGACTGCGACGACCCGGTGGCCCGGCTCGCCGAGCAGATCGACTGGCTCGAGCACCATCTTGATGCCCACGGCTCGATCGTTGCCAAACATCCGGATGTCTGGGGCCAGAGCCGACTGATGCGGCATCGCCAGGAATACGAGGAGGAGCTTCGCAGGCAGCTCGGCCGCTTCGAGAGCCGTTCCAATGCCGCCCTCCGCCGCAGCGACCAGTCGTTTCTGGGAATGGCCCTGGCCCTGCAGGCGGCCAGCGGCCGCCGCCGCGGCGGGCAGGACGTGCCCCTGCCCTCGGCCGGCGGTTCCTCCAGCGTGGTCAACCAGATCCAGTCGCTGCTGCCCACCACCAACGAGTCGCTCGGCCGCTCCGGCGATGCCGTCATCGCCCGCACCGAGCCGCTGGGCTTCGAGCGAAACCCCGAGGGCTTCCGCTTCCCCGACGGACCGATCGCGCTGGAGCCCACGATCCACCTCGACCAGCTCTCCCGCTACCTCAACCATCTCCACGAGCTGCGGAGGATCAACGAAGGCGATGATGTGGCCGACGCCCCGGGCTACGCCCTCACGCTCGTGCGGATTCCCGTCTCGGTGCTGCCCGGCGGCCGCACGAGGCGGGGCCACGGGGCGGAGATCACCTTCACCGCCGAGCCGGTACTCGACGACGACCTTTTGCCGCGGACCTTCCGGGCGCTGGTGATCAACGACCTGGTCGACCTCGTGGCCCCGGCCCTGGCCTGGTGCGTCAACGATTCCGAATGTGTGCGGTGGGCCGCGGAGGCGGCGGGCGATGATTCAGACGGACACCCAGCCGGCCGGAACGCGTCGCAGGCGATCCTCGAACTGGCCCGCCGCCTGCCCACCGCCTCGCCCGCCGCGGCGCCGGCCCTCAAGACGCGGCTCTCGCGGCTGCCGATCCCCTTCACGCAGCTCGTCGAGGCATCGGGCGTGCGGCAGATCGCCGTGCTCATCCGCGACACCCACCGAGCCCTCGCCGGCCACCCCACCAGCCGGCCGTGCATCGGCTACGGCGACGTCCGCGGTTTCCTCGAGGAGGAACTCGCCGCGGCCTACGACTTCCTCGCCACGCCCGCCCTTGCGGCCAGCTGGCAGGAGCTGTCTGGCTGGAACCTCGCCCGGCTCATCCGCGGCCGCCGAGGCCGGGAGATCGACATCGTTCGCTGCCGCTTCCTTGCGTCGGTGGGCACCGGAGACGAACTGCCACTGCCGCCTGCCGACGGCGACATCTGCTGCGAGCCGCCGGGCAGCCACCGGCCAATCTGCCGGACCACCACCGCCGTCCTCGCCTGGGGCATCCTCGTTGAATCGGCCCTGCTCGACCTGCGGCTCGGCGAGGACCTCGCCCGCGTGGGCGTGGCCTGCGAGGGGGCGGCCGGCCCCTTCTACGGGCCCGATCCCGGCCCCGAGGCCCGCGAGGCGTTTGAGCGGTACGTGCTT
Source organism: uncultured Chitinophagaceae bacterium (assembly GCA_964600785.1). Classification (GTDB taxonomy): domain Bacteria; phylum Planctomycetota; class Planctomycetia; order Pirellulales; family UBA1268; genus M30B53. Next base: position 11,190 of record CAZRKH010000012.1, read on the forward strand.
TCCCGCTGGCCGCTGCATGTCTTCGCCCTCGACCCGGTCGTGCAGGAACAGAACGTGGAAGACTCCTACGCCCGCCGTCGCGAAACCCAGATCGCCCTGGCGATGGCCTTCGCCAGCGGCCGCATTTCCGCCCAAACCCTGACCCGCTCCACCCGCCGCCTGGAAACCGACATGGCCACGATCGCCCTCAACCGCACGGCCGTCGGCTTCTCCCACGGCAGCGACACCTTCGGCTGGCGGTTCTATCCCCGCGTGCAGTCGCCGCCGGACCGCGGGCGGCTTGCCAGCTTCACCGAAACCCTCTGCGGACCGTCGAGCGATGCCGACCTCGCCGGTCGCTGTCTCGAACCGGGGATGCGGGAGTGCACGGCGATCGTGGTGGTGCCATCGTTCGTGCCGGGAGTCAGCTTCGACGTGCGGAGCAACTGGTTTGCCCTGGCCCATCCACGGGCCACCGAGCCATCGATGCGGGAGGCGATGAAGTTCTCGCGGGCGGTAGCCGAGATGCGGCAGACGGCGCCGATCTGCGAGGCCGCAGGCCACCGCTACCGGCCCGGCGAAGTGGTGCGGCTGCTCAAGCGGATCGAGCAGCTCGACCGCGAACTGCCGCTGCAGTCGCTGCGGGCCCAGCTCCCCTACGAAAACACCTCCGGCGGCTTCGAGCTTTTCTCCTCGGGTGTGACGGGCCTGGCCCCGGAGCTGGTCGGCTGGTACGGAGCCCCCGGAATCGATCCGGGCAGCACCACCACGCTCTATCTCATCGGCCGCGGCTTCAGCGTGCACGACACGAGCGTGGTCGCCGGCGGCCGCAGGGTGCCGATCACCCTCATCAGCCGCGAGGTGCTGCGGGCCGAGATTCCTCCGGGCGTGCGGACCCTCGCGGCGGGGGCTGTGTTCGTGCCGCCTTCGCTCGGCGAGCCGACGCTCCCGCCGCCCCGCGATGTCGAAGAGCTGCCGCCGCCGCATGCCGCCGATGGCGGCCCCGCCCTGCCCCCTCCAATCGGGCCCTGCCTCGCGTCGCCGGCCGCCTGCCAGGCTCGCTGCAACGACCGCGAAGTGGTCGATATCCATCTTGCCACGCCGTATGGCGTGACGAGCCACCTGCTCGTGCCGGTTGAGCGGAGCGGCACACGCTCCTCGCAGGAGCCGGCGTTCGCCGACGCCTACGCGATGCAGCTCGCCTTCACCACAGCCAAGAGCTCCACGAGCCCCACGCCGGTCGCGAGGGTCGATGAGTTTTATTCCGCCGGTACCGACGCGATCCTCGTTCGCGTGCCGGCCGGCTTCATCCCGCCGGCAAAGGGCTCGCTGAACTTCACGCTGCGGGACACCACGCCGGGCCGCGAAGCCGGCGGGCCCGCGGCCACCTTCGGGATTCCCCTGCCCCCCTTCGACGGCCGCCGCTCGGCCTACGTGCTCACCGGCGAAGACCTGCGGAACTTCGTGGGCGACACCTCGCGTCCGGCCACCGACAAGACGATCCGCGGTGCGGTCAAGCCCTACCTCAACGAACTCCTCGCCACCGGCGGGGCACCCGCTCCGGGAGAATCGCTGCCGATGTCGCTCACCGCCCGGCTGGCCGCCGAGGGCCGCGAACTGCCGGTGGCCGGAGGAATCGAGCTGAGCCTGACCCGCCGAGACCCGGAAAATCGGTAAAGAATCGACCCGCCGATGCGAATTCGGCATGAAAAAAAGCCAAAAAGGCGGACGTTTCCACAACGGGAATCGTCTATCGCATTGCCAAGGCGTGTGTGGTTCGCAGACAAGGCAGGTTTCCCGGCTCGGGAACCACGGCAAACTCCGTTGTGGTCGGCGACGAGCCGGACCGCTCTCCTGCCCCAGCGGCCCTCACACAAAACTCACAGATTTTGTCCCAAATGATCAAGTTTTCTGTCGCATCGGGGCAAGACTCGGGGGAGGCTGCTCGGTACATTATTGATGTTTAAGACGGGTCGCCCCACCCTACCATTCGGGCATTCAATCACATGGAGTTTCCACCGATGCATATTGCTTCTTTCTGCCTTGCCGGCGGGCCGAAGGCTGCCGGGATTCGTGCAGGTTTTTATGCTCGGCGGCTCGTACGTTGCCTGCCAGCCTCGGCGATGATCTGTCTCGCCCTTGCGACCGCCGCCCCGGCCACCACACTACTTAGTCTCACCAATGCAGACTTTCAGACTGGTACTTTAGTGCCCACAGGGTGGACCGGGGGCGGTGATGCGCCCAATAATGTCGTGCTCTACAGGTCCGGTGGCGGAATTCCCAGCGGAGAATCGGTGCTGGGGGTGAAACGGGTCAACAACTGGGTGCAGCAGTCATTTCTCACGAGCGAGGCCACCGCAGACACCTTCGATCAGTTTACTGTCACCTTTGACTCCGGCTGGCGGAATAACCTCAGCCCTACCAACAACCTCGATATTTTCTTTCAGATCGTAGATGTCAGTGTCACTCCCGATACCGCCGGCTTCGTCCTTGCCGAAGCGGAATACGACTTCCCGCTGACGGTGCCGGATAACCAGCGGGATGTCTACCGGGTCATTCAGACCGGGAACACCGTGACCATGAGTTATGACAACACGCTCCCCTCCTTGACGGGCAACGAAATCGCACTGCGAATCATTACATCGGATGATACCGTCAACAGTTGGGATCCGACGGGCTGGGTTGATAACGTTTCGGTCGTGGCGGT